>JANPIJ010000300.1:0-38576 GCA_031424955.1 Ferruginibacter sp. | reverse complement strand
GGTGCATTGGCGGCTTAAAATATTACCGAACTATTGATTTTATATGGTTGCAAAAAAGAAGAAGAAGGTTATGTAGGCGATTATCCGGATAAAGCCAAAGTAATATTTATAAATGCGGCACCAAACAACGCAACAGTAGCTGCTGCAGCCCAACGGGAAATTGCCGTTTATCCGTATTATAATGGCGTGCAGTTTAATAATTTTCCTATCAAGTATCCGTTTAGCAACGGTTACAAACCTTTTAATCCGGGAACATTAAATGTCAGGCTTGATACGGCACAATCGCAGGCGAACAACCCTCCGGGCCCAGGTGCAACCGTAGGTACGTATAACCTTCCGGTAGAATCCAATAATTATTATTCATTATTTGCTGTAGGTTCTCCGAATAATGTGGATACCTTTTTTGTAAAAGATAATATTGATTTTCCAACAACCGGCAAAACCAAAATCATGTTTATAAATCTGTCGCCAGATGCCGGACCGATAGATATTATCAACGTAGCAACAGGACTGCCGATCGCTTCAAATATTACTTACAAGCAACGCCGCGGTTACATAGAAGTTGACCCCAGCAATACTTATAGTATGCAAATAAACGTTGCAGGAACTAGTACCGTGTTGAGGGCTCCTAAGTCAGGAATGGTGATATCGCCTAATAGCGTGTACACTATCTGGGCTGCAGGTTTCCGCACCATCCCAGCTCCTGGTAGCACACCTGGTGGCTATGCGTTGCAAATATATTATCACGCAAATCGCTGGACGAATTAAATAAATTCATGTTGCCTTTAGAACCCATTTCTAAAGGCAACTTTTTTTATGATAGTTTATATCGTTAGTATTGTTGTTGCCTGTGTAAACAATGGATAGCGCAAAATGCAAACAGTTTTCTCGCTACTGCTACAGGTAGATTTCAGGGTTAAATGCGGCAATTGTCTCAGGAACAACTGGCTGCATGGTTTTAAAAAGTAATTATAGTGAGATGTATTTACAGGTTAAATATTGCCATTGTTAGTATCGCACTTGCCGTTGGTGCAAATGCTCAAAATGCTGATAGCTTTGGCGAAATCGGCAATAAGGCGGCGGCTGTTCGTTTAAATTTATTGGTTACACCTCAGCCAACTGTTTTCAAATACAGCGCATTGCCCTTGCAGCAATCTACTGCGAGTGCCTTTGTTCCTATGAACAAATTAGACACCAAAGAAGAACTGGCCTCCGCATTGGATAGTATCCGGAATGTATATGCGCCTTATCTTCAAAACCTGGCTCCTAAAGTACCAATTACCCGCAATAGCAAAAAATTACTATCCTTTAACTGGCGAATAGAATCAGCAGCAGACAGAAAAGACTTTTCCAATGTTCTTAAGGGTGATGGTGTGTGGGAAAATGTTACCATTCCGCACTATGGGCCACCCTTAGGCAAAGCGGTTACTTATTACTGTACTGCATTAACACAACCCAACTTTAATTCAAATTCGGAAGCGATGTTTCTCCTGTTTAAAGGCGTGGACTACAAGGCTTCCGTTTTCATCAATGGCAATTTATGCGGCACCAACGAAGGCAGTTTTATTCCTTTTGAATGTAACATTACCCCATACTTAAATCCCGGCAATAATATACTGGTTGTAAAAGTTGAAAACGATTATCCCATGCTTGGGCATGTGGGAGAAGATGGGAGAAAATTTGACGGTGATAAAATATACGCCGCTACAGGTATGGGTTATGATGATCCGGTATTAGGCTGGCACCACAATCCGCCGGCTATGGGCATTAATCAAAATGTTTATCTCGAAACTCGGCCACTGGTTTACATTAGTGATGTATTCGTTAGGCCACTTGCAAACAGCGACAGTGCAGAAGTTTGGGTAGAAGTATCAAATGCATCTACAGAATATAAAGAGATAACCATCAGGCATGCTGTGTATGGTCAAAATTTTGAACAAACGGTTTATGAAAATAAACGCTACGAGCCTCGAACCATCCACGTGCCGGGTGTGGGCGATTTAGCTAAATCAACAGATTGGGAGAATAAAAAATTGCTGTTGGGATTAGGCACTAATTTTTTGAAATGGAAAATAGCCATACCAAATGCAAGAAGATGGAGTAATGAACACCCATGGTTATATCAACTGCAATTGGTAGTGTTAGATGCTGGAAAAAAAGTGATAGATAATGCTACCAAACAGTTTGGAATGCGCTCTTTTGTGCAGGACACAGTTAGCATCCCCAAAGGCATGTTTTATTTAAATGGAAAACCAACAAGATTACGTGGCGCCAACAATATGGGCAACTTTATGCTGAGTGTAATGCGCAATGATACCGCCCGCCTGATTGATGACATTTTATTGGCGAAGATCACCAACATGAATTTCTTAAGAATGACCCAAATGCCGGTGCAGCAGGAAGTTTATGAATACTGCGACAAGCTGGGAATGATGACCCAAACTGACCTCCCATTATTTGGTGTGCTAAGGCGAAATAAATGGGTAGAAGCAGTACGCCAGGCATACGAAATGGAAAGACTAGTTCGCAGTCACCCATCCAATATTTTGGTTACGTACATCAATGAACGATTTCCGAATGCTGAAGGAAACCCCCAAAGACATTTAGATACGTATGAAGATTTTGCCAGGTTTTTTGCTGCAGCTGATGCGGCTGTTTTAAGTGCCAACCCTGATCGGGTAATTAAAGCAGGCGACGGAGATTATGATCCGCCAAGCCCGGGTTTGCCAGATAATCATGTGTATAATTTTTGGTACAATGGGCACGGCTTAGGCATCGGGCAAATGATAAAAGGATATTGGGTGCCGGTAAAGCCCAATTGGTATTATGGCTGTGGTGAGTTTGGTGCCGAAGGTTTGGATGCCTACAACACCATGCAAAAATATTACCCGAAAGATTGGCTGCCTGCTACGCCTGCTGAAAAATGGGATCCTACCAAAATAGCGCAGTCACAAACTTTTCGTTTTCACTATATGTGGTTTAACAGGCAAACAAATATTGCAGACTGGATCACTGCTTCGCAGCAACACCAGGAGCAGGCTACCCGGATAATGACAGAAGCAATCAGAAGAAATACCAACCTTGTTTCTTCGGCTATTCATTTATTTATCGATGCCTGGCCTGCCGGTTGGATGAAGGCGATTATGGATGTTGACAGGCAACCGAAGCCGGCATGGTATGCCTATAAAGATGCGCTAACGCCACTTGTAATAAACTGGCGCACAGATAGGTTTAAATATTTTAGCGGACAAGCACTTCAAAGTGAGTTGTGGTTATGCAACGACCGCAATGATTTTCCTGCAAAATCAATGATTAAATATCAGTTAGAGATGGATGGGCAGGTAAAATATTCAGCCCAAATAATTCCTATTAAGTGTATTAATGGCAGCAAATACCAGGGTTCATTGGACTTTAAATTGCCAAAGGTTCAGGAGCGTACAACTTTTGTTTTACGTGCATCTCTTTTCGATGGTAGTGGAAATGCACTCCATGAAGCAACACAGGAAATAATTGTGTTTCCGGAAGCTAAACAAATTTATAAACCAGTGATGGTTCCCGCTGATAATGATGTAGCAAATCAATTGGTTAAAGACTTGAATATACCGTCTGCAACATCAGCTACAAGCACCAACATCATTTTAATCAGCAATACTTCCACTTATCTAAAACAAGCTAAGTATTATAATGACCTTGTAGCAAGTGGTAAAAAGCTTATTCTCTTAAACTTACCTGAAGGCGATTATTTAATTGGCAACGACAGCATCAAATCAGTAAAGCCGGGTATGGGTGAATATTATTTTGTTAGCAACGCAACCCAACATCCACTGGCAAAACAGTTGGATGAAGCAGATATGAAATGGTGGTATGATGGTGAAACTAAAATGATACAACCGATATTAAAAGCAATGATAACTGCCAACAACTGGACACCTGTAATAATTACCGGCAACACAGGTTGGACCAGTAACGCTGCTTATGCCAATGCTCTTGTAGAAAAACCGTTTGGTAAAGGTTCGTTTATTATTTGTCAGGTATTGCTAAGTAACCGGGTAGGGTTTAATCCGGCTGCACAAAAAATCGCAGCTTATCTTTTTAAATAAAAATGATAACGCATAGTTCTAAAAATAATTGACCAGGGATAAAATTTTTTCATACAAGCAGTAAATTGAGGCGTCCCTTTTCTAAGGGATGCACTTTTAATCTCGTTCGAATTGTTTTTATAGAGAAGAATTAACTTAAGGTTCTCTTTAAAAACTTTTGTTTATGTAACAACCTTGCCCTGGATATCTTTCCAACGGTGAGGATACAAAAGATTGTTAGAGGTACACTTAAAAAAGATTGGTAATACAGTATGGACGTAAAAGTACTTTCAGACAATATCTAAATAAAGGGCTGAAAGTAAAACTTCGGTGATAATAGCAAATCATTACAATCACCGGGAATAGTGCTTCTAAGCTTTGATGGTAAATCGTCTGCTGCAAGATTAAATAAAATAATCAGGCAATAGAAAGAGGAATGAGAATAAAAGCAAACAAAACAGGTGAATGATAAACATGTTTACTGATGATCAGGTAACTTGCCATCCGGTGCAATACTGCTAAACATTTTAAAAACAATCCATGAAATATTTTATTACCAAATACAATTTCTTCCTCCATTTTTTCCTACTGTACGCATTTGTTGTTGCATCCATTGGTACTACACAAGCCCAGTCATTTAAAGAAGAAAAACTTTCAGCTACCCGTGCACAAATTATTTTAAATGGCGTTTGGGATTTTCAACCGGCAGTTGGTAGCGCATCACAAACACCACAAAACAAATGGGGGAGCATTCGGGTACCCGGTGCATGGGAGGTAAACGGTGTATGGTGGCAGAATGTACCCGGTATTATAAAAAATGGGGATGCGGATTTTAAAGAAGCAGATTTGAAAAATATTTCCAGAGCATGGTACAGGCAAACTGTTAAGATACCAAAAGGATGGAAGGGCAGGGAAATAGCATTGGCAATAGATAGGGTGGCCACCGACGCAGTGATTTTTATCAATGGCAAAAGAGCAGGCGCTATTGAATGGTATGCAGGTAAGGTTGATATTACACCTTATATAAAATATGGAGCTGTAAACGAAATACGCATCTTAGTGATAGCCACCCCTGATGAAGGCGAAGTAGCCAATCTGATGGGAACCGCCGAAGCACAGGTTTCTTTTTCAAAAGCTACGTTGGCAACAAGAGGTATCACCGGTAATATAATTGTATCAAGCCATGCCAAAGGAATTTATATTACCGATGTATTTGTGCAAACATCGGTACGCAAACACAACCTCCTTGCTGAAGTAGAAATTACCGGAATAAAAAAACCGACGGATTTATTATTCACCAATGTAGTATATGATGCAGCAGGCAATGTTGCCAAAACCTACTATGAAAAAATAATTGCGGCTGCGGCAGATACGCAGGTATTTAAGTTACAATCTACCTGGAGTAATCCAAAATTTTGGGACCTTGATCAGCCCAATATGTACCGGTTAAAAACCTCCGTCTCCGCTGCTGGTAAGGTATTGGACGAATTCGTGCAGTCATTTGGCTTCAGAGAATTTTGGATTGATGGAAAGAATTTTTACCTGAATGGCACCCGCATCAACCTGCGGCCAACATTAACTGCCGGAGGCGATGGCATGCACGAAATAATTGCCGCAAGCATTAACGGCTTGCGCAAAAACGGTTTCAATTTTAATGAATTATGGCCTAACAATTTTGATGAAAGAGGCGACATTAAAGATTGGCATGAACTGATGGACGTTGCTGACAGCAAAGGCTTTTTATTATCAGGCGTAGCACTTCCTTTTTCTAATTATATAGTTGATAATTCCTGGTCGTTTCAATGGAATAAACCGGGTATAAAAGATAAATGGAAGCAACGGATGTTGGTAGAATTAAAGCGGCAACGCAACCATCCATCTATTGTGATGTGGGGCACCACGGCCAATTTTTTTGGTCATGCGCAAGACCAGGACCCCATGCATATTGGGCAAACCGGTTGGGTAAAAGGAAACGATTTCTGGCAACGCAATGCTACTGCTGGTGAAGAAGCTATCAACATCATCAAACAATATGATGCTACCCGCCCGGTATTTACACATCACGGTGCCTATGTGGGCGATGTGCATACGCTCAATTTTTATCTAAACCTTATTCCGCTGCAGGAACGGGAAGAATGGATGTCTCACTATGCCACACACGGCAAGCTTCCTTTTATAGGCATCGAGTTTGGTACGCCGTTGCATTGCACTTTTTTACGTGGAAGAAACGGGTATGGCAACAATGTTCAAACCGAACCGCTGGTTACTGAATTCAGTGCCATGTATGCAGGAACAAAAGCTTTTTCGCAGGAAACAGAAGAATACCGCCTGCTCATAAAAAATAATTTTTTAGGGGAACAAAAATATAAGTCGTGGAATGATCCACATCAAATGGAACGCATGCCCGCTTTTCAGTATATACAAAATCTATTTTCTAAAAATACCTGGCGAAGCTGGCGCACATGGGAAGTAACCGGCGGTATGATACCCTGGAGCCTTGGACATGGATGGGTACCATCCAAAACAGCCAATACAAAAGTAGTTATGCCCGAATTCAAACCCGGCAGAATGGGTAATTATTTTAGTGAGGCTACTGAAAGGCAAATGAATTTTTTACAGCCCGATGCCTGGCAAACAATGCCTGGCGGGCAGGCACTCAGCGAAAATAATAATGCAGTACTGGCTTACATTGCTGGCGGTGAAGCGGCTTTTACCGCAAAAGATCATCACTTTAAAAACGGCGATTGGCTTAAAAAACAATTCTTCTTTTTTAATGATACTAGGATAGAACAAACCTGCCATTGGGAGGCAAAATTACTGATTGCCGGTAAAGAATACTTTAAAGATACCGGCTCTGTCCATCTGCCAATTGGCGAGAAAAAAAGCCATTCTTTTATTTACCAGTTACCTGCACAGCAAGCAGCCTTTAAGCAGGAGGGGCAACTTATTTTATCGGCAACCATCAACAGGAAAATCTGCAGAGATACATTCGATATAAGATTGTTCAATCCAAAGCCGGTGAAGCCCAAAGAAGTGTTTGTGTATGATCCGGAAGGAAAGACAACAGCCATGTTGCAGACCCTTGGCTATACAATAAAATCATGGGATGGTGTAGCATCGATACCATTTTTGGTAGTCGGACGTAATGCGTTGCTTTCTACTTATGCCATGCACTTTAACCTGCAGAATTTTGTTAGCAATGGCGGCAAAGTTTTAGTGATGAACCAACACCCGGATAGTGTTGCAGCTAAGAAAGGCTTGAGGGTTTCACCGTACATTTCCCGCTATGTTTTTCCGGTAGATGGGGCACACGATTTGTTTGTTGGGTTAGATGAAAAAGATTTCCGTAACTGGACGGGCGAGAGTAAACTCACCACCGCCTATCCCGATTATGTAAACGGGCAGGTACGTAAAGCTTCACACGATGTTCCTTATTACGGATGGCACTGGGGCAACCGTGGAGGTGTAGCAACTGGTGCCGTGGAAAAACCTCACAGAACGGCATGGCGTCCTTTACTTGAATGTGAGTTTGATGCTGCCTGGACACCCTTGATGGAACTGCCTTATGGCAAAGGACATTTGGTAAGTAACTATCTTGACCTGGAAGATCATTATCAACAGGACGTGGTGGCTGCAATGATCACAAAAAGATTGGTGGATTATATTGATACGCTAAAACCTGCACCCCGTAGCATTCAAACCATTTTATTAGGAAATAGTAAAGACACGTTGTTGCTGGATGATATAGGCATCAACTATACACGCAGCGAAACCATTCCTGCAAATACATCATTGCTCATTGTAGGAAATGTGAGTGCAGCGCAGGAAAGCGATGTGCTTAAATTTATAAATGACGGTGGTAAAGCTTTGGTACTGCCCCGCAACTCGTCAACAAAATTTTTAGAAGTTAGTTACAAAGAGAAAATTGATTTTGAAGGTGGTTATCAAATTCCTGATTGGCTGGAAACGAAAGGGCTATCGGTTTCGGATACCCGCTATCGCACCAGCTTTAATACAACTGTTATTACATCGGGATGTGAGATAAGTGCAGATGGATTGTTGGGAAGAAAAAATATAGGTAAAGGCACTGCTGTGTTTGTGCAATTTGCCCCTAACCGGTTTAATGCAGATACGCTTACTTATTTCCGCTTTACCCGCTGGCGGCAAACCCGTTCCTTAGCGCAGGTGGCAGCTAATATGGGTGCTTCTTTTATTATGGATAATGCCTTTTTTGGGCAACGAAATGAAGTGCAATTGTCTGTTTCATTAGATGGTAAGTGGAAGGCCGCTATGACCGCACCACTGCCAGCGGTAAAAGATGTAAAGGATAAATACAAAGACCCCGGCATTTCAGCCGAAGCAGAAGCATACATGAAGCCTGATGCGGATGAAACTAAAATGGTGGAAATACAAAGTGGAAATGATTTTGAAAAGGAACGCAGAGAATGGAGTGGATTTGATGGTGAGATGGTGTATCGTAAAAAAATTGACATGCCTTCTTCAATGATTGGCGAAGATCTTTCCGTCATATTAGCAACCTTGGACGATTTCGATGAAGTTTATTTTAACGGGGTGTTGATTGGTAAAACCGGCATGGAAAAGGAACCCGTTTGGAGCTACGACAGAACTTACACCATTCCGGCAAAATTGGTAAAGCAGGGAACGAATGTAATTGCTATCCGCATTTTTGATACCTATGGCGGCGGCGGTATTATGCCTTCTCAAAAGCGACGTGAAATTACTCCTGTAATTAAAAGAAAAGTGCAGGGCTTTTATCATCCCGATTACATTGATGATTTTGCAATGGGCGATGATCCGTTCCGGTATTTCAGGTGGTAACAGAAAGAATAATTTATTTATCAACATGCGTTTAAAAAAATATTGTACAATCATTTTATTGATGGCTTGTTGCCAGCACTTATTAGCGCAGCATAGCACACAACCGCCACTAAAAATCTGGTATAAACAACCGGCGCAACGATGGATGCAACAAGCTTTGCCCATCGGCAATGGTAAGATTGGCGCTATGATTTTTGGTGGCGTTGATGTGGAGCACATACAGTTCAATGAAAAATCGGTTTGGTCGGGCAGCGTAAATAAAAACGAAAACAAAGCAGTAATGGCGGCTATGCCGCAAATACAAAACCTGCTGGCAAATGGAGAAATTGAGTCAGCGGATAGTATCTATAAAAATGCGGGCTACCTACAATTTAATGGGGCAGCTCCACGGGAAAATTTTGGCGCTTATCAGCCATTCGGGGATATTAAGATCCGCTTTAAAAATGCGGAGGGAGCAGTAACCAATTATACCCGTGAACTGACTATTACCAACGGCGCTGCAAGTGTTAAGTATGCCGTGAATGGCGTGGACTATAGCAGAACATTTTTTTGCAGTTATCCCGATCAGGTGATGGTCGTTCAACTAACCGCAAGCAGGCAGGGCGAATTATCCGTAGAACTGGAAGGGGCAATGCCCGCTGCAAAAAACGGCGTTATTCGGCTGGATAAAGGGGATATAGTTTATAGCGGCAAAATGATGGAAAGCGGCTTGCTATATGAAGCCAGGTTAAGGGTAATGTCGGATGGGAAAAAATCTTTTTCAGGTATAAAGGGAATTACGGTAGACAAAGCAAGGTTCATTACAATCATTTTATCAGCCAACACTAATCACAGGATGCAGTGGCCGGATGTGATTAGCAATATCAATCCTGCTAAAATTTGTTTACAGCAAATTGATAGCGCCGCAAAAAAAACGTACAAAAAATTACTTCAAACGCACACGGCAGATCATACCAATTTCTTTTCAAAAGTAAGCTTTCAATTGCATGATAGCGGCAAAAGTGACCGCCTGCCAACCGATGAACGTCTGCGCAATTACACAGCAAATAATAAAATTAACAAAGGCGGCAACGACGTTGGTCTTGAGGCATTATTATTCCAGTATGGCCGTTACCTGTTAATCGCATCTTCAAGAGGCAATAGCTTGCCGGCTAATTTACAGGGGATATGGAATGATAGTCCAACACCCGCTTGGGACAGCGATTATCATACCGATATAAACCTGCAAATGACTTACTGGCCTACCGGTCCGGCTAACCTGGGCAATTGTTTTAAACCCTTGCTAAACTATATACAGTTCCTGCAAAAGCCCGGTAGCATAACTGCAAAAGAGTACTTCGGCACCAACGGTTTTTTTATTCAAACTTATACCAACCCCTGGGGTTATGCAGCGCCACGTTGGCTGTGGACAGGCGCTGCCGGTTGGTTGTGTCAAAACCAATATGATCACTTTCTTTTTTCCGGTAATTATAATTATCTAAAAAAGGAAGCTTACCCCATTATGAAGGAAGCCTGCCGGTTTTATATGGGCGTGTTACGGCCTTATAAAAATGGAGGCTTGGCGGTGGTGCCCAGTAATTCACCGGAAGTAAATTTTGTGGCTGCCGATAATAAAGATTATCGCTACAGCGCCGGTGCTGCCATAGATCAGCAAATTGTTCACGACTTATTTACCAACACTATTGAAGCCGCTTCAGTATTACATATAGACCAACCTTTCTCCGATACATTAACAACATTACTTAATCAATTATCGCCTCCGGTAAAATTGGCATTTGATGGCACCCTACAGGAATGGATAGAACCATGGAAAGCTCTTGATACAACACACCGGCACTTATCGCATTTATATGCGCTGTATCCGGGAAGGCTTATTAATCCAGCCGATACTTTATTGGCAAATGCGGCGGCTAAAACAATTTTGAAAAGGGGATATGGCTATACTGAATGGGCCACTACATGGCGCATGTTATTTTGGGCCAGGCTTCATCAGCCGAAAGAAGTTTACCAACTTTTTAAATTCTTTATTAGCCGCAGCACCAATGAAGGCGTTGAGTATTTTAATGCGCCTGGTTCGGTGGGTGTGTATGATAATTTATTGGCAGCGCATTCGCCGTTTCAGGTAGATGGCAACATGGGATTTACGGCTGCCGTAGCTGAAATGCTTATGCAAAGCCATATAGGAAATTTGAAGGATGGCTATGAAATAGAACTATTGCCTGCACTGCCTGCAGCCTGGAAAGCCGGAAGCATCACAGGTTTAAAAGGTCGGGGGGCTGTAGAAGCAAGTATTACCTGGAAGAACAATCAACTGGTAAGAGTTATTTTAAAAACTGTTGAAACAAAGCATTTAACGGTAAAGTATGGCCGCAAAAAAATCAGCTTGCGCCTGATAAAAGAGAAACCATTGACGCTTGATGAAAAATTAAGAATAATAAAATGATAGCGTATTAACATTTATTGTATCAAAAGAAGATGAACAAAACAAAAGTTTTATACCAGTTCTTATCTGTTGCTGCAGGTATATTTTGTTGTACCCCCTGCTTTGCAACAAACTATTATTTTTCCAATGAAGGAAGCGATGCAGCTAACGGTCGTTCTATTAACAAGCCCTGGAAAACGATTGGCCGTTTAGCTAAAATAAAATTGCGCCCTGGCGATACAGTATTATTTCGCAGGAGTGATGTATTTGAAGGCGGCCTTCGCATTCTGCAGTCGGGCACTGTCGAAAAGCCCATTGTTATAACGGCTTACGGCGAAGGCGCTGACCCTATTCTAACAGGCGCAGTGCAGGTTAACAACTGGAAAGATTTAGGCAATGATCGCTATGAGGCAACCGTAGCCAAACAAGTGTATGATGTATTTGCCGGTGATGAAAGGTATACGCCAGCCCGTTTTCCTAACAACGATTTTCTCACCATTGACCAGGGCTTCGGAAAAGACAGTATTGCTGTAGCCGCATTAACACAACCGGATGGTTATTGGAACGGCGCATTACTCCGTATTCGTCCGCTCGACTGGGTGTATGAAACCAGAACCGTAGCCACCTATCAAAAAGGTTTAATCATACAAGGAAGGCAAAACCGGTATGCAATTGAAGCGAGTTTTACGGAACGCACACAAGCGGGAAAAATAGGCTTGTATGCATTTCAAAAAGGGTACGGCTTTTACCTGGAAGGCTTGCCACAAATGATAGATACTGTAAAGGAATGGGCCTGGCAGCAAAATAAATTATTGCTACAGTTACCTGATGAAAAAGACATTAATTCAATAAAGGCTAATGCTGTTGTTACAGACTATGGCGTTTGGATAAATGCAGGTGTAAAAAATATAACGATAAAAGGGTTACACTTTAAGCAGTATGAAAAAGCCGGTGTGGGTGTTGCGTGGCATGTGGGCAATATCAATGTGTCGGTTAATCAGTTTAATCAAATACATGGCGTGGGTGTGTTGTTAGACAGCGCATCGCTAAACTGTGTTATCAGCTATAATAATTTTACTGATATTTTGGGCAGGGGCATATCTGCATTGGAACCAGTGGGGTTAGAAATTTCTGGTAATACGATCAAACGTATTGGTTTGGTTCGTGGGCAAGGTTGGAGCGGCGTGAACGGTGCATCCGGTATTGTTATACATAATGTAGAACGGGCAATGCAAACAGATACCTCGTTTGCACATCATAATCTGGTTAAATATAACCGGGTAGATAGTTGCGGTTACAATGGCATACGGGTAGATGGAAGTTACAACCTGGTTGAAAAAAATGTAATAGACCATTGCAGCATGACATTAAACGACGGAGCTAATTTGTATTGCTTTGGTAAGGGACCGGGTGTTACGCATCACTCAATTTTTAGAAATAACATTGTACGTTACAGCATAGGCGACAGCAAGGGAACACCCGGAAATCCTAACCTCGCCTTTGGTATTTATATCGATAATAATTCTACGGATATGCTGGTAGAAGGCAATACCGTTATAAGTACCGGCGCCTCTGGTATCCTTAACAACGATGCCTCTTTCAACAACACCATCCGCAACAATATTATCTATGATTGTAAAGAAGGACTGGGTTTTGCCGAGTGGGCAAACGTTGGAAAAATATTCGGATTAGCGGTAGAGGGTAATCTTGTAGTAAGCCTGAACCCGGCTCAAAAAGCAGTGAGCATCACCAATTGGCTGGCTCCTGCGTTGAACGTAGGAAAGCTTACCAACAACCACTACGTCAACCTTACTACTACGGCCCTTTTTAAATACACCACCAGGCAAATTCCCGAAGCAACCAGGCTCGATCTTTCTTTTGAGCAATGGAAAAACATAACCTCTGTCGATAAAGAAAGTATGGCGCTTACGGCTTCTGCCAATTGCATTAATGGATTTGAAGCATTTATATTGGTAAATGATTTAACAACAACTAAAGATTATCTTTTAAACGATAGAATTTATTTTTTTTTAGATGGAAGAAAAGCACCTGGTGAAATACGAGTGGGTCCATTTAAATCCCAAATATTATTAGCAAAAAAATATTGAATTAATGGTATAAGCATGATCGTTTAAATTGAAAGATTGTATTGCAATTGAAAAGCCGGCCATGAATGGTTAGCAATGGTACTGTATCTCTTTTGAATAAAATAGTAAAAATGAATAGCACACGCCTTATTGTACTTTGTTGTTTCTTAAATACTGTTGTTGTATATCATTCTTATGCTCAAAATAAGCATACGGGGAAAAAGAAAATTGAAACCAATTGGGCAACCTACCAAAACCCAATTATTCCTGCTTATTTGGCCGACCCTTACATTAGGTACGAAAATGGGTATTATTACTTTTTTGCTACCGGCGATGCGCAGGACAATCGCTATATTCCCATCTACCGGTCAAAGGATTTAGGCAAATGGCAATTCGTTCGTGGTGCCGTTAACAATGGCAAAAAAGAAGATTGGAACTACAAACATTTTTGGGCGCCCGAAGTGATTAAGATAAAAAACAAATTCTATTTATACTATACCGCTTCGCCTGAAATTTCTCCGGCTAATGCTGGAAATAGGGTGGGCGTAGCCGTTGCTGATAAAATCGAAGGACCCTATCAAAATTTAGGTGTGGTTATTCCTAACGGATCTATTGACGGCCACCCGGTGTTTGATAAAGATAGTTCCCTGTATATTTTTTATACCATCGAATGGCAGAACTCCAAAGGCTATAAGGCTGGGCAGATTTATGTTGATAAAATGATTTCTCCTACACTGGTAGCAGATAATCCTAAACCATTAATCACCCATCATAACTGGCAGGAAGGCCCATTTATCCTGCATCGGGATAACGCTTATTTTTTAACCTATAGTTGCGGCGCATGGTCCGATAGCACGTATCATCTGCGCTATGCCAAATCCAATTCTATCACCGGCCCTTATACTGAACAGGCAGATACCATTATTAAAAGTAATGCGATGGTAAAAGGCCCCGGTCATCATTCTATTTTTAAAGATCAAAATAACGGCGACTGGATCGTATATCATGGTTGGGATACGGTTTTTAAAGCACGATACCCGAGGATAGATCCAATCACATATAAAAATGGGAAGATTACCTGTTCCGGTCCAACTTATACGCCGCAAAAAGCAAGGTTGGTGCGTAGACCCCGCAAAAGAATTATAATGATTTAATTGATGTGATTGCTAATCGTTGTGATAAAAAAATATATTTAAGGTATAACATTGATACTGGTGACTAAAAAACCAATAAACAACAAAAAAAGCTAATTATGAAGCAACTTTTTTTAAATGCCATTTGCATGGTCCTGGTAGTTTTTTCTGCCAGTGCGCAGAGTTCAGCTATTCAAGTGTTTCCTTCCAACAGTAAAGTGCAACTGCAAATGCCCTGGCGCAATTGCATTGCTGTAGGCAGGGCCAACAATTTATTACGAGCCGATATGGTAGAGCATCTTGCCTATGCACAAAAAGTTATGGGCTACCGCTACTGCCGATTTCATGCCATTTTTGATGATGAAATGGATGTAGTGCGTCGTGACAAACAAACGAGTAAATTGATTTTTCAGTGGCACCAGGTAGATAAGATGTATGACGCTTTATTGAAGTTAGGCATGCGCCCTTTTGTAGAGCTAAATCCTATGCCTGCTGTGATGGCATCTGGCACCCAAACCATGTTTTTTTACAAGATGAATGTAACACCGCCGAAGTTGTATGAAGAGTGGGAGCAGTTAGTTGAAGCCTTTACACGCCACATGGTAGAGCGTTACGGAATGGAGGAAGTTCGCACCTGGTATTTCGAAGTATGGAACGAGCCAAATCTTTCCGGATTTTGGTCGGGCACGCAAGATGAGTATTGGAAGCTATATACTGCAAGCGCAAAAGCAATTAAAAGAGTAGATGAGAAATTGCGGGTTGGTGGTCCTGCATCTTCAAAAGGAAATTGGGTAAAAGAAATCATTACCTACACCACAAAAAATAAAGTACCGCTCGATTTTGTTTCTACACATTTATATCCGCAGGATGAGCAGGTACAATTTCCTGATAGAAAAGGAAGCCCGTATAAAATAGGCGACTTTTTTGCTGCCACGGTAAAGGAAGTGCAGCAGATAGTAAAAGCATCAGAGCGGCCCGATATAGAAATACACTGGACAGAGTGGAATACACAGTCAGCATCAACCGCAGACAGAATTACCTGGGGAGATAATATTTATGTTGACAATCTTTTTGCCGCTTCTTTTATTGTTCGTAATGTGATAGAATTAGACACGACCTGCAAGACTTTCGCTTATTGGGTAGTCAGCGATATTTTTGATGAAGGCGGTATTCCTCAAAGTCCTTTCTCCAGCACGTATGGCTTACTTACGATTCATGGTATTCCAAAAGCATCGTTCAATGCGTTTCGGTTTTTAAGGAAAATGACAGGCAATATCTTACCCATAAAATCGCAGCAGCCACTGCCTGCCGGCAAAGGATTGTTGGTAACCCAAGATCAACAAACCATCAAGGTATTGATGTGGAACCAAAATTTTGTAGAAGAAAAAAATCATACAAGCTGGACTGGTAGCATTGAATTACCCACCACAAAAGATACAGCACTAAATGCTATTCGCTCCACCATTGGCGTTGGCAATGGCAGCCCATGGGAAAGCTGGCAGTTAATGGGACGGCCTGTAAATCCTACACCGGCACAGTTCGAATTATTGCGGCAACACTCGGAACCGGCTTTTTCTTTTTCAACCCTTCCCGTTAAAAGCGGCATACCAAAATTGGTCTTCAATCTTAAGCCGGGAGAGGTGCAATATTTTGAGATAAGCGTTCCTTCTGCATCTGCTACTACCCGGTTTGTAAACGCCGAAGATTTTAAAATATGGGACAAGGCCATGGGCGAAAAATCAAATTAAAGCGAATTATATGAACTACAGAAAATGGACTTTTTTACCGATTAAAACAAACAGTATGAATTACAAAAAATGGACTTTTTTACCGCTCTTGATTTTTTCATTATCACTCTTTGCTCAAAAGCCTTTGGCAGAATTGCAGTTTGTGTCTATCCATTCGACACCGATTATTGGAAAAGGCCATAAGGGATCAGAGGATGTGAAGTTTGGGTATGAAGGCGGCACATCGCAAAAAGTAAATGGAGTGTATTACCTGTTTACCACCGAAGTAGTTGACACGCCAAAAACGGCCCGGGTCAGGATGGCTATTTGGAGTAGTAAGGACGGAATTAAGTTTCAAAAAAAAGGCATTATTGCTAAATCAAATGGTGATTGGTACGATACAACCCATCGCATGGCGACATGGTCTCCCATGTCAGTTTTTGATGAAGAAAGAAATGTATGGAGTGTATTTAGTGTAGGATATCGCCGTAAGCCCGATGCAACAAATGTGTACAATATGTCGGGCCGCATTTTACGTCATGATAGTAAAGTAAAAGGCATAAATGGAATTACAGGCCCCTATCAGGAGGGCGGATGGTTAAATGTTGATAAAAAGCCTGATTTTTGGGAGGGTCCGGGAGAACTTGTTTCCTTTTTTCCATATAAGATTGGTAAGCATTGGTGGGCATTTTATGGAAGCAACAGTGTTCCTGAACATGTAGAGGCTGCAGCTACGCTCAATCCCAATGCGCAGAATGTCTTTTATAACGGATTAATGAAAGCTGAGAAAGGCCTTACAAGCAAATGGGTAAGGCAGTCAAAGCTTAACCCCCTGCCACTGGATCCGGAGTTTGTTGAAAACTGTATTGCTATCAAGGTAGATCCGCAATTGTATATCACTGTGTATGATGGTGCAAACGAACATGAAATATCTTATGCTTGTTCAAAAGATGGTATTCATTGGGGTAAAGAGCAATTATTTAAAATACCCAATGCGCCCAAATGGATAAAAAATACAAGAACACCGCTTGGCCTGATCAGTGAAGGCAATGGTCTGTACACAATTTATTTTACTGCATTTGATGGTATCAATCCGGATAAAGTAGAACCGTTATGGCACGATGGCTTTAGCAACGTAGGTAAGCTGACAGTTAAGCTGGTTCAAAATAAATAACGTAATGACCGATAGAAAAGAAAATAAGAATTGGATACTTCTGCTCCTAAGCTTGATGGCATTTGCAACTGTTTCACAAGCGCAAAATAAATCATCACGTAAGCAAGCAGCAACCCAGGTAGCCGCCGGTTTTACTGATGCAGCCGCTGTTGGTTTTTCTTCCGGCGCTACAGGCACTGCTAACACCATCGCCTTGCAAAAAGCAATTGATAAAACCGGTACCATTATCATAAGTCAACCTGGTACTTACAAATTAGCAGGTACTGTTTATATCGGTAGCAATACATCGCTATTGTGTGGCAACAATGTGTTTATAAAAAAAGTGGACGAGAAAGGTGTGTTTACCCATGTGCTGTTGAATAAAGGTGCGCTTACCAAAAAATATGATGAGCATATAAGTATTGAGGGTTTACACATCATTGTAAATGGTATTGACAAACCTTTTTCTGATGTGTATGGCTTGCGTGGCCAACTCGCTTTCTTTTATGCAAAAGATGTAAAGATTGAAAGGTTTAGATGTAATGATATTACCAAAATGCAATTCGCTATTCATGCGTGTACGTTTGAAGATTTACTGATAGATGATGTGATAATAAAAGGAGAGAAAGATGGGATACACCTTGGAAGGGGAAAGCGGTTTACCATTCGTAACGGCGTATTCCAAACCTTTGATGATGCGATTGCTTTAAATGCCCATGACTATGCTACCAGCAATCCCGAGTTGGGCTGGATAGAAGATGGCGTTATTGAAAATTGCTACGATTTGAATGCGGAGAATACTACCGGTTATTTCTGCCGCATTCTTGCCGGCGCATGGATTGATTGGAAGCCCGGCATGGACGTGCAGCAATCGGATGCAGTAGTATCCAATGGAAGAATTTACAGGGTGCAGGCAAAGCCCGATGGTACGATTTACAAGTCATTAACACAGCCTGCACATGCCACCGGAATGCAGGAGTTAGATGGTATTAAATGGGGTATGGTGCAAACGGATGTAACCTATACAGTCGGCGTAAGAAATATAAGCTTCAACAATATATTTTTATACAAGCCCCGCACAGCTTTTTCTATTCATTTTGATAACGACCGGTATAGCCGATCTTATTATCCCGGAGCTGAAATCCCCCGGCAGCAAGGGTTAAAGTTCAATAACGTTACGGTGTTTTTCGAAGAGAAAAGAGACTTTTTATCTATAGCTACTCCTGTTGACGTTATCAGTATTTCCAATTCCAGCTTTCAGAATAACCGAATTGGTTTTTACGAAAATAAAGCCATGACGGACTATTTGAAAACGAACATAAGTGTTTCAAATTGCGTGTTCAATTATACAGGTGTAATGGAATTTTTAGTCAATAGTGTGAGTGGCAAAAAAGTGGATCTGAGAACTTCTGGAAATATAGAAATGAACCCAGGCTTTTCAGCAAAAATAATAAGTGGTAATGGTGAAATTAAGGTTATTTCTGATTTAACAGGATTGAAAAATAAATAAGCCTTTTGATTAATTTTTCTAATTACGGGTCAGCAATTTTTTCAATTACGTTGGAATTTAAAACCAACAACCAAACGACAATGTAAGTTTCTAAAATGCTTTATGATAATCATTCAATGTTGATAAAAATTATTAACCCCCTGATGCAATGAAAAAGTTTTTGGTATTGCTCTTATTTCTTTTTACAACATTGGTAACAATTGTTGTTGCGCAGCCTAAGACGCTGTCGTGGAGTTTTCCTGTCAACCGGACACATGCAGGCATATTGTTAGGCAATGGTGTACAGGGGCTGATGGTGTGGGGCGACACCACGCTAAACATTACCGTTGGGCGTGCCGGCTTTTGGGATCATCGCGGCGGTAATGATTTTGCCAGCCGCACAAATTTCATCGAGGTAAAAAATTTAGTGCAACAAAAAAACGAAGATAGTTTACGCAAACTATTTACGTATGTTCCTCCGGCCGGCGAGCCGGCAAGGCCGCAACATTTAAGCGCCGGTGTATGGCAATTGCGGCTTCCTAAAAATTACCGCTTGCAAAAAGGTGTTTTAAATTTATCCAACGGAACCATTACAGTTAGTGTGCTTACGCCTGCAAAAAAAATAATTTCTCTTGCTATCAAACAATCGGTTTATCACGAAATCGCCTGGGTTGATTTACCCGTAGAACTTTATGGCAAATTGCAAAGCAATCTTATACCCATGTGGCAGTATAACAGCGAGAAGCTGCAAAGCATAAATGTTACAGTTCCGCAGGTTTGGAAGCAAAACGCAATAAATGGATTTACGCAGGAACTTCCAAAAGACTTTCCGCTTTCCATGGCGCAACAGGTAACTGCAAAGCGTTTGTTAATGGCTACCCATGTTGGCCTGCAAAGCAAAAGCGATGTAGTTCATTTACTGCAAACATCAGTAGTGGCTTCACTGGAAAAAGAGGCTACTAATTGGTGGAAACAATATTGGACAACGGCCGCAAGTGTTACTATTCCCGATCCTGTTTTGCAGGAGGCTGTTGATTATGGATTATATAAGCAGGCATGCTCCACGCCGCCACAGGGAATTGCCTGCACACTGCAAGGCGCTTTTATGGAAGAATACCAATTGCCACCATGGAGCAACGATTATCATTTCAACATCAATGCGCAAATGATTTATACACCGGCATTGGCTTCCAACCGCACCGATCACTTTAAGCCATTGCTACAATTAATAGATTTATTAATGCCGCAATTCCGGCGTAACGGGCAACTGTTTTTTAAAAACGCTAACGCTATTATGATACCCCACGCCGTAGACGACCGCGGACAAGCCATTGGTAATTACTGGGGCGGCACCATTGACCATGCAACAACCGCATGGGTGGCTTTTCTTACCTGGCAGTACTACCAGTATTCGGGTGATACTACATTTTTAAGGCGGGTTACTTATCCACTTTTAACCGGCGCCTTTGAAGGCTTTTGGAGCATGATGGAAAAGAGTGACAGTAATGGGAAGATCAACTATAATTTGCCTATTTCAGTTAGTCCTGAATATGGAAGTGGGCTGGAAGGAGTAGGCAAGAATGCCTCTTTTCAATTAGCCGCTGTGCATCGTATTTTAAAAATTTTACCCAACGCTTCCTACTTGTTGCAACAACCGTTAGATAACCGTTGGGCTGATGTGGATGAACAACTTCCGCCTTATGCCATTGTAACTACGCCCTATGGTGAGAGCTCAAAAAACAATCACCCGCGGATTGGTTTATTGGAAGGAAAAGATATAGAAATAAGTCACCGCCATCATTCGCACTTAGCTGGTATATATCCTTTTCAAACAATTGATTTTAATAATTCCGCACAATATAAGCTTGTTGAAAAAAGCTATTGGCGCTGGGTGCAGGGCGGCGCTGGTGGATGGACGGGCTGGTGTATTCCCTGGGCCTCCATCATTCATAACCGAATGGGCAATACAGAAGCAGCCGTAAGCTGGCTGCATTACTGGCGGCAAAATTTTGTAAACGAAGGTAGGGGCACGTTGCATAACACCACCAATCTTGGCATGGCAATTATGAACGAACCCCGGTGGGTAAAAGAAATAGGAGCCGGTAAAAGGAATACAGAAATTATGCAGTTAGATGCCGGCTTCGGGGCCTTAAGTGCCATATTTGATTTGCTGGTGCAGGAAACAGACCATGGTATTTATATTCTTCCCAACAGGCATTGGCAATGGAAAAATGTAAGCTTTGATCGCATTAGAACCGCCGGTGGTTTTATCATAAGCGCCGCCGTAAAAGATGATGCTATAAAAACGATTACAGTGAAAAGTGAAAGAGGTGGAGAAATAATGCTGCATCATAACCTGGGCAATACATATTTATTAAATGGTAAACTAGCGCAAGGTGCAACGTTGAAAAAGATTTGTAGCCCCGGTGAGGTGTTAATTCTTCAACCTTTAAAATAATCAATTGGATAAAACCAAATTTGGTTTACCTGAATGCAGGTTCCTCGTAGAAGTAAAACGTATCTTTTCAAACTTTACTGTATAAATAAAATATATCTTACTGGCAACATAGGGTGACGGCCTTTTTATTAGTCTCCTATTTTACAACGAAATGTTTACTGTGTGACAAACGAACCAAACTTAACTGGAAATCATTCGCCCTCAAATACTTCTGATAAAGGGGAATTGGCAGGTGCTGCGTTTGAAGAAGGGCGGCAGGGTATTTTATATTCAGATGACGATATTTTTATTAAAAAAACATTTCAAACAGAACCTCGCAAAGCCTTTGAACTTCTTTTCAAAAAGTACTATTGTGTACTTTGTAACCATGCCGTACGGTTTGTTTACTCAAAGCAAAAAGCGGAAGACCTGGTGGCCGACATTTTCGTTTTATTCTGGACCAACCAGCTCTATTCCAATGTAAAAACAAACTACAGGTCGTATTTTTTTACAGCCGTTAGAAATAAATGTTACACCTATCTGAAATGGGAATTGAATAAAGAAGCATTTACTGATCTCGATGAGGCAAGGGAGCGATCGGGGTGGGCCAGCCCTGAGGAAATAATGATGGCTTCGGATTTACATATAAAAATAGAGCGTACAATAAAATTATTACCTGCTAAGCAACAGCAGGTTTTCGTAATGAGCCGTTTTGAAGATAAGGCAAATGCTTCAATCGCCGCCGAACTCAATCTTTCCATAAAAACCGTCGAGATGCATATCTCCAAAGCATTGAGCACCTTGCGTAAAGTATTTGCTGAAAAATAATAAAAAACAACAATCAGATACAGGGTATATGCTATTATTTTAGTCTTATTCCCTTGAACACTCAAACGTAATTTTTTTCATCTCACCTATTATGTCTACGCTTACAAAAACATCCTGTTTTCAATATTTTTCAGGCGATGTGTCACTTCTTCAGCGAAAAATGATTCTGGAGTGGCTGGAAGAAGATGCGGATAATGAACAACAGTTTTATAGATGGCTCGAAGAGTGGGAAGCAGAACATGTACAATTTTTACCCGACATATCTGCAGCGGAAAATAAAATTTTAAGCAGAATTGACAATGCTTTTATTGATCCCGCAGTAAGTATTGAAGCGGTGCATTTTGAGCAGCGCCCTAAAATACGCACACACAAATGGCTGGTGGCAGCATCGGTGCTTTTTATACTCGCAGCATCGTTATTTGTTTTTCGCAACGATATCCGGTACCTCAGTTATGCAACGGCTTTTGGCGAGGTTAAAGAATTTTTCCTTCCCGATGGAAGCCATGTAGTGCTGAACGCTAACTCTACATTGATGATACCAAGATGGGGTTTTAAAGAAAGCGGCCGTGACGTTATGCTGGAAGGCGAAGCTGCATTTTCTGTTATTCATACAACGGGAAATCAAAAGTTTATCGTTCACACTAATGGGATTTTAAATGTAGAAGTGGTGGGAACGGAGTTTTCAGTATATAGCCGAAATAATGCTAATAAAGTTGAACTACAGAAAGGTTCCGTAAAATTATTGTTCAGCAAAGAAAGTGAAATAGCTCCTGTGCTAATGAAACCGGGAGATGTGGCAAGTATAGGAAAAGAAGGAAATATTTTACTAAAGCACGGGCAGCTTCAGGCGGCCAACTTTATTCCATGGAAAGAACACCGGTTTATTTTTGATAATACCCCGTTTCGGGTGGCAATGGCTTCAGTTGAAGAATTTTTCGGCACTAAAATAATAATGAACGATACGTCGCTGAATCAAAAAAATATTACAGGTTCCTTTAAGGCGGAATCAGCAGAAGACCTGCTCACCGCATTGGCTGAAATGTTTGCATTGGAGTTAAAAACAGAAGGCGATAGCATTGTATTAAAACGAATGAATTAATGAATGTGTTTGATTAACATACTACCAAAGCGTTTATGAAATTGGGTTATGCATTTCTCCCTTCCTGTGGACCAAATCTATTAATTAAACTAAAACGATTGCGATATGAAAATGATACTTTCTTCCACTTTCCTGCTTACCTGCCTTATAGTACTGCACTCTTTTTGTTATGCGCAGAATGTAGCTGTTAATAATATGTCACCCGGAAATGGTTACAAGGTGCAATACCAGTTTGATACCAACCTTGCATTAAGAGAAGCCTTACTAAAAATAAAGGCGATGTACCAGGTTGACATTTTGTTTGAAGAAAGCATTGTTTCTGGTATCGAGATAGACTCCGATTTGATCCGGTACAGAATGGATAATGTAGAGGATATGCTGGCAAAAGTATTAAAAGAGCTTAACCTCCGTTTCAAGAAAATAAAAAAGAACTCCTATGTTATTATTGATGCTAAAAAACCTGAAAGCCGTGGTGCAAAAGAAATAAAAAGCTTTTCTGCCAATACCGGCTTAGGCAGATCATTTGAACAAATCGTTGCTACTGAAAGTTCAAAAACCACGGCGGGCAATTATGAAAGTATTGCCGCCATGATTGTTACAGGCACTGTAACGGATGAAAATAATAAGCCTTTATCGGGAGTGAACATCATGGTGAAAGGAACGAACAGGGGAGTGGTTAGTAATAGCGAAGGCAAATTTTCCATCGAAGTGAACAACGAAAAGGATGTGCTCGTTTTCTCTTATGTAAGTGCAGAAACACAGGAGATTACGGTTGGGCCTAGAACAAATGTGTTGGTAGTATTAAAAGCTGCTTCAGCCGTTCTCCAGGATGTAGTGGTAGTTGGTTATGGAACGCAAAGCCAGAGAAACCTGACCGGCTCCGTAGCTTCGGTAAAATCGGAGCAAATAAGGCAGGTGCCTGTTATGAGCCCCGAACAAGCGTTGCAGGGCAGGGCTGCCGGTGTGCAGGTAATGCAGTCCAACGGTGCTCCGGGTGGTGTTGCCCAGGTGCAGATACGAGGCGTTAACAGTACCAACGCCGGCCGCAACGGACCTCTGTATGTATTAGATGGGATTCCCTTATTTGATGGTGGTGGGGAGTTAAGCGCCAGCGCAGCTTCCAATGGCACCCCCGAAAGAAATTTAGGGAGCCCGATAGCCACTTTAAATCCAAATGACATTGAAACGATCAGTGTATTAAAAGACGCCTCTGCCACTGCTATCTATGGTGCAAGAGCTGCCAATGGCGTAGTAGTGATTACAACAAAAAGCGGACGATCGGGTAAAACAAAAGTAAACGTTGATTATTATTATGGGGTTCAGTCAATGGCCAAAAAAATTGATATGCAGAATGCTGCCGAGGGTATGATGATTAGAAACGAAGCCTTATTAAATACAATCAGCGATTTTAACCGGTTTGTACCTGCAGAGCAGTTTAACCCTTACTCTTTTTCCTCAAGCTCAAAGTTTCAAAATAGTAATTGGCAGGATATATTATTCAGGAACGCTGCTATTCAAGATGCGAATGTTTCTTTTAGCGGCGGTACTGATAAGCTGCGATTTTTATCAAGCAGTAATTATTTCAGGCAGGAAGGTATTTTTAGAAACACATACAGCCAGCGTTTGTCAACACGTTTAAATTTGGATTCGAAAATTTCTGATAGATTTAATTTAGGCGTTCGCTTTACTTATGCCAACCAAACGGGGAATAATGTGACTGATAACAACCCTTTCCAGGGTACTATCCTGGGTGCTTTGGCTACCGAACAATGGAACCAGGCATTCAATCCGGATGGAACATATTGGGGGCCTTTGTCCAACTCAGGATTTTGGAACGGTCGTAACCCCGTATTTGAAGCTGACAAATTCATACGGCCAATAGATAGAAAGAGAACAAGTATCACTGTGTTTGGAGAATATGAAATACTAAAAGGCTTAAAATTCAAATCCTCTTTTGGTTTGGATAACACCAACCTGAGCCAACGTGCTATACAGTATGCTTTGGCAAGAGGCCCGTTGTTTATTAATAGCGGTCCCGACCTGCCTTCAAATAATACTTCAAGGGCTTCTACTACCAATGCAAATATGACAAATTGGGTGTGGGACCAAACTTTAAACTATAACAAAATCTTTGGCGGCGACCACCAGGTAGATGTGTTGCTTGGCTATTCCGTACAACAATTTACAACCAAAGGAATTTTTATCAGGGGAGAAGGAAGTTTAAATCCTAACCTTACTTTAGTGGGGCCTAACAACGGGCAAAACTTCATCGCAAGCGAAAGTTTCAGCCAGGGCGGTATCGTTTCCCAGTTTGCCAGGGTAAACTATAACTACAAGAGCAGGTACTTATTGTCTGGTACCGTTCGCCGAGATGGTTCTTCCAATTTCGGCCCCGAAAATCAATACGGAATTTTTCCCGCTGCTTCTATCGGTTGGCGCATTTCAGATGAAAATTTTATGAATAATGTATCATCCGTAGCTGATATAAAACTTAGGGCCAGTCATGGTACAGTCGGCAACCAGGATATTGGTGCTTTTGCTTTTGTGCCGCGGGTTGGGGCTTCCAACTATGTATTTGGTGCTACTGTGGTCAATGGTTTTTCTCCGGGTAGTTTAGCTAACACAACTTTAAAATGGGAGGATAACCAAAAGACAGACTTTGGAATAGAACTCAGCCTGATGAAAGGCAGGGTAAACCTGATAGCTGAATATTATATCAATAGGGCAAAAGGCTTATTACTTCCGGTATCGGTGCCTAGCTTCTCCGGTTTTGGCAGCATTACTACAAACCTGGGTACTATCGAAAACAAGGGGTACGAGTTTACCTTGAATACACAAAATATTAAAGGCAGTTTAAATTGGAATACCTCCCTTAACCTTTCGACGCTAAAAAATACCGTAATTGATTTAGGCCTAACCGCTTCGGGTGGCGCACAGGAATTTTTTGGATACCAGCCGACTGGAACCACCGCCCCGGTTAACGTAACCAGGAAAGGGTTACCCATTGGTTCATTCATAGGTTGGAGAACGGATGGTATTTTTGCAAACTATGCCGAAACGATCGGTTATCCATCACAGGTGGGTATATTCCCTATGGCGGGCGATGTTAAATATGTTGATATTGATAAAAATCGCATTATTGATAATAATGACAGGGAAATATTAGGTTCGCCATTTCCCGATTTCTATGGAGGGTTTACCAACGAGTTTTCTTATCATAATTTCTCGCTGAACATTTTTGCCAATTTTGTTGTGGGCAACAAAATATTCAATCAAAGCCGGTTACAAAGGGAGCAATTTTTAAATGGCGCAGGCGGTATTGTCAATCTTGAAAGATGGAAACCCGGCAGCACCAATGGAAATCCAAGATTAACGGCTGGTGGCCAGTCGCAATACAATCGATTAACCTCCACAAGGTTTTTAGAGGATGGGTCTTTCTTTCGTATCCGGAATGTTACCCTGGCTTACGAAATACCCGCCAAGGTCCTTTCCCGTTATAAACTTCAATCGCTTCGGTTATACACAAGCGGCAGCAACCTGTTAACTTTTACAAAGTACAAAGGATGGGATCCTGAAATAAACAGCAGTGGCAGTAATGTGCTTTCAGCAGGTATTGACCAAACCGGTTATCCGGTAGCACGAACAATACAGGTAGGGTTTAACCTTGGATTTTAATGGTGAATTTCTAAAAGCATTTTAAGCCAACTAACATACAAGTAAATTATTCAATTTAAGAAGCGATATGAAAAATAAATTATTGATATGCCTGGCGGCTGCAGGTTTGATGGCCGTCTCCTGCAAAAAAATTTTAGAACCTAAATTGGGTGATACCGGACAGGTTGGGTAAGCAGAATTTTATACTGATTTCAATGGAGCTTTACAAGGCATAAACGGCGTATATCCGTCTCTACAAAATGTGTACAGAACATTTTGGAATACGGATGTGTTAAGCGATGATGGACAAAATAGTTCCGGCGGCGACCAGCAATCAGCCGACATTGAATTTCATTCGGTACAACCTCCAAACAGTATCGTATCCGGTATCTGGAATGCGTCATTCAATGGTATATACAGGGCAAATGTATATTTGGAAAGGTCACCAAAAATATCAGGTTTGCAGGGCAATCAGGCAATTCTAAGAAACCAGTTTTTGGGGGAAGCCTATTTTTTAAGGGCTTTACACTATTACAACCTGGTTATGTTATATGGCGATGTTCCTTTAATAACATCGGAGTTAATCAATACCGCTCAATTAGACATTGCCCGTTCCCCAAAAGCAGAGGTGTTTGCACAAATTGAAAAGGATTTATTAGAGGGTTTAAAAACACTTCCGGTGTCTTACCCAAATGCTGCATTAATACAACCTGTTGTAGGCATTTCCGGTGGCTCGGAAGTAGGAAGGGTTACCGCAGGAGCGGCAAAAACTTTATTGGGGTACTTGTATCTTACGACCGGCAATAGTATAAAAGCAGAACAGTATTTAAAAGAGATAGTAAGCAGTAATATTTACAGTCTCAATGCGGCGTTCACTACTAATTTCAATGCATTGGGAGGTACTAAAAATTCTCCGGAATCTATATTGGAGGCACAGTTTACAACACCCGCAACTTTGGGTGGGGCACAAACAGATTTCAGCTTTCAGTTTGGCCCTGCAGATGAAGTAGTTGGCGGAGTAAATAGCCTGGCCAGGAACCGTCCTACAGATAATACTTTGATTGAAGGAATAACTTTAAACAGTACATTGGTACAATCATTCACCGCCCCAGACTTAAGAAAAAACGCCACTGTTTCTTACAATACCGTGACTCCCATCCGTTCAACTAATAAAAAATACTGGGTACCCGGCGCGGCGGCGCAGGGCAGTGCAAACTGGGTGATATTCAGATATGCCGATGCACTGTTATTGCTTGCAGAGGCTTTGCAAAACCAGGGCAAAGATGGCGAAGCATTAATTGAGCTGAATAAAGTACATGCACACCCCCGCACCGGACTTATAGCTTATGTTGGCCTTACAGGCACGGCATTGCGTGACGCTATCCGGTTAGAAAGACGCCTGGAATTGGCAATGGAAGGAAGGCGCTGGATTGACCTGTTGCGCTGGAATAATGTTGAAGCCGTCATGGCGGCTCATGGCCGCCCGGTAAAGGCCGGCACGAAGGGCCTTTTACCAATACCGCAGGGAGAGATAGAGAAGAGTACAAAATTTATTCAAAACCCGGGTTATTGATCTTTATTAAACGATTACTAACTTCTTAAAAAACAGGTATGAAGCTTTCTAATAAAATTTCAATTGTTGCTTTATCAATAGCTGCTACTTTTTTTACAAGTTGTAAAAAAGACAGGGTGGGTTTGCAGGATGCGCCTGAAAAAGCTAAAGTCGCTCTTTTTAATGTGGCGACCCCAACACGGTCAACATCCACATCGGTAGCAGAAATACAGGGATACCAGTTTTATTTAGACGGAGTTCAGATGTTTACTGCACCTTTTGTTGCTAACAGAACAACTGGTTATTTGTTGGTGGACCCCGGTAACAGGGTGTTACGGTCAGATACCGCTGCGGCAGTAGTAAATGTGCAAACGCCATCAGGAGTAGTAAATACAACCAACTTAAATGCGGAAGCAGGTAAATTCTATTCAGTGTATTACACTGGAAAAATTCAAAGTCCGGAAGTGGTGGTTACAACCGATGATTTAACAAGGCCCACTGCAGGTAAGCTTAAAATAAGGGTAATTAACCTGTCACCTGATGCGGGTGCTTTGGATGTTGCCGGACGATTAACCACCGATGCATCCCCCCGCCAAAACATTTTTACCAATGCCACTTACAAAACGGTAAATGCATTTATTGAAATTACACCTGGGTACTATAGTCTGGAAGTGCGGCCAACTGCAACGACAACGGCACTAAGCACTTTTACCACTGATAATCAAACAGTGCCCCAGTTTCTGCCCGGCTCTTCGGCCCGTACTGCCTTTGCCATGCTTTTAGAAGCTGATAAAATCTATACCCTTGTAATTCGTGGTTACCAAACGCCAACAATCGCGGCAGTTGGGCAGATAGCAAATCCGCTTTCTGTGGGTGCTGTAATCAATTTATTTTTTTAAGTGTTAACTTTTTTTAGCAAGCAATCAATGGTTAGAAAAGTGCCTCTCCTAGGAGGGGCATTTTTACTATCTATAATGGTATTTTAAATCTTAGTTCCTTTTGCCAAATGATTAATTTATGAAACGGAATTCTTTCTTAAAAACAGTCGGCTTAGGTGCTGCTGGGCTATTTTTAAATACTTCATTCGCCTGGCCTGCAAGCAACAAGGCTTTGTTGGAATTTAAGGATGGCGATATTGTAATGTTTATTGGTGATAGTATTACACACAATGGCAGATGGCACACATTTGTACGGAATTTTTATTTGACACGTTATCCGGAAAGGAAAATTTCGTTCATTAATTGTGGCGTAAGTGGCGATAATACTTCCAATGTTCTAGAACGCATGGAGGAAGACATTTTGATACACAAGCCTACAAAAGTTGTCATAATGTTGGGCATGAACAATAGCGGTAACCAAATATATCTCGACAAAAAAACGAGTATAGAAATTGAAACGGAACGATTGAAATTATGCAATATTTTTTCTGATGATATGCATAAAATATTAGATAGGCTAATTATAAACAGCCATCCCCAGTTTATTTTTGTTTCCCCTACCATCTATGATCAAACCGCAAAATTACAACAAATACCTGCAACGGGTAAAAACGAAACCCTTGAAAAAATTACAGAAATAGTTAAGAAACTGGCCAACGAAAAAAATGCACCATTTATCGATTTTTTTCACCCCATGCTCCATTTGAATACAGAGCAGCAAAACAATAATCCCACTTATACAATCGTAGGAAAAGACAGGGTGCATCCCGGTACTGCGGGGCATCAATTGATGGCTTATTATTTTTTAAAAGCACAATGCGTAACGCAAACTGTTTCTACACTTAACATCAACTGGAAGGTTCCCAATAAATCAAAAGCTACAAAGGCAACCGTTACAAATTTTTTGAAGAAAGATAATGAGCTGGTATTTGAATGTATAGAAAAAACGTTGCCCTATCCCATAGGAGAGGATGCTGTAGACCTACTAAAATGGGTGCCACTTCATCTACAACTTAACCAGCAAATTTTACAATGTAGCCTTCTGCCCACAGGTAATTTTATGCTGGGTATAAATGGATGTGCAATCGGTACTTACACTTCAGAAGAGTTGCATCAAGGTATAAATATTGCCGATAAAAACACTACACCACAATATAAACAGGCACAGGAGCTTTATGCAAAATCTTTTGAATGGGCAGTTAAAAATTCTATGAAGCGCAGCATGTTCCAAGTAAAAAAAATGCTGCTGAAAGATAGTGTTGATGCAAAAGATGAAAATGCCTTAAAAGCATATGCCGCAAAAATGGAAAAAATTAATATCTATTATGGTAGGATAATAAATGAATACATACAATATTGGAACAAGTTAACAGAGCTAGATAATGAGATAGATTCTTTAAACAAGGAAATGGATGTTTTAGGCAAAACGTTACCCCATAAATATACAATTATAAAGGTTAATATATAACTTATGAACGGGGGCTTTTGTACAGCCATTCTTTGCTGCATAGTTTGGGTATGAAGTTTTGGCCATGAACAAAATCGGCTCCGGCAAGGATTTTCATAACCGGGTCTCTGGTAAAAATTTTACCTATCCGTCATTTGCTCCTATGTTTAAAGCAGAATTATGGGAGCTTGAGAAATGGGCCAAACTTTTTAAAGATGCAGGCGCTAAATATGTAATACCACTTCCAAGCACCACGATGGGTTTTCTTTGCGGCCGAGCAGCAGTGCGTATTCAAAAAATTGGAATGCCATGGATTTTGGGCCAAAAAGATATTTGGCAGGCGAATTATCAAAAGCCGTTAAAAATAAGGGTTTAAAAAGGAGTACCTATTTTTCGCCATTGAGGACACCCTTATGCTTGCCACCCTTTTATGATGAAACCACTAAAAACTAAAAATAGATTTGAAATATTACTTCGAAATTATCTATACCGGTTATACTATTTCTTCTTGTATTTAATTGAAAAAATTGCCAGTGTAGTATTAATTAAAAATGAGCAAGCATTAGAGATGATAATTATCAGGTCATTCTTTAACGCGCCATAATAAATCCATAGTCCAATTCCTATAAATAAAATTAAAAGCATCAGTAAGGAAATACTTTCCGCTTCCTTATCTTTTACAACTACAACTTTTACTAACTGCGGTATTAAAGAAGCCGCAGTGCAGGCACTGGCGGCGATACCTATAAATGTTTCAATTTTCATGCTTTTAAGGCGTCTTTATAGTGCAGTTTAATTCCAGGGATCGAGCACCACTTTTACGCAATTATCTTCTTTCTTTTTAAAAATAGCATATGCATGGCTTGCTTCTGATAAGGGCAATCGATGGGTTATTACATCATCGAGTTTAACTTTTCCCTCCACCACACATAGCTTAATAATTTGTCAATATGTTTTTGAACTGGTGCCTGCCCGCCTTTCAAGGTAATCCCTTTGTCAAAAACTGGCCAATTGGAAAATTGTCATATGGGCCGGGATAAACACCTAGAACGGAAACTATTCCGGCACGTCGTACAGCACTCATGCAGGCCTCTAAAACTTTTACAGATCTTTTCTCAAGATTTATGGTCGCCTTGGCCCTGTCTAATAAACTACAATCGGGTTCAAACCCCACCGCCTCAACACAAAGATCTGCTCCCGCGTCCGTTTGTAATACTCCTTATCTGATCTACTACCATTTTAGCACCATCATTCCATAAAATAGTTTCACAGTTGACTGCCTGTTTTGCCTTATCCAGGCGGTATTGTAAAGTATCAACAATAACAACCCGCTCGGCACCCCTCAGCCACGCACGCTTTGCAGCTATAATGCCTACAGGACCGGCTCCGAATATAGCTACAGTTTCTCCCCCCTTTATTTGCCCCCAGTCTATACCGGTATATCCGGTTGGGAAAATATCGGTCAGGAATAATACAATCCCTGCTCATCCGATAAAACGTCTGGCACCAGTCGCGGCCCATAATTAGCATAAGTTACTCTAACACATTGTACTTGTCCACCATCGTATCCCCCATATAGGTCAGTATACCCAAATAATGCACCACCTTTTTCTGTTAACACATCACTTTCTGGTCCATAATGCTCAGGATTAAGGATTCGACACCTCAAAGGCGCTGGTATATCCACACAAAAAAGAAACAATAATCTCCAACACCAAACAATAGAAAAATAGCAGGCAAGCAAAAAATCACCTACACCAAAGGCGCAATCTCTCGATATAAAAACAATTCAACAACTAACCATTATCCCAAACCCTCAGCAATACAATACAATTCCACGATACATCTGCTCCGAAGGAGAAGCATCTTTGTAGCAATGGAATCTAAAATTATATCAGCCCAGTCAGGTGCCAGACTCTATCCGCTGAAGTGCCTGTTACTACTTACTTTAATTTTATGCAATAACAACAATTGAAAATGGGCAGGTTGCTGAGAATTATTATTTTATCCGGTTTTAATCTTGAAAATTAATTACAAAACTAACTCAGGATTAAAGCGTCGTGCCTGGAAGATAAACAATGAAAATATTTAAAACAAAGGAATTGTCAAAGCGCATATTTTAAATCACAACTTTGCCTCGGCAATGCCAAAGAATTATTTAATCTTTTAGCCGCGGTAATAAGGCTAAGCCTACCAGCAGGTTTCATGAACCGGCATTGTAACCAACCTTCGGCAAAGAAAAAATCTAATTCCAAAAAGTCAATAAACTCTATTTCAGACAATACTTTCATGTTGGCATTCCCCGCCCCAAAGAAGGCGGGTCGGGCTTTCCGCTGCAATCTTTTGCTAACGCAAAAGGATTTTCGCTCCAATCCCTAACGAACCGATTCATTAAGCATAGATATTGAAAACACTGACATGAATATTTAAATGGCAATGCAAGTTCTTATTATAGATAGGTAATGGTCAATATTGCCCAAAAGTGCAATACAAAGGCTGATTTATCCATTGTTCAAAATACGAAACTGCCTCATTTTTGTAACGTTATTAATCATTTAAATTTTTTAAACAATGGATAAGAATAGAGATTCGTTAACCGCATTCTACAAAAAAGCATTGACCGTAAACACCGAAACCACACCTACTGCTGTATTGACAGAAGTATTAGCCGATAATTTCCTTTCAAGCGGTTCGGTAGAGAGCAAAGGAAAACCTGCTTTGATTGGGCAAGTTGAATTTTTTTGGAAATTAATTCCAGACTTGAAATGGGAACCACAAGATATTGCTAACGATGGTGATAAATACGTAGTTCGCAGTTTGGTAAGCGGCGCACCCAATGGCGATTTTATGGGAACAGCAACAGATGGTACAAAATCATTTAAAATTATGTCTATTGACTTTCATACCGTAATTGATGGTAAACTAACTTCTGTTCATCATTTAGAAGATTGGGGAACCGCCATGAAACAATTAAAATCATAATTCTTTTAGCAACCATTTTGTGCAATGCGCCTGCATGGATTAAAAGTATGAATACCTCATTTAGTTTTACTGATGAGGATATTTGTATTTGTTCTATTTATTTTACCGCTTTTGATGGAAATACTCCCAATAAAATTGAACCCTTGTCGCAAGATGGGTTTGGAAACCTGGGATTGGTAAAAAATAAACTCTTCGTAAAATGATTATGGCATAGGATACATTTCAGTTTCCTGACCTTGATTAACGATTACACTCGACCCTGCTGTTGATTATGCTAGAAATGCTGCTAGAAATAGGCGGTAATTGCTCGCTAAAGCCAGCATATTCTATCTATGCCAAAATAGTACTAAATGATGCTGTTTCATTAGCACCCTTCCTTATTCGATTCATATAATTTTGGATGTTACGTTGTTTGCTTTCTCTTTAGTCAATATTTGCTTCAAAAAACCGGAATGAAAATAGGGGTTAAATAAAGGGAGCCATTTTTTGAATCGGCATTCTTTTAGTGCTCATTTGAATAACGTCAAAACACGAAATATTGAATGGTAATCTTCTATAATACTCCAATTATTTTGCTATGCTATTGAATTTTATTAAAAAAGAACGTGCTGCTTTCGATGTTTTTGGTCCCGATGCAAAACGCCTACTTATTGCAAACATGATTTATGCGCTTGCTTTTCCCTTTATTATCATTTTTGGAACTGCGTTTGTAAAAAGGATTACTGGTGGAAGTAACAACCTGTCTGTAATCTATAACTGGGGCTTTTTTGCCGGTTTAATTATTGGATATTATATAAATGGCGTCCTGCTTAAAAACAAAACAATTACCATTAAAAATTTATTCGTCAGTGGTATTTTACTCACCGTTGTTCCCCTGAGTATTTTAATGTTTTTGGGTAAAGATGCAGGCTATTATGTAGTAGTATATGGCTTATTGGTAGGCATTGGTAATGGAATATACTGGAGTTGTAGAAACTTTTTAACACTATTGGTTACAGAAGAAAACAATCGTAATTTTTATACCAGTGTAGAGCAGTTTATCATGATCTTTTTTAATGCGCTGATACCTTTGTTGTTTGGCACTTTTATACTGGGTAGCAATGCCGATGAGGAATTTAAAATGAATGCCTACAAATACACTTCTTTGGTAGTAATAGCCACCAACCTTGTTGCCTGCTGGCTGGTGTTGAAAAGCGGTTTTAAAAGTCCGGAAATTTCAAAATTTGTTTATTTAAAATTTGGCAGTTTATGGAATACACAACGCCTGCTTACATTTTGTGTGGGCATGGTAGAAAGTGGATTTATGGTATTGATGACCTTGCTTATTTTAACAGTAGCTGGTGACGAGGCGATATTGGGTAAAATAGAATTTTCTACTGCCCTCATTTCTGTTATTTGTATCTATGTAGTAGGGCGGGTTTCGGGCCCAAAGCATAGGGGTAGAATAATGCTGGCAGGCGCTATTAGCCTTATTATTGGTGGATTAGTGCTGGCGTTTACTATTACCAACAACAATTTGCTATTTGGCAGTATTGTAGTTTCTTTTGCCGGTGTTATCATAATGAAAATTACACAGGTAATTGCCGATCCTATGATTCATAGTGCCTTTAGGGCAACCTTACTTACCAGCTGCGAAAAAGCCTCTATTATTGAAAAGCGGGATAGCTACAGTTACATCATGGACAATGAGTATTTTATGAACGGTGGCAGGATATTTGGCGGTGCAATATTTATTTTTCTCACCCAGATTATTTCTGGAATTACGGCATTGCGTTACACGTTTATTATACTAGCCTTGATACAATTAATGTCGTCTTTTTTAATTCAAAAAATAAATAAAGTAAAGGTTGAAAAATAAGCAGCCGTATATTTCCAACTGTTGCTGAACCAGTATGGCTGTAAAGGCAAATCACCGTACTTATTTACTAATTGTTCAAATTCAAATTCAAGATCATGAAAATATTAAAATCCTTTAGCTTGTTTTTTATCACGGCGGTTTTATTGTCCTGTAGTTCAAAAAAAAGTACAGTAATATGGACGCTAACTTTAAACCAACCTAACAAGCCATCACAAGAGGTAGTGGTTTTGCCTGAGGATTTAAAAGCTGGGTTTACATTTAGCAAAGTAGTAGATGGGGTTACTATAAATGTTGTAACAAAGGCTAAAGATAATTATGTAGCGTTAACCGCTGAAGCTATTGCAGTAAATGGTACAACAGCCCAATGTTTTCTTGCATTAAAAGCAAACTATACAAATGCAAATCCCTGGAATTATGATGGAGAGATTAAACGGTCTGAAGTTTACCGCCAAAGTCCACATGATGTAAACGCCTGGATTACGGATAGCCTGGCCAAACAAGCATTGCCCATTATTGCTTTAAAAAATGATACAGGGTTTTCAATAGCAGTTAGCAATTCGCCGGTGTATTACGATAATTTCACTACCCAGCAGTTTGATGTTGCAAAAAATGAATTAATCCTTACAGCGGGCGATAATGGACTAACGCCGGGTATGCAGCCTGCAACTATGAAAATGGGTGCTTATAATGCGGAGAAAGGTCAGTTATTTACGCCGGGTACAGTTAAGCCTTATTATCATACGGTATCCGAAAATAAAAAGCACGTTTTTGAATGCTTGATTATAAGTAGCAAAGCCACCGACTTAAACAATTTTAGAAAAGACATCGTTTTAAGTATTTCAGATCATTGGTCGGGTGGCAAATACACCGATTATATGGGGGCGCTGGCCTTTACAGTTCCATATATGAATCTAAGGAAAAATGACAGTAAAAAAAGTAGCTATTGGGTAATTCCATCAGTAGAATATTCAAACACGCAATATTGCAGAGATGCTTTTTGGATATCCACCATGCTGGCCGATAGCATGTCTGCTCAATGTTTAACAAGTGAGCTCGATTCGGTAAATCATTATGCTGAATATCCATTGTATATTCCTATATGGGCTTATCGCAGTCAACTAAAAGGAATAAAAGTTGATTTAGCTAAAGTTCAGAAATATGTTGATACTATTGAGACACATGTTAAAAATGGCTACTACTATAGCTATGATGATAACGATGGGCGGAAGGATTTTCAATATTGGAATGATTGTGTTGCTTTTGATACAACAGATGTGATTTCTTACAATCAGGGCCTGCTCGCAGTATCATTAATGGCAGCCAAAGAATTGAAATTGGCTTTTAAAACATCGCCGGATTTAGCTATCAAAAATTACAAGGGATTGTACAATGAAAAGCTGGGGTTTTATCCGTTGAGCATGAAAAAAGATTTCATACTTAGCTCCGACCCTGTTGTAGGTGATTTACTCTCACAAATCTATTTTAACAAGCCTTTGTTGCCCATAGAAAATTTGCAAAGGCACTATGAATCAATTACCAAAAAATCTAAAACAGCTTACGGTTATAAAATTGTTGCAGATACTGCAGGTAATTATTTGCCAAGACAAGCCTATGATTTCGGTACTTACATTTCGCAAATAAATAGAGAGAATATGCCTGAAGGAAAATACCAACATGGTGGATCCTGGACCTTATATGATATGCTTTTTTTAATGGATAGTTACATGCAGGGAATTCAAGGAGCGGAGGAAGAAATCGTTTGGAGGGGTACGTTGGACTTCAAATTGGGCGCTACTTCTTACGAATGTATAAATACCAAAACCGGAATACCCTGGAAACCTAATATGGGATGGAATTCAGCAATTTATTTTTTTTGGAGAAAATTGGTTGATGAAAATAGGGCAGGAGACAAGTTGTTCAAATCTGTAGATGCGGCGGTTAAATAAGTGAAATTTATTGAAATCAAATTAAAAGCGTAAAATTCAATCACCAGCATTGTGATAGCTCAGCAAAATATTGAAACAAGAGTTGAAGCACTGCTTCAGCAAATGACATTGGAAGAAAAAGTATCTCAATTGGTACATCATTCAAAGGCAATTAAAAAGCTTAATATAAAAACGTACAACTGGTGGAATGAGTGCCTGCATGGTGTGGCAAGAGCTGGATTGGCTACTGTTTTCCCTCAGGCAATTGGCATGGCAGCCTCCTGGAATACCCAACTGATGTATGAAGTAGCTACAGTTATTTCTGATGAAGCAAGGGCCAAGCACCATGAATTTGAACGGCAGGATAAACGGGGCATTTACCAGGGGCTAACGCACTGGAGTCCCAATATAAATATTTTTAGAGACCCACGATGGGGTAGAGGGATGGAAACGTATGGTGAAGACCCCATCCTTACTTCAAAACTGGCGGTAGCTTTTATAAAAGGACTGCAGGGCGATGATCCTGAATATTTTAAAGTTATTGCTACGCCCAAGCATTTTGCTGTGCACAGTGGTCCGGAATATAGCAGGCACTATTTTAATGCCGAGCCTTCCACCAAAGATTTATGGCAAACATACCTTCCCGCATTTGAAGCCTGTATTAAAGAGGCTGGAGCTTACTCCATAATGGGAGCTTACAACCGTTTGTATGGCGAAGCTTGCTGTGCCAGTACATTATTGTTGCACAAGATATTAAGAGAGCAATGGAGCTTTCAAGGTTTTGTTGTATCCGATTGTGGGGCCATTCATGATATTTTTGCCCATCATAAATTAACCAAATCAAAAGCTGAAGCTGCTGCATTGGCGGTAAAATCTGGTACCGATTTGTGCTGCGGAAATGAGTATTGCGATTTAGTGGAAGCCGTG
>JANPIJ010000299.1:0-7369 GCA_031424955.1 Ferruginibacter sp. | reverse complement strand
GGCAATAATTGGTTACCGCATTAGTGGACTGGTTGGTAAATAAAAACTGTGTGGTATCCGTGGGAGCTAATGTTCCCAGCCATCCCCTCCGTGCCCATGCACCGGTGGCTGTTGCCTGGTTATGGCAATTGGCAGAACCGCAACCAGCAATGATCAGTGCTATGGCGGCAGGCCGGTAGTCTTTTAAATCGGGCTTTTCCTTTGCACCATTTTTTATCCAGTTATACAAAATTGTTTTGTCGGTAATGGTTAATTCATGATTGGAATTTACCGGTGGCATGGCCTTGTCGAGTTTATTGGTAGTAACAAACTCCCATAACTTACTGCCTTCCGGGCTTCCGGGACTAACAAATTTCATGATATCGGAGTAGGTGTCAAACCTGGGGGCAATGGGGCCTCCATGGCAATTAGATGTTGCACAATATTCACGCACGATCGTTTGTACGCCCCGGAATTTCATCACATCATTTACATCCGGTATAGCATCGGCCGGAATTACCGTGTTGCTTTCATAAAAAGCTGCATAAATGGTAGAGTCTGCCGTTCCATTAAATGACCTGTCCAGGCTTTTTACCAGGTCGCCTGTCTTTCTGCACTGAAAGAGCGATGCTGTAATAAACAGCACTGCAACAAACAATGTTACCGATTTTATTATTGAAATTTTTCTCATAAAATTTTTTATTTTTTGAAATGGATACTATAAAGAATACGGTTTAATAACTTCAATGCCCAAAATTATTGACCGCCTTTTGACAAAAACATGACAAATCTTTTACAGTGTTATGACATTAGTCATGAAAATGTTCACTATAGTCTAACCTTAAATATTTGTGATTTTACTCATTCAAATCGCTGATTCATCTCATAATGTTTTAAATATTGGATTTATAGATTTGTTGCTACTATTTAAAATCAAACCAATTTTATGGGCGACATTAATAAAAAAGCTGCGAAATCCCGCCGCTGGTTTTTATCCCTTCTTTCCCCCGGCGATAAAAAAGAAGCTAATCCTGAAATGGTAAAAATGCTGACTGCAGATGGCAAAGTGATAGAAATAAAAAAATCAGTGTTAGCGTCTGTCACTAAAAATAAAAAGTCATCCAATAAAGAAATTTATGACTGGATGCAAAACCCATCCAAAGACAATAATTGTTGATCCATTAAAATTGAACAATGAAAGCAACAAATGAAGTGAACGACCAGGGCCGACGCAATTTCTTAAAGAATGCAGTGGTGGCCACAGTTGCCACAGCAGCCTGTGGTAGCCTTGCCTGTTCCTGCTCATCCAAAAACACGGTAGTCAGCGAAAAAGTAAATCTGTTGTCGCCCGACGGGGAAATTGTTGAGATTGATTCTGCCTACCTCAATCACCAGGAAAACATGGCAGTACTATCCCAGCATGAACAAAGGCAGGGTATACCCGGAAAGAAATTTGTGATGGTGGTAGACCTGGCACGTTGTAAAAATGCCCGTAAATGTATAACAGCCTGCCAGAAATGGCACTATCGCCCTGAAGATACGGAATGGCTTTCTGTAAAGCTAATGAAGGACAGCGATAAAGCAGCTCCATATTGGTTTCCCAAACAGTGCTTCCATTGCGATAATCCGCCCTGTGTAAAAGTATGCCCGGTAGATGCCACTTTCAAAAGACAGGATGGGCTGGTACTAATAGACAATGATCGTTGCATCGGTTGCAAATTTTGTATGGCCGCCTGCCCCTATTCCACCCGTGTATTCAACTGGGATGAGCCGGAAATGCCGATGGACATCCGGAACCTGCAATATTCTGCTGAAAACGGGTTACCCGCAAAAGTGGGCACTGTAGAAAAATGTGATTTTTGTCCGGATCGTACCAGGGAAGGATTGTTGCCTCCCTGCGTGGAATCCTGTCCCAATGGAGTCTTTTATTTTGGAGACGAAAATGAAGATACAGTTACAAATGGAGACGAAACCGTCAGCTTCACTCAATTGATAAAAGATCGTGCAGGATATCGGTTCCTGGAGGAACTGGGCACTAAACCCAGGGTATATTACCTACCGCCAAAAGACAGGCAGTTCCCGGTAGAGAGAGGTTACGAAAACCTGGATAGTACAATAAAAGAAAGGTTTAAAGATATCATGGAGCCGAAGAAAATTAGCTAATTAGCCGATGTGATAATGTGCTAATTCACTTATTCGAAAAAATTACGTTTGCTTGTAGAAATCACAGTTTGCAATTCATTAATAATTTAATTTATGGAACTAAATACATACCAGCAGGAGGCCTTTAATTACCAGCGGCCCAACATTGAAAAGTTTGGGAAAAGCAACTGGATATGGGTCATCTTTTTTCTGCTTTGGATAATGCTGGGCGGTTATGCGTTGTACCTGCAGATTTCCAAAGGACATATTGTTACGGGAATGAGGGATAATGTAGTATGGGGGCTTTTCATTGTTAATTTTATTTTCTTTATCGGGATTAGCTATGCGGGTGCTATTATTGCTGGTTTGCTTCACCTGTTTAAAGTTCCCTGGGGCAAGCCCATCATCAGGCTGGCACAAATGATGACCATTATATCTGTAATTGTTGGCCCTATTTTCATTTTATTATGTGTTGGCCGTTTTGACCGGTTGCATCATTTATTCATTTATCCAAGACTGCAGTCTCCCATGACCTGGGACGTGCTTTCGATCCTTACTTATTTTGTAGGAAGTATATTGTTCCTTTACATGGCATTGATAAAAGACTTTGCTGTATACCGCGATGCTAAAATGAATGTACCAAAATGGAAACAAAAACTATACACCATTTTAGCAATTGGTTACAGGGGCGCAGCAAGCCAGAAAAGACACCTGATCATATCGCAGAATTTACTGGCCATCATTATGATTCCACTTTCTATTATTGTGAGCTCCATTCTTTCGTGGATATTTGGAATGACTCTCCGCCCCGGATGGCACAGTACCATCTTTGGGCCCTACTTTGTACTGGGTGCATTACATTCAGGTGTAGGTGTATTGATTGTTGCGATGTGGTCGTACAGGAAAATGTACAAGCTGGAAAATTATTTTACAGACAAACATTTTACCAACCTGGGTTATATCATGCTGGTACTGGCCGCTGGTTATGGCTATTTTACTTTCTCTGAATATTTTACCAGCTGGTTTGGATCTGCAAAATGGGATAATGAAGTAATTAATAAATTATTTAATCCTGTTGAATATGGATGGTGGACCCTGATTGCGAACCTGGCAGGTATTGTGATACCAATATTAATAGTGGCAATCCCCAAAACAAGAAAACCAAACTGGATAACGATTGCGGCCTTTATAATGGTAATGGGGCTTTGGGTGAAACGCTATCTGATAATAGTGCCCACATTGGAAACACCGGCTTTGCCAATGCAGGAAACAAGAATTGAATATGTAAAGTATTCCGCTACCTGGCCCGAATGGGCGTTAACTTTTGCGGGCATTGCCACCTTTCTTTTATTTTTCACATTGATCTCAAAATTTGTAACAGTGGTTCCTGTATCAGAATTAGAGGAAGTCAATCACAAGCACCCTGTAAATCCCGAACCGGTTATTACAAAAAAGGAAACTGTACAACCCGCCTAAATATAAAATCATGAAAGAATTTTCAACTCTGGCCACATACACCAAAATTTTCCGGAAAGCTTACCTGTTAGCCGGATTACTCCTGCTTCTGTGTATACCCGGCATCTTATTTGCACAGTCAGATAGTACAAAGACGGAAGCACCGCCGGAAACTGAAGAACCATCCCTGATCGCTCCTTCAGTCGACTTTATCAGTGTACAAAAATCAGATAAAACGATAGATCTGAAAGCAGGTTTAAAAGCTAAAATAAAAGGCACCTTTACGCAACTGCCTTTGTTAAAAGTTACCTTTCTGCTGGTAACTGATACGGAAGAACAATCGCTTGGTTTTGTAATAACCGATCAGCGGGGAAAAGCAGTGTTGAATGTAAAAACTGATTCACTTAAACCAGACAAAGAAGGTAAACTGCATTTTAAAGCAATGTTTGCAGGAAACAAGGCAATGGATCCGGCAGATGGAGAAGTTACAATCAAAAGAGCCCGCCTGGAGATCGCTCCTCAAAAAGAAGATTCCTTACTAACCGTTAAAATAAAATTAATAGATGAAGTAACAGGTGCGGAAGTGCCCATACCTGAAATTGCTGTCGGGATCTTTGTAAAAAGATTGTTTAATCCGTTAAAAGTAGCGGAAGCCACAACTGATTCAACCGGAGAAGCATCAGTAGAAATACCCAATAACCTGCCAGGTGATACAAAGGGCAATATAACAATGCTTGCAAGAGTAGATGAAAATGAATTGTATGGAAACATTGAGGCAACTGTAATACAACCATGGGGAACAATTGTTTCTGATAAAATAAATGAACTTCCAAGAGCACTGTGGAGCCCGCATCCTCCCCTTTGGATGTTGATTACTTTTGCGATATTAATGACAGCAGTTTGGGGACATTATTTAGTAATCATTATTCAGTTATTTCGCTTAAGGAAAGAAGAACCTCCTACACCAGTAACCGTAACTAAATCTTAACTTTAATAACACCAATTAAATTACGCCTAAAACAATCAAATATGAAAAAAGTATCGCTTATTCTTTTTAGTTGCACCCTTGTAGTATTAATGTCTTTTATAACTGCCAATCAACCTAAGCCATGGGCTGTACCAGACAAGTATAACAAAATGGTTAATCCGGTTAAATCAGACGCAGCCTCTATTGCCAGTGGCAAAGCGCTCTACAATCAACATTGCAAATCATGCCATGGCACAAAGGGAAAGGGAGATGGCACCAAGGCTGCACAGCTCGATACCGAATGCGGTGATTTTACAACCGCTGCCTTCCACGCCCAATCAGACGGCTCTTTATTTTATAAAACTTTTGAGGGCAGAAAAGATATGCCTTCCTACAAAAAAAAGATACCGGAAGCTGATGATATGTGGGCAGTGGTTAACTATATGAGAACACTCAAATAAACCAGGAGAAAAATCCCATTCATCTTTTATTTTAAAAAAACAAACAGGCTCTCTTAAAGCAAGGGAGCCTGTTTATATTTCCATATCATTCGCAGCAATTTTACTCACCGGTGCAAGTGAGATGCCTGCCTTTTTTACGATTCCGCATACACCTCCTCCGGGTATATCAGCATCTTCAGTCCTGTTTACCATAGCGTTTTTTTACAGCATAATACCGGGCAAGATTCATTTGAATTGATGTATTGCTTTCGTCTATACCCAATCCATTTTCGTTAATACGAATCACAGCACACCTTTTTTATCCGTAAAGATTAAATCATTTGCCAGTTCAATTTCATCACCGGAGATGGTATGGCCCATATTGGGATATACTTTTTGGGTAACGGCGGCATTCATATTTTTTAGAATATTGGTGCTGGCGTATACTCTTTCTACCGGTACATGCGGATCGGGATTGCTGGTGGCAATCAGTACAGGCGTTCCGCCAAAATCTCCTTTATAATTTTCATTGTAAATTTTATCGCCGATCAGTCCGCCGGTAAACGCCACTACCCCGCCGTACCTGGCAGCATTCCGGGTAACGAATTCCAACGTTAAACAAGCCCCTTGCGAAAAGCCCAGGAAGTAGATATTTTCCAACGAGATACCACTGTCGGTTACTTCCTGTACCGTATCGCTTAGTAACTGCAACGCAGCAGTTAACCATGGCTCGTTTGCTTTTACAGGCGCCAGGAAAGATTGCGGGTACCAGCTATTGTTAGTAGCCTGTGGTGCCAGTAAAGCATATTCCGTTACAAGAAGGTGTGCTGCCAGGGACAGGATATCTTCTGCACTGCCGCCGCGGCCATGAATCATAATCAGCGCCTTCTTTGCTTTACTCAATTCTTTTCCTTCAGCTACTATTTTTTTCTGATGCATATTGAAAATTTTTAAAGACTCTTTATAAAAGGGAACCCGGGCATGGCCGGATATGTTACCGGCCGCTCAAATAATATTACCATCCAGGTGGTCATTAACCATATAAAAGTTTACACATTTTAAAAAGGTGTAAACTTTATACGAAAATATAACACTAACCTTTCTGCCATATATCCGAATACAAATCCGGATGGCGCCTGAATTGTGCATGTACAAAAACACAAAGCGGAACTACTGTTAACCGGTGTTGCCGGGCATGATCTGCCATTGCATTTAATAACAGTTTGGCCAACCCCCTTCCTTCTGCCTCCGGCGAAACTTCTGTATGGTACACAGTCATTGTATTCCCGCTAACATCCATTACCATCTCCGCTAATTTTTCTCCTTCGGCTTTGATAACAAAGGCCTGTTGCCCGTTTTCCAATTGTTCCAATAATACTGCTTCCATAAAATTTAGTTTATATCTTTTCCCTGAACCCGATCAGACGTAGATTGAAAGTGCCCCTGTCCGTCGGTCCCCATCTGACAGGAGCACTTTAGGTATGTGCTTTCCGATCAGACGGAGACCGTCAGATCGGGGAATACGGTCTGACGGTCTCCGTCTGACCGTATTCCTGCACCACTTTCCACCCGGTCAAACAGGGACCGTCAGACCGGGTGGAACTGTCAACTCAACTGTGGCAACTGTGCTTCAATTTCTGCACGGGATGCCTCATATTGTTTCGGTAGCCGCAGACTGCTTCCAAGTTCAGCTACTGTTTCGTCTGTAGCAAACCCGGGGTTATCGGTAGCCAGTTCAAACAACACGCCACCCGGCTCCCTGAAGTACAGGGAAAAGAAATAATCCCTGTCTATTTTGGGCGTGATGCCCAGGCCTCTTGCCGCAATTTTTTCCCGGAAGTTCATGAGAATCTCTTCATTCCTTACCCTGAAAGCTACGTGGTGATTGGTGCCCGCCGCATTGATGCCACGTCCGCCATCCGGTGTTTCCACCAGGTCAACAATAGCCGCATTCTCTAAAGCATCGGTTATAAAACGATACCGGTTTCCTTCCTCTTGCAGGAGGCGGTAACCAAAAACATCCGTTAAAATTTCGGCAGTGGCTTTGATATTCTTCAATGTTAATACGATGCTGTGAAATCCTTTCAAAGCTTCGGTTGCGGTTACTTGTGAAGTTTCCCATGCTTTACGATGGTCTTCCTTCCCGGGCTCAATCAATCTGATTTTTAAACCATCCGGATCAGCAAACAATAAGGTTTGCTCGCCAAACATCTCTTTGGTATCACTTTGTTTCACCTCGAACCGGTTGAAACGGTCGGCCCAAAAACCAAGACTACCTGCCGGTACTGAATAACCGATTTCTGTAGCCATACCCGTACCTGCCTGGCCTGATCCAATTCCTTCCCACGGAAAGAAGGTAAGTATTGATCCGGGTGTTCCCACTTCA
>JANPIJ010000298.1:0-56145 GCA_031424955.1 Ferruginibacter sp. | reverse complement strand
TTAAAAGTGAATCATTGGGAACAATGGTTAATATTAAATAAGAACTTTTGCGGAGAGAGTGGGATTCGAACCCACGGTACAGTGTTACCCGTACGACGATTTAGCAAACCGTTCCTTTCGGCCACTCAGGCATCTCTCCTACCTGCCCTAACTTTATTAAGGGGTTGCAAAAATACAATTCAACAACCGAATACCCAAAACAAATTGAAAAATATGTAGAAATAAATATCAAACCCTTGCTGCGCCTGCAATGTAAAGGAATATTAATAACAATACTGGCCCCCGAAGACTGAAAAAAGTGCAACAATAAGTTCTTTAACCGGCATTTATACATACATATTTTTATACAAAATAAAAAATCCAAACTCAGTAAAGAATCTGGATCGGCAAAAACGGTTATCAAACATACACTACATCGCAGCCAACTGAACTTTTTGCTGTAATTCCAATACACTTTCTTTAAATAAATTGTCGGTATCCATCAGGTCTTTCACCGTTTGGCAACTATGAATTACAGTTGTGTGATCCCTTCCTCCAAAATGCTCCCCTATTGTCTTCAATGAATTTTTTGTAAATGCCTTTGATAAAAACATGGTGATCTGGCGGGCCTGCACTATTTCACGCTTTCTCGTTTTTTGAAGTAATTTATCATAGGGTACATCAAAGTACTCACATACCATTTTTTGAATAGCATCGATGGTTATCTCCTTACTTGAAGATTTCACAAAATTTCTAAGTACTTTTTTAGCCAATTCAAGATCAATTTCTCTCTTATTTAGCGAAGATTGTGCCAATAATGATATTAGAGCTCCTTCCAGTTCGCGAACATTGCTGTTAATGTTATAGGCAATATACTTAACTACTTCCCTTGGCATTTCCAACCCGTCGTTCTTCATTTTCTTCTCCAAAATCTCAATCTTTGTTTCATAGTCCGGCACCTGCAGGTCAGCACTTAAACCCCAGCGAAAACGGCTCAGCAGACGCTCCTGAACCCCTTCCAGGTCTTTGGGCGGCTTGTCACTGGTTAGTATCAACTGTTTTCCGCTTTGGTGCAGGTGATTAAATATAGAAAAGAAGGCATCCTGCGATTTTTCAGCACGGTTAAAAAACTGTACATCATCAATGATCAACACATCTATCAACTGATAAAAATGAATAAAATCATTGATGGCACCATTACGCCCATGATCAATAAACTGGTTGATAAATTTCTCAGAACTCACATACAACACCACTTTATTATTGTGGAATCGTTTTACTTCATTGCCAATGGCCTGGGCGAGATGGGTTTTACCCAAACCAACTCCACCATAAATAACCAATGGATTAAAAGAAGTAGTACCGGGTTTTTCGGCCACTGTTTTTCCCGCTCTTCGGGCAACCCGGTTACAATCGCCTTCAATAAAACTGTCAAATGTATATGCATGATTCAATTGCGGATCAATCTGCATCTTTTTAAGCCCGGGAATAACAAATGGATTTTTGACAGGGTTGTTGATCACCAAAGGGAAATCCATTTCGTTGTTGGAATATGATTTAAAACCATGCCCCGGTACATCCATTGTAAGAGGTTTGTTTTTACTATTGCCACTATCAACCATGATACGGTATTCCAAACGGGCATCTTTACCCAATTCCCTCTTAAGCGTTTTTGCCAGCAAACTAATATAGTGTTCTTCAAGATATTCAAAAAAGAACTGACTGGGTACCTGTATCGTCAGCACTTTTTCTTTTAATGCAACAGGCTTAATGGGTTCAAACCACGTTTTATAATGCTGCCATTCAACTATGTCTTTGATTATCTCTAAACAATTAGTCCACACTTTATCAAAAACCTTATCCATTATTCCTTTAGCAATTTATATATTGAGTTAATATTATTCTATTGAATTTTAGCAAAATAATCATTCAGGGTTCAGCCGGATTATTTTTGAGAAAGACAGCGAATATCAAAATAATTTGTTGAAAAAAAATTTTTATTCCCTTGTTTTTTTACATGTAACCACAGTATACAACTTCAAAAAAAAATTATTTTTAGTTTTTATTTCCGTTAAAACCAGGTTGTTCCTTTACAATTCAAGCCTAGCCTCAATAGTGCTATCCAAAACAAAATGGCAGAAATATTTTTAACCTAAACCGCACATTTCAAAGCAAAATTTATTTATGTTGATAAATAAAATTATTTTTCCCGATACCGGGTCAAAATGGTCAACAAATTGCCCGCTTTCTTACACCGCATATTTGCAGTTGCTGTTTTCCTGCCACACTTAAACTTTGTAAATAAGAAATTATTGCCTTTTCCCTCACCTGGTTAACCGGAAAGCCTTAGTGATAATTTTTCTACTTGCCTAATAACACCTGGTGTTTGATGCTACCGGCAATAAAAAAACATTCGCCTCCTGACTTTGAATAGATATATTGATCTTCCTTTTATTTATAATGCTTACATAAGATTTCAATAACCATTCCATATAATGATATGGGAAAATTTTTGCTACGCTAAATTGGCTATGATACAAAGCAACGGACGGTTGGTAAATAGTTTTGCACAGGGCGGGGAAATAAATTATTGCTGCGAATAATGAAATAACATAGAATGAGAACATGGATAAATGTGGTTTACTTGTTGGAAGGTAGCTATTTTTTTAAAACCAAACTGAAAAGAACAGGTAAATATTTTTATTCGCAAATAAGTTTACTTTTGTTACATAAAATTGAAAAAATGAGTTACGAATTAACAGGGAAACTGGTTGCCAAATTTGATACTATGCAAAAGTCTGCAACCTTTAAAACAAGAGAGTTTGCAGTTGAAAAAACAGATGACATCGGTGGAAGAACAGTCACCAACTACGTAAAATTTCAGGCAGTACAGGATAAAACAACCATCATAGATAAAGTAAATATTGGTGACGACATCAAGGTGTACTTTAATATAAAGGGAAGTAAATGGGAGAAGGAAGGTAAAGTAAATTATTTTACAAACCTGGATGCATGGAGAATAGAACAGGTACTGCAACCGGCAGTTGATAAATCCGGTACAGATACTGAATACATGGAACCCCTGGATACGTTCTCCGCTACTTCACCGGATGCAATTGATGATTTACCGTTTTAATGAAAGCAGAAGGAACCCCAGCGTTTTTTTCAGATAAATGAATTACTAAATTTTAAAGGGGACTTTGAAGACCGCAACTCTTCAAAGTCCCCTTTAACTAATCCAGGATGCAACAAATTATTTCTTTAAAACTTTTACCCCACCAACTTGCTGATGAAGCCGTTGTAAAGAATACTATTGCCAAAGCCGTTGGCAAAAAAGAAAACAGTATTTCCGGTTTCCATATTCAAAAAAAATCATTGGATGCAAGAGGCAGAACAATATGGATGAATGTGGTAGTGAATGCTTTTATTGATGAGCCTTTTCAAAAAAGAACTATCCAGGCATTCAATTTTAGAAATGTAACCAACAACTCAAAAAGAGTTATCATAATAGGCGCAGGACCAGCCGGGTTATTTGCAGCCCTGCAATTGCTGGAGATGGGAATTAAGCCTGTTATTTTGGAAAGAGGAAAAGATGTACGATCCAGGAGAAGAGACCTGGCCATACTGAACAAAGAAGGTGAAATAAACCCGGAAAGTAATTATTGCTTTGGCGAGGGTGGTGCAGGTACATACAGTGATGGCAAATTGTACACCCGAAGCAACAAACGGGGAAATATTGACAGGATACTAAACCTGTTTGTACATTTTGGTGCGGAAGAAAAAATATTATACGAGGCGCATCCGCACATTGGCACCAACAAGTTACCTCAAATTATCACCGCCATGAGGGAACAGTTAACTTCATGTGGCGCCGAATTTATTTTTGAAAAAAAAGTAACCGGTTTTCAAATTTCTGACAATGAAATTATTGCTGTTTCCACGTTGGATGGTGATGTGTTTAAAGGGAATGCCGTAATATTAGCTACGGGACATTCGGCAAGAGATATTTTTGAATTGCTGCACAAAAAAAAGATATTGATCGAAGCAAAACCATTTGCATTGGGTGTAAGGGTAGAGCATCCACAAAACCTGATTGACCAATTGCAGTACCATTGCCCAACAAGAGGAGAATTTTTACCACCTGCATCCTATAATTTGGTACAGCAGGTAAATGGCAGAGGTGTGTTTTCATTTTGTATGTGCCCCGGCGGCATCATTGCCCCGGCAGCTACATCACCGGGCGAACTGGTGGTAAATGGCTGGAGCCCTTCTAAAAGAAATAATCCCTTTGCAAACAGTGGAATGGTAGTGCAGGTAGAATTAGCCGATGCGGAAAGAGAAAGAAAGAAATCTAACAACAATACCCCTGCTGAAATGGATGGGCCATTACAATTAATGAGGTTTCAGCAAATGGTGGAACAGCGTTGCTTTGATGCCGGTGGTGGAGCTTTTAAGGCCCCCGCACAGCGCATGGTTGACTTTTCCAGCGGAAAGGTATCTGCAAGTTTACCAGCTTGTTCTTACCAGCCAGGCTTAGCGTCTGTACAGTTGAGCGAGGTACTCCCGGATTTTGTATACCAGTCGCTTGCAAAAGGATTTATAGAATTTGGGAAAAAGATGAAGGGGTATTTTAGCAATGATGCAATTGTAGTGGCTACGGAAAGCCGAACCTCATCGCCGGTGCGGATACCAAGGGATGATAAAACTTTAACGCATCCCCAAATAACAAACCTGTACCCCTGCGGTGAAGGAGCAGGTTATGCGGGCGGCATTGTAAGTGCAGCGATGGATGGAGAAAGAATTGCGAAGCAGATAGCAGCAGTTCTAATTTGAAAATTGCTCAATTGCTCAATTTGAAAATAAAAATACTCATTGAGTTGGCGTTCGTATAAAAAAAAAGAAATGGACTTTGTAAGAATTTTTAAATTTTATATACTAATGTTATGTTGTTCAATGTAAAAACGACACCGAATGTAAAATTAGCTTTCACTTTTATTTAATTGATTGCAATTTGGATTTAAAAGAATTTTCACATTGAGCCATTTTCAAATTGAGCAATTTACTTATTGAGTATTTTTCCTTAATCTTACACCTCAAATTATTAACCGATGAATATTTTAGAACTGCACAACCTTAAAAAATATTTCGCTACACAAAAAGCGGTAGACGATATCAGCTTTAATATTGAGCAGGGAAGTATATTTGGTTTACTTGGTCCGAACGGCGCCGGTAAAACAACCTTACTTCGAATGATCACCGGGATATTTTACCCGGATAGTGGTCACATTATTTTTAACGGTAAAAAATATGACCCCGTCAATGATGTTAGCTACATAGGGTACATGCCGGAAGAAAGAGGCTTGTACAAAAAAATGAAAATTGGTGAACAGGCCCTTTACCTGGCACAGTTGAAGGGATTGAGCAAGTCGGATGCCACGCAGAAAATAAAAGAGTGGTTTATAAAATTTGAAATGCAAAGCTGGTGGAATAAAAAGGTAGAAGACCTCAGCAAAGGCATGAGTCAGAAATTGCAATTTGTTACCACCGTATTGCACGAGCCTAAATTAATTATACTGGATGAACCATTTAGTGGGTTAGACCCGGTAAACGCCAATTTAATAAAGGACGAAATTTTTAACCTGGCAAAAAAGGGTAGCACGGTTATTTTTAGTACTCACCGTATGGAACAGGTAGAAGAAATATGCGATCATATTGTATTGGTAAATAAAGGAGAAAAAATTTTAGACGGCACTGTAAGCGATATCAAAAACAGGTTCAAAGAAAATCTTTATCAAATAGGTGTTGCAACAAGGCCGGAGAATTTAATGACTTATATTTTTGAAGTGATCAGGCACCAGCCTAACCAGTTGCTAATAAAGCTCCAGCACGATAGCACTCCCAATGATGTATTGAAATATTTTATCAGCCAGGACCTTGCTATTCATTCATTCAATGAAGTGCTGCCATCGTTGAATGATATCTTCATTAAACTGGTAGAAGGTACACCTGGGGCAAGGCAATTTCAGAAGGTGGGATAAAAGTAAATAAGGTAAATACAGTATAAAATGTAAATACAGCAAATGCTGTATCCTGGTTCAAACTACTTTTTAACCTGCACCTGGCCCATTAACGAAATTTTAATTAATCATATCATAGTAACTGTTCAATAAAATTTTATGAATAAAATCTGGCTCATTTTTAAGAGAGAATACATTACCAGGGTGCGGAATAAAACATTTTTGCTTTCTACCTTTTTATTGCCCATTGCAATGATCCTGTTCATTTTTGGTAGTGCCTATTTCGCTATGTCATCAAAAGACAGCCTTAAAAAAATTGCGGTAGTAAATGACCCGGGCATATTTAAATCAAATTTAAAAAGCGATTCAGCCCGGATGTTGTTTGAATTTGCCAGCAATGTGGACAGCAGCAATTTCGAGCGTAAAGGCTATGATGCGGTATTAAATCTTAATAATGATTCTGTTTCTAAAAAATTTACGATTCATTCAAAAAAACAATTAGGCATTGATGGTAAACAAATAATAGAAAACAGGCTTGACAGGGCTTACGAAAAAAATCAGTTACAAAAAAAGGGCATTCAGAAAGAAATATTAGACAGTATTAATAAAGAATCGATGGGTGCCTATACGATCGAAAACAGGCTTACCACAGAAAAAGGGAAATCTGAAGAAGTAAATGCCGCCGTAAATTATGGAGTAGGATTTGGTAGTGGCATCCTGATATATATTACGATGTTTATTTTTGGTGCGATGGTGATGAGGGGAGTAATGGAAGAAAAAACAAACCGCATCGCAGAAGTAATGGTGAGCAGTGTAAAACCTTTTCAACTGATGATGGGTAAGATTATTGGCATTGCTGCAGTGGGGCTTACCCAGTTACTGTTATGGGTTATTTTAATTGTAATATTATCATCTGCTGCGGCCGCATTTCTACCAACAGAAATGATTCAACAGGCAGGGGAAGCCAATAAATCAATGCCAGGCGGTATGGGTGGAAACAGTGCAATGGCAATGAAAATAATGGACCTGCAAAAAGACATCAGCAGTATCAACTGGCCGCTCATTATCAGTTGTTTTATTTTCTATTTCTTAGGCGGCTATCTTTTCTATGCTGCTTTATTTGCCGCCATCGGCAGCGTAATCAATGAAGATCCCCAGGAAGCACAATCGTTGATGCTGCCCATTACAATGCCCATCATTTTCGCCTTTATCATTTTATCAAGTAACTTAAACACACCCGATAGTAAAATAATGGTGTGGGCAAGCATGATCCCTTTTACTTCTCCGATTGTGATGATGGGCAGAATACCGAGCGGGGTACCGGGCTGGCAACTGGCGATATCCATGGCCTTATTAATTGCAGGCTTTATTTTCACCACATGGCTGGCCGGTAAAATATACCGAACCGGTATACTCATGTATGGAAAAAAAGCCTCCTGGAAAGAAATGTTTAAATGGGCCTTTCGTAAATCATGATGGTACATTCGCAGGACTTGCAGTATCAAAAATACTTTTTCGGATTTCGTACCGGGCGTATTGGTACAACAGGCTAAACACACAGATAAATGCAGCCAGCAGGCTCCCGGCAATAAAGCCTGCTACACTGTATATCATGGAAGATGGCTTATTTACCGTAAACGGAGCGGTTGGCTTATCCAAAACGGAAATAATGGGCGTTAATTTTTGAAGCCGCCATAGGGCTTCCTCCTGGTTGTTTTGTGATATATCCCTTTGCCTCAGGTAACGCTGCTTATCGGAGTTAACCCTTTCCTTTGGTATTTCATATTCCAGTTTATCCGGGGCAAAAAGCGTGGTGTTTTGTATATGAATTGCCCGCCGGTCAATGTTGCTGATGATCCGGTCAAGGGAGTCAATCTTTTTTACTGTAAAATTATAATCAGCCGTCGCCTTTTTTATCTTAAGATCAATATAAAACTGCGATACCTTATCAATCAACACAAAGGAAACGGGCGTAATTAACTTGCTATCCGGATGACTATAATATAATTCAAGCACTCCGTTTTTACTCATTTTAGCAACAATACCCGATTTTAAAAACTCCCCGCCGGTAACCGCCAGCGCTGCGCTGTCTGAAGGGATTGCTATAGCGTCATCTAAAAAAGATTTATGGCTGTTATAATCCTCCATCAACAATTGGGTAACGGTTTTATTACCAAAGGCGGCAAGCCTGGAAGATGCCACGGCTTCTCTAACGTACCTGCTATAGGTTAATTCAATAATATTTATAGCCGCATCGCTACTGAAACTTTTGGGTACATCGCCCAACCCGAGGATACCACTTAAAGCATTTGACGACAACGAATTTTCGGATATATTCGATAATGGAAAAACAGTTGCTTTTGCTGTATACACCGGTCTTTTACTTTTGGCATAGAAAAGCAATAGTAATGCAGCGATAATGCCTGCACACAATATCAGTACCCGGTACCTAACCAGCCTTTTTATTGTTGCCCTTATTAATTCTGATGTATTCAACGGTATACGATTATTAAAGTTTTAAAATCAGGTAGGTGATTACTAATGGAATCGCTGTAGTAAGTCCCTGTGTGAATGCGCTCCCAACAACGGTTCCTTCAGGCCTTTCGGGAATCGTAATAGTGCTGCCTTCTTCAATGGTTGGGTAAAAATGGGCGAAGAAAAAGTTTTTGGTCCGCTTGCTCCTGCCGTTTGCGTATGTTACAAATATCCTTTTACGCCATGGTCTTATTCCAAATCCACCTGCCTTATCTATGTAGTAAGATAGATTGGTATGGTCTTTATCAAATGTAATTTTGATGGGTGATTGTACCCTGCCTTTTACTGTTACAAACGGATTTACTTCAGGGATATAAATAACATCCTTATCCTGTAAAATAATATCATGTTTGGAATCTTTAAATTTCATGGCCTTGTATAGATCAATACTAACCGGTTCGTCCAGGCCATTTACATCACTGTCAATAAGCTTTCCCGCAGAGTCTTTCCTGGCGGTGGTAACAATTTTCGCCTTTGCCAATTCAGTTTTATGCCGGTACAAAATGGCGCCACCCAGGTTGGCGTTTTCCACCACACCTCCTGCCCTTTCTATGTAAGATGAGAGCCGCTCATATTTATTTAAGCGTGGGTATAATCCGGCATATTTTACCAGGCCAAGTATCTGCACATTTTGTTGCAACTGAAAGGTGGGATTTTTTCTTACGAAAACCTGGTCGTATGGCTTTAGCAGGATGGCTGCTGCTGCAGTATCCAATTCAAGATTATTTCGAATAGCATATGATTTTACAATGGTACGGGTAGGTTTTAAACCCTGCTGTGCGGAGTCGATGTCAACAATGCTCGAAATTTCAAGCCGCCCATATTCAGCAGATGGTTTTAATCCACCGGATAAATAAATGAGGTCCTGCAATGTCATACCACCGTACTTTTTTACTTCCCCTTCTTTGCGAACCTCTCCGTAGATCGATACCATTTGCTGCTCACCAAACTCACTGTTGAAGAATAACTGAACTACGTCATTTGACTGAAGGGGAACATTGTTAATATTACCAGCCTGGTTTTTCTCAATGTCGCTCAGGTTCACTTCCAGCTTGTCTGACTTGATATTGGTGGAATCGCCTGCTCCCCTGAAAATGTAGGCCCTCGGAAGATAGGTGTTTTTGGTTATTCCCCCTGCACGGTTGATTACATCAAACAGGCGGTCATTCTTTCTCAGCTCATAAATGCCGGGGTAGGCGACTGCTCCTCTTAATTCAAGTTTGTTTATAATACCCGGTTTTATCAGATCGGCCTTTACAATATCGCCGTCGTTTAATAAAAAATCCTGCCCGGGCAGTTTTAAAATAACCGTGGCATTTACATCCCTTATTCTCTGGGCTTCGTTTTCTGTACGAATTACTTTTATACCCGAGGTTAATGCATCCGCTTTAAATCCACCTGAATATTCTATCAATGCTTTTACCCCTTCCTCCTTTTTTAACTGGTAATACATGGGCCTTTTAAATTGCCCGGTAGCCAACACCTTCTTTTCAACAAAGGTTACCAGTACAAAGTCGTTGTTCTGCATATATATTTTCTTTCCCAAATCACCGGAAACCAAATATTTATATACGTCCAGCACCTCTATTACTTTTCCAGCCCGTTTAACCTGTATTTCCCGCAGGTTGCCATACTCCGATATTCCACCAGCCAATCCTATTACATTAAATGCATTTGAAAAGGCAGATACCGTAACAGGCCCCGGGTTATTTACCTCGCCCCCCACATTTACATTGATGGTTCTCGGCTGCCCCAGTGTTACCTGTATATTGGTACCTTCCGGCACTTTGCTCCTGAACCTTGAATAAATTAAAGAACGGGCAACTTCAAATGTAAGCCCCTGTACCGTTATCTTTCCCAGGCTGGCAGGAAAAATTGCACCATCCCTGGCTACTACATAATCTTCCTGGTATTCTCCACCTCCCCATAATGAAACCACAATGTGGTCTCCAACGCCAATCGGATAATCCAATGGTGGCGTGGAAAGTTCAGAAACATCATTCATTGCAACGTTCTGGAAAATATTGGCGCCATAGGTTTGGTCGGGGCTAAAAGCGCTTTGTTTAATATTATCTAACTGGGTGCTATCCCTGTCCAAAGATTTGTTTTGAAGCCGCCTGGCTATTTCAGGATTCTCTTTATTCTTATCGTTCCCGGTTGTTTTCTTTTGATTGTTGTCCTTAAAATAACTTTCAAACCCCGACTTGGTCATTTGGGTAGGGTCAATTGCACCTGGCAACATTTCATTAATTTGCTCCTGGGTAGGTACAGGTTGCTGGCAAAAAGAAAACAAAGGAAGGTATGTTACAAAAAATAGCAGCAGCAAACAATTCTTAGAAAAAAAAAGGGAGATACGTTGCATTTATTATTGGTTGTTTAACAAATAGTTGGATTGACCAAATATAATAATAATTTATTTTAAAGGTTCCTGTAGTGCCGATTCAAAACCAAGCCATAACTCTTTTACGATTGCTGATGCGGGTTGAATGGTTTTTATTAAGGAAGCAACCTGGCCTATTTCCAGTTCTCCTTTTTCCAAATCACCTTCAAACATTCCCTTTTTAGCCCGGCCCCTTCCCAACAAATTTTTTAATGCTTCGGGTGTGGCGCCATTTAGTTCCGCAGTTTGCACCTCATCGTAAAATTTATTTTTTAACAAGCGCACCGGGGTAAGTTGTTTTAGCGAAAGCATGGTATCCCCCTCTTTTGCTTTGATAACAGCCCCTTTAAAATCCGGGTGAGCCGATGCTTCCTCACTGGCAACAAACCGGCTTCCAATCTGAACACCTTCGGCACCCAATACCATTGCACTTAATATTTGCCTTCCTGTAGCAATACCGCCTGCTGCAATTACAGGTATACTAACTGCATTACAAACAGCTGGCACCAATACAAAAGTGGTCGTTTCCTCTCTTCCATTGTGCCCGCCTGCTTCAAAACCCTCTGCAACCACTGCATCACAACCAGCTTCCGCGGCCTTTACGGCAAACTTACTGCTGCTTACCACATGCACCACTTTAATGCCATGCTGCTTCAATAACGGTGTAAATGCTTTGGGATTGCCCGCCGATGTAAAAACTATGGGTACTTTTTCTTCAATAATGATCCCGATATGCTGATCCGCATCGGGATACAACAGGGGCACATTGACGCCAAATGGCCTGTTGGTTGCTGCTTTACATTTTATAATATGCTCTCTTAACACTTCGGGGTACATGCTGCCACTCCCTATGAGCCCCAATCCACCTGCATTGCTAACCGCACTTGCCAACCGCCAGCCACTGGCCCAGATCATACCTGCCTGTATGATGGGATAATCAATATTAAAAAGCCGGGTAATTCTGTTGGTGAATGGCTGCATTCGTTAATTTGGGGAAAAATGAATGATGAGTGGTGAATGATGAATGATGAGTAATGAGTAATGAGTGATGAGTGATGAATAATGAGTGATGAATAATTAATGGTGAAATATTGATTATCAGTTATATGACAGGGCTGATCAAAAAGTTCCTGGTTGCTTAGCCTATATCAATCGAAATATTTTTTTGTAAAGATTAATGCAAATGGCCTTTTTAAATTTACAGTATTATATTATCCATACTATTTTAAAACGTTTGCAACAATTGCATAACGTTCAGAATTTAGTTTTTAAAATAATGATTCATCAATCATTACTACCAGCGATTGTCGCTAATCATTTATTATCCGTTAATCATTCATTCATCACTCATTATTCATCACTCATTACTCATTACTCATCATTCATTACTCATTACTCATCCTAAATCGATATCCGTATTATCTCCAATATTGAGCGACCTTGTTTCGCCTTTGATAACGGTATCGCTTCCAATCAGTGAGTCATCCAGTACTACATCGTATAATTTAGAGAAGGAACCAATAATGGAATCTTTTACGATGGTATAATTGAGGATGGTATTTTCACCTATTGAAACGTTGGGGCCAATTACCGAATTTTTTATTTCGCAGCCCTCCGCTATACTTACCGGCGGAATGAGGATGGTATTTTCAAATTTCTCCATATCCGCTACCTTGCCACCAAATTTTTTCAGCAGCGTTGCATTGGATTTTAAGAGGGTTTCCTTTTTGCCGCAATCAAACCAGGATTGTACTCTTACCGATTTAATTTTAGCACCGCTTTGAATCATACATTCCAGCGCATCTGTTAAACTTAGTTCGCCGGTTGACCGGTGTGCTTTATCAATAATTTTTTTCAGGCAGATAAACAGGTCATGGGTTTCAATGATCTTATAAATTCCCACCAGTGCCATATTGCTTTTGGGTATGGCCGGCTTTTCCACCACCCTGGTTATAAACTCGTCCTCTTCAATTTCTGCTACTCCAAAATTTCGGGGGTCGTCTACTTTTTTTACCGCCAGCATGGAATAAGGGGAATCAATCATCCCTTTTACATCATACTCTGCAATGGTGTCGCCCAATACAATCAGCACCTGGTCTTCTCCTACAATTTCTTTGGCCAGGTCGATTGCGTGCCCGGTTCCATACCGTTCATTCTGGTAAACAAAATGACAGGTAAGATCAGGATAATTTGCTTTTACGTAGTCCTGTATCTTCTCGCCCAGGTAACCAACAATAAAAACAAATTCATTTATCCCTGCTTCATGCAACTGGTCAACAATGATACTTAAGATAGTTTTTCCCGCCAACGGAATCAATGCCTTTGGCTGTGTATATGTGTGTGGGCGCAGCTTGGTACCTGCTCCTGCTACTGGAATAATCGCCTTCATACTTAAAACTTAATCCGCATGCTGCGAATATTTTGTTTGCAATAAGATGTTGTTACTTTAAAACTATGTGTGAAAGTAGTTCATTTTGTGTAAATCCTACATCATATATACTTCCGGAAAGATAAAAACTGTCTGCCCCTTTTTACAAAATCGGCATGTAACACATTAGGATGCAGTCATTAAAATCATTCATATATAATTGTACTATGGACTTTTTTTTTCAAAAAAATGACTGCATTGCACAACAGGGTGCACTGCCCCGCTATTTATTTGGGATCATTCCAATTTTTCGCAAAGGGTTGCCAAGCTTTTACCAGACTGAAATTGTTTCCCGGATTCTTCATAAGGTTGGCAACCCCCGGGTAAATACCTACCGTTCAACGGCACTGCTGCTATTTATTTGTATTCGTTCTGTTAAGTAATCACACGTTTGTATATTTGCACTCATAAAAAAGATTCATGCAAAGAGATACATTGGTTTTTGATATCATCAATAAAGAATTAGCCCGTCAACGACACGGCATTGAGCTGATTGCTTCGGAAAATTTCACTTCTTTACAGGTAATCCAGGCTTCCGGAAGTGTAATGACCAACAAATATGCGGAAGGATACCCTGGCAGAAGGTATTATGCCGGCTGCGAATTTGTAGACCAGACAGAACAACTGGCAATTGACAGGATTAAACAGATTTTTAATTGCGACTACGCCAATGTGCAGCCACATAGTGGCGCCCAGGCTAATGCAGCAGTTGCATTAGCGGTACTGCAACCCGGCGATAAAATTTTGGGCCTCGATCTTAGCATGGGTGGCCACCTTACACATGGCTCTCCGGTAAATTACTCCGGCAAAACCTATGAGGCACACTTTTATGGTGTGGTAAAGGAAACCGGACTGATTGATTATGATACACTGGAAGAAAAAGCAAGAACCTATAAACCAAAACTAATCTTTTGCGGTGCATCTGCTTACAGCCGCGACTGGGATTATGCCCGTATCCGGCGGGTGGCGGATGAAGTAGGTGCCTTTTTACAATGTGATATGGCACACCCTGCCGGCCTGATTGCAAAGGGCTTGCTGAGTTCGCCTTTTGAACATTGCCATTTTGTAACTTCTACCACACATAAAACGCTCCGCGGGCCAAGAGGTGGAATTATTTTAATGAAAAAGGATTTTGAAAACCCATTTGGATTAAAAGATGTAAAGGGAAATACCCGCCTGATGAGCAACCTGATGGATATGGCTGTATTTCCCGGTATACAGGGTGGTCCGTTGCAACATATCATTGCTGCAAAAGCAGTTGCCTTTGGAGAAATATTGACCGATGAATTTACGGTTTACGCCCAGCAGGTAATTAAAAATGCCCAGGCGATGGCGAAGGCATTTGTTGACAAAGGATACCAGTTAATCAGTAATGGTACCGATAATCATTTAATGCTGATTGATCTTCGTAACAAGAACATCAGCGGTAAGAAAGCAGAGCAGGCACTGGTGCAGGCCGATATTACGCTTAATAAAAACATGGTTCCTTTTGATGACAAAAGCGCATTCGTTACTTCAGGCATCAGGATAGGTACAGCGGCTATAACAACCAGGGGAATGACGGAGGATGATATGCAATTTGTAGTAAATGCCGTTGACAACGTATTAATGAACGCGGATGATACCAACGTGATCAGCACGGTACGCAAGCAGGTGAATGATTTTATGAACCAGTTTGAATTATACCCGGAATTGTAGAGGTGAATGGTCAATGGTCAATGGTCAATGGTGAATGGTGAATGGGCAATACGCAAACAGCAACAGCGAATTACTAATGAGTATTATTTCTCTATTGACCATTCACCTTTGACCATTGCCGGCCAGATTTATTAATGAAATAACAACAGATAGCATGATTCAACGCATTCAATCCGTTTGGCTTTTGGTAGCCACCGTGATTACCTTTCTTACTTTAAAATTGTCATTTTACAGTGGCACTTATCTACCCGATAATCAATACCATCAATTAAACGGAACAGATAATATTGGACTGATGATTGTCACCATCGCCTTAGGCATGTTATCATTGATCACCATATTTTTATTCAAAACAAGGATCATTCAATTACGTTTATGCATTGTGGGAATCCTGCTGGATTTGTTGTTGGTATTTTTGTATTACCGGGCCACACAGGATTTTACCAAAGGAGAATATGCCATTACCGCCGCTTTACATGTACTCATTATATTGGCATTGTCCCTGGCTGCAAATGGAATTAATAAGGACGAAAAACTGATAAAAGAAAGCAACCGGTTGAGGTAATTTTTATCGGGATTCTTTTATTTTAAAAAAATATTGCTATTGAATCGTAGCTGGTTTTAATTAACCGGTATCAAAATATTTCTACCCCCTTAAACAAATCAGTAAAACCAATCTACCCTGCCGCATTTCATCCTATCTTTAGTTTGAATGTTTTACGCCTGTTAGCTTTGAATACAGGTCGGCAAAACTTCTAAAAGCCATTAGATGAAATTCATAAAAACGCTGGTTTTCCTGCTACTATTGAGTACGGTTTCAAAAACTCAACCTGGTCAACGTATTCCCCTGTCCAATGCCATAGACCCTGCTTTCCCCAATTGGGATTATTCGTCCTATCTTACGGATAACCTGGATAGCCTTGTTCCTTCCGTATGGGGACAGGGACAATTTTATTCTACCATCATTCTTACCCTGGAAACAAAAAGTATTTTAAGCCGGTTGTCTTTGTATGATTATAACGGAGTATTCGATACCAACCCTGCTTATCTGTATTCCATCAACGGTGCAGACACCACTTTCCTCGGTAAATTCACCGGCGAACAATATGAAGCTTTTATAGACTTCCCTGTCCCATTTCCATTGGTAGCATCTAAAATTGCCCTTCGGAAATACGGTAATAACATTCCCCAGAAAGTGAAGGTATTTGGATTTCCTTACCAGCAGGGCTCCATCGCAGATGCATCGCCTTTACGGATTCCGGTAGATACGATCACTGCCTCTGTTAATACGGGTATGAACTACCAACCCTGGTTAACGGATTCTTTAACCAGCCTTGTAGAAAGTGTCTGGGGAACTGCGAACAATCAGTATGTAGATGTGGAACTGAAACCCGCCGGAAGATCAATGGTTTCCAAAATAAGCTTATACGATAATACAGGTGTGTTTACCACCAATCCTGCATACATCTATTTAAAGAAAGATACCAGCATGAAATTGGTTGGACTTTTTGAAGGACTCCGCTACCAGGAATTTATAGACTATTCAATTCCGGAAGGCCGGCAGGCGGATGCAGTAGTCATCCGGAAATATGGCAACAATATTCCGCAGAAAGTACAGTTATTTGGACGAATATTACCCGCTGATCCGTTAGGGGCAACCCCTCCAAAAACAGACACCCTGCCGCATATACCGATTGACACAACCACTTTTGGACAGTACACCAAAATACCCATTGAAGGAAGCAGGTGGTATATTTTAAATTATGCCCCCAATGGTATCGGAGCGCTGTTTAATGGAGTTATCAACGAAACCATTCAAACAGGTTTTGCTGGTTTTCAACCCATGTACGAATGTTTCTATCCATTAAATAACGGGGAATCCATCAGCCTGAGCCAGGTAAAGCTCTATGATTATAACGGTATATTTTCCGACAACCCTGCCCGGCTATTTGCAATTAAGAAAGACGGACGGCGGATACCGCTGGGAACATTTACGGGCAGTAAATACGACCAGTGGGTGGGCCCGTATCCCGATAGAAATATTACCACACCGGCTATGTTTAATTTAGATTCTACTGTTACAGATATTCAATACATTGTTATCAGTTGTAGCCGCAGCGACCTGCCTACCGAGATTGAATTTTATGGAACCTATACTCCCCCATCCACATCATTGACACACCAAATGGTATATGCTCCATTTAGTAAAACCCTTGGCATGAATGGTTTTGAATGGGATTTTGTGCATCCCAATATTACGTCCCGTGAAATTGCAGAAGACAAATATGCAGCTATTAAAAACTTTACCGGCTTCCGGCACTACCTCGACTGGAAACAGATGGAAGGAACGGAAGGGAGTTATTCTTTCAACCCCGGCAGCGCCGGTGGCTGGAATTATGACATGACTTATGAGCGCTGCAAAAGAGATAGCATTGAAGTGCTGGCATGTATAAAAAATACGCCGGAATGGATGGAAAGCACTTACCCTGAAGCTATGCGTTCAACTGACAATGCGCCTTTAAAATATGGTAAGTCCCGCGATTCGGTTCAGTCATTTACTGAAAAAGGAAGGCTGGCTTTCCAGTTTACCGCCCGCTACGGACGCAATACAACTATTCCATTATCATTGCTAAAAATTAATACCCAGCCAAGGTGGACCAACGACCCGCCCAATGAAGTAAAAGTGGGCCTTGGCCTCGTAAAGTATGTTGAATGCGGTAACGAGTTAGACAAATGGTGGAAGGGCCCGAATGGATACATGAATGCCTATGAATATGCTACTTTATTATCGGCATTCTTTGACGGGCACAAGGGTATGTTGGGCAATGATGTAGGTGTAAAAACTGCTGACAGTACCATGCAGGTGGTAATGGGCGGACTGGCACTAAGCGATCCATCCTATGTGAGAGGAATGATAGAATGGTGCAGGCAAAACAGGGGCTACAAACCCGATGGCAGCATTGATCTTTGCTGGGATGTGATCAATTATCATCACTACTCAAATGATGCCGCCACTTCTCAACAGGGAAATGCAACAAGGGGAGCCGCACCGGAAGTATCGGATGCAATCCGTGTGGCAAAATCGTTTGTTAATCTTGCAGAAAAATACGCTGATGGCATGCCGGTTTGGATCACCGAACTGGGTTTTGATATTAACCAGCAAAGCCCGCTGAAAGCCATTGCCATAGACGGTAAATCTGTATTACAAACGCAGGCCGATTGGATCCTTCGTTCTTCCTTAACGTATTTAAGAGAAGGCATCAGTAGTTTATTTTTTTACGAATTGAAAGATTTTGATATCAGCAACTCCACGCAGTTTGCTTCCATGGGACTTACCGATACTTTGTATCAGCGAAAACCAGCAATGGATTATCTGTACCAAACCAATCAGTTGCTGGGCGCCCATCGCTTTAACCGCAGCCTGCAGCAACTACCCGTTATTGACGAGTATGAAAAAGAGGGCAAACTCATTTATGCTGTATGGGTACCCAACGAAAAAGGAATTGAATTGCCATGCAGCCTGTCTTTTCCATACGATGATTCCGTATTGGTGTACCGGCCGGTTATTGGGGGCAACCAGTTGCAGGCCGAATCAGTTGCGGTTATCAATGGCGTGGTTGAATTGATAGCAACCGAAACACCTTTATTTGTGGCAACCAAACCAACACCTTCCAATCAGCAATATGTTATCAGCAAACCACAATAAGAAGGTGTACCGTTTGTAATTGTGTAATTGTGAAGCGCATTTCATCCCGGCTTTACTGATGCCCAATTTTGCTCTCCGGGCCGTATCCGTAACGGAAAAATTTGTTTAAGGCAAAATCTATCCTCAATCACCGGATTCAAAAATCATCTATTGAAAACAGGATAGCATAAAATCTATATAATCTTTATTATCTTGTTATCAGTACTACCGTAAAAATTTGTTTATGAAACGATTCCAGCTTATGCTATTCATCGCTTCCTCCATTTTTTCCGTAAAAATAACTGGCCAGGTAAACCCAACTCCTGAGGGAAACAACAGAAAATGGTGGAAAGAAGCGGTCGTTTACCAGATTTATCCACGTAGCTTTAAAGACAGCGATGGTGACGGTATTGGAGATTTGAATGGCATTATTTCCCAACTGGATTATATAAAAAGTTTAGGCATTGATGCCATCTGGCTCAATCCTATTTATAGTTCGCCCAACGATGATAATGGCTATGATGTAAGCGATTACCGCAATATCATGAAAGACTTTGGTACGATGGAAGATTTTGATGCGTTGCTAAAAGGCATGCACCAACGCGGTATAAAATTAGTAATGGACCTGGTGGTGAATCACAGCAGCGATGAACATGAATGGTTTAAACAAAGCCGTAGCTCACGCAACAATCCTTACCGCAATTATTACCATTGGTGGAATGCTGAAAATGGAAAGCCCCCATACCGGTATAGTTTGTTTGATATCAATCATGATGCATGGATGTATGACTCCCTTACCAACGCCTATTACCTGCATTACTTCTCCCGCAAGCAACCGGATCTGAATTGGGAAAATCCCAAACTACGTTTTGAAGTGTATGATATTATGAAATTCTGGGCCAATAAAGGCATTGATGGTTTTCGGCTGGATGCTTTTCAATTTGCAGCCAAAGACACTACCTTTCCAACTTTCCCTAAAGGCTTCGAAAAGAACTTTGTTCTCTACTATGCGATGCAGGGCAACCTGCACGGCTACTTGCAGGAAATGCACAGGGAGGTATTCAGTAAATATGATGTGATGAGTGTATCCGAAGGTGCCGGTAATTCATTTGAGGATGCACACAACCTGGTGGATGCAGATCGCAATGAATTGAACATGGCTTATGCATTTGAAGGAGTAGATATAGCAAAACCGAATGGATACAGCTTGCTTCATTTTAAGGAAGTTTTCTCCAGGTGGGATAGTGCTTTTGCCAATAAAGGCTGGCTGTCCGTTTTCCTGGCCAATCACGACCAGGCAAGGATGGTGAACAGGTTTGGAAATGACCGCCCGGCGTTCAGGGAGTTATCTGCTAAAATGCTGGCTACATTTATTATGACGATGCGTGGCACTCCATATTTTTACAATGGCGATGAACTGGGAATGACCAATGCCGGATTTGAAAAAATAGAAGATTACCGGGATATGTCCTTACTAAATGAATACAGGTACCAAAAAGCCACCGGGGGAAATATGCAACAATTTATGAAGCGTATACAATTTGAGTCAAGGGATAACGGACGCACCCCATTTCAATGGAATAACACCACCAATGCAGGTTTTACAACAGGTACCCCCTGGATAAAAGTAAATCCGAATTACACAACCATTAATGCCGCGGCGCAGGAAAATGATCCAAACAGTTGCCTGAATTATTTTAGAAAATTGGTACAGTTGCGTAAAAGCCATACCGCGCTGGTATATGGAAAATATACCTTGCTGGATAAAAAGAATGCAACGGTATATGCTTATACGAGGGAGTATAACGGGGAGAAAATGCTGGTGCTGCTAAATTTTTCAGCGGCAAATGCACAGGCGAATGTTGGCATCAATATATCCAACTCAACTATCCTTTTATCTAACTACAAAGAATCAGCAATGGCTCCTAAAACTAAATCATTGATTAGCCTAAGGCCCTATGAAGCGATTGTTTTAAAGTTGTAAGATTGCAAACCGGCTATGGCCCCTGGTTCCGAAATATAAACCTGCCCGGCAATCCATCCATACAAAATTTAGTCTACGGGTAAGCCTTTAGAAGCCATTGCAAATTCATAGTCCTTTCAAACCTAATCAGTGGGAATCTATGAAAATATAGCGCTTCAGTATCCCTGTTAATCCAGTCGATTGTAAAAACTTAATATATACATGATAATAATTCACGATTTGAAACGTTCTGATTTGACATTTGGATAATTCCATTATTATCTTATTGTTAATTTTCGTACATTTAGTAGTGAATTCCGGGTCTTGAAAAAATTCCATCCCATATTATCTCTTAGCTTGTTACTGTACCTTACCCCCCTGGTTTTGTGCAGTCAATCTAATTTTAGGCTTGTACAGTTTGATTTTTACGGTGATTCCATCAGCCTCACCATTGATATGCCAGTGCCGGCCCAGGTTAATACCAATAGTTCACCAGTAGCTGAAAAGGTAATTAAAGGATATTTTGAGGCGATTAACGCTACGGCCTATACGCAGCTAACCGATGCCTTACTGCAATTTAAAGAGCAGAATAAATTAGACGACTGGTTATATTATCAATTAATTCGTAAAACAGTACAATCTATTAGCCCCAAAGCGGAGAATTATGAAAGGTATACAGTTTATAAATGGTTTTTATTACTCAAATCAGGGTATGGGGCAACGTTAAAAATAGGAAATGACCGATTAATGTTTTACGTGCAGACAGATGAAGAAATTTTCAACCTTCCTTATTACCTGCGGAATGGTAAACAATATGTTTGTCTCAATTATCATGATTATAAACCAATTGAACAGGATAGAGATCTTCTTAGAGAAATAAACTGGATAGCCCAGGATGGTAAGAAACCCTTTACCTATAAGGTAACTCAGTTGCCTAATTTCAGGCCTGCTGATTATATCGAAAAAGACCTCCGTTTCAATTATTACCAGGATGAGTACCATTTTACTGTAAAACTAAACGCTCAAATAAAAAGTATTTTCGCAAATTACCCGGTAGTGAGTTATGAAAACTATTTCAATATTCCCCTAAGTGCTGAAACCTATCAATCCCTCATTCCTTTACTGAGAAAAAATATTAAGGGAATGAGCACAAAAAACGGGATTGATTTCCTGATGCGATTTACGAGGTACGCTTTTTTGTTTGAAACAGACACCAAAAATTTTGGACAGGAAAAACGCCTGTCTCCGGAACAGACCTTACTGTTTGATCAAAGTGATTGTGAAGACAGGGCTGCATTATTCTTTTGCCTCTTAAAGGAAATCTATAACCTGCCCATGATCGTTTTGTCATTTCCAAAACATATTACAATTGCCGTAAAATTTGATAAACCAGTTGGCAAACCGATTATGTACCAGGGAGTAAAATACACGATAGTGGAAGCTACGCCACAAGCGCAGGACCTAAATATTGGAAACGGAATCCCCTCCCTGAAAAATACCCCGTTTGAAGTAGTGTATGCCTATGACCCCAACCTGCAGAAATAAGCATTGTAAAAACAGATTGTATCAATACAAAAAGGACGTAATCTATTATACCTCCTTATAATTTCACGCTGGTTCCTTTGCCAGCTTCTTTGCTGCATTTAGTTTATCCAAAAGCGTTTTTTTGACATCCATGTAATAAAAAAAACCATCTTTTATGAGATAAAGAAAATAACAGTCTGATTTATTGTAAGCAAAATAAATTGTTTGAAATAGTTTACCCTGCGAATACATCCAGACTTTCCCTTCACTTCTGCAAGGTTTTATTTTTTCCTGTTTTGTAAATGGCTGATTCAGATTGTAAAGTAATTCAGTAACAAATGTGGAATCGGTAGTTACATGTTGATTATAATACCTGGTGTAACGCAAAGAGTCGTTCCCAAATGGATCCTTATAAAAAACAACTACGAGGCTATCAGCCGAAGAAAACCTTTTATCCAGTTCTATCCCATTAACAATATTGGCAATTGCGGGTACCGCCTGGCTATTATTGGCAGTTTTATTTTTGCAGGCATTTATGCTAACCATCCCTGCAAGTATTAAAGTAACTATTTTCATTGACTTCATAACTATACAAAATAACAAAACCACTTACGAATGTAAGTGGCTTTGTATAAAAACTTAATATTCCATTTATTAATAAACATTCGATTGTGGTGTAAAATTCGTCCAGCCGCTAAGCCAGTTGGTGGTACCCACCGCACCCGCATAAGTAGTAACAGTAAAACCAGACAACCCAAAGAAACTTGCAGCGTTTGCAGCCACAGCTGGGCTACCTGCTTTAGGGGCAAAATTAGGAGCAGCCAGATTGAATGGATTCTCCAACATAATATCGGTAGCAGCTGTATAAGTTTTACAACTATCCACACCTTCAGCTTTGGCTTTTACGGTAGCAGCAGTTACCGTCGGCACCAATGTTAGTGTACCAACTTTATATGGCTCTACAACCGCATGCACCAAATTGTGCCGGAATGTTGAACGTCCATCTACATAAGACTGTGCAGTGGAATCGCTTTCAAACTGAAAGCCTCCTTTTGCATATCCCATCAAAATTGAATTTCGCAAAACAAAATGAGTTGACCTGCGCCAGCGGGTATTAAAGTTATGATTGGCCAGCGTACCCGTAGCGCCGTTTGGTCCGCAAAAAGTAAAATTACTCATTTGAGGACGGGTGCGTGGGGAGGCCACTGTACCCGTACCATCGTTGTCACATTCTATTCCATTTCCTGCATCGCCACCATCCACAAATAATGGATCACGAAGAGAGATTCCAAATTGCAAACGACCAGTGAAGCCGAAATCAAAATCAAAATCATCATCAGCTGTAGCAAAAGCTATCAAATTCTTTGGATTCACGGTGCCGCCAAAAAATTCGTAGGCATCATCATTACCATAAGAAACCTGTATATTTTCCAGGGTGGTTCCACTGCCTACACCACCACAGGTAAGCCCGTTGATCTCAGAATTTGGATCCGCTGCAATACCAGCGAACTCAATACGAACATATTTTAAACTTCCACTGTTGTCAGCTACTACATTTCCCCCATACTCGCTGTTGATACCACCTTCAATGATAGGTGTAGTACTTCTATTTGTTGGTGCATTTCCTAACAAAACAATACCGCCCCAGTCGCCTGGTTTACGCTGCCCGGCTGGTTTTCCCGATGTAAATATTATTGGATCGGTAGCTGTACCTTCTGCAAAAAGGCGGCAGTTCCTTTCAACAATTAATGCTCCTTTCTGTATAGTATCGCTTACTATGACCGAACCTGCTGCAAAGCGGATGGTTGACCTGTTAGTAAGATAAACGTACCCTTTTAATATATATTTTCCTTTTGGCAACTCTACCACTTCGTTACTGATATTGCCTGTAAGTACTTTAGATGAAATAATCTGATCTTGCTTACTTCCTGTACCTGAAGTTCCGCCGGTGACTGAATCATCAATTTCAACCTTAACACAACCTGCTATCATAGAAGCAGATAAGGCGATTAAAGCGAGTGTTTTTTTCATAAAAATTCTTATTTGTGATTTTACTAAATGACTGTTATTGTTATTGTTATTTTAAACTAAAGTTGTAGTTGAACCCTATGGTTATGGTAGTGCCGGGTTTATAGGTGGTGAAATATCTATCAACTGCAGCATCATAAGTGCGCTTGCTGTCCCTGTTTTCGTAAGTCGCAAAAGCCTGGTTAAAAATATCTCCAACTGTCAGGCGTAGTTCGCATTTATTCTTCAATACCTTTTGACTTATCTGGAAGTCTACCAGGTTACGTGGCTTTTCATAAATGTCACCAAAATCATCATTACCCACCAGGGAAAGCCTTTCCCCTATCCTGTTGTACAGCAAAGCCAGGTTGGTACCTTTAATACCATCATATTGAAAACCAGCATTGATCAGGTAGGGAGATTGTCCCTGTAACGGACGTTGTGTAGCTGTAAGTTTGTTGCCTGATGCATCCGTATTACCGATTACTACTTCAGAAAATATTACAGATACATTACCATTAAAATATAAATTGTTTAACCAACCTGCTTTTTCACTTATAAAGGACAGGTTCTTTCTAAATTCCGCTTCTAAACCATAAAGGGTGGCCTTTTCACCATTCTGAAACTGGTACTGGCGCCTTGTAGCAACACTTGAACTGTTTAGTCTTAATTCAATTGGGTCAGTAAATTTTTTATAAAAACCACCTAATGAAAGTATTTCTCCGGCTTTGGGATAATACTCATAGCGTATATCTCCATTTAGAATACTGCTCCTCTTTAATTCAGCATTACCCTGCGTAGATGCGATCTGTTCAAAATCGAAAAATGTAAATGCTGCAATCTCCCTAAACTCGGGCCGGGCAACTGTACGGGAAGCGGCAAGACGGATGTTGGTTTTACCGTTGGCACTATAGGTAAGGTTGATAGAAGGTAATACATCAAATTTTTCGGTATTAACAACCAAGGCCTTGTCTGTAATCTGCGTATTGGATTTTAAAAATTGTTCAAAATATTCAAACCGGGATCCCCAAACTATCCTGATTTTATCACTTAATTTATTATCCATCATCGCATAGCCTGCAGATAATGCTGACACTCCATAATATTTATCCTGTATATTCTGCAGGTCGGTAGACAACTGGAATCCGTTGCCACCAAAATTATCCCTGTTAAAAATCTGGTTATAGGGTAATTCCAGCAGCGCAGTGATGGCAGGATCTTCATAGCCGAATATGAACGCTTTAAAATCACGTAACCTAACAGTGGAAGCACCACCGATTTTAAAGTTTTGCTTCTGATCTTTAATTTGAAAAGGAACGGCTACCGATGCGTTGTAACCAAATATATAATCGGTAAGTTCGCTGTTAAAACGGTTGGTATTATTACCTCTTAAATTAATCCTGAATGGCTCATTGATTCCAATTGATTTCCCATAGGTTTGTACCCTCAGGTCGGGCTGCTGCTTGTCGTTTAAAGCAAAGTTTAAATTCCACACCGCTTTAATATTCCTGGAAGTAAGCTGGTGTGTACCTTCTAACTGGGCAGAATATAAACTACGCTGATTCAATACAGATGACCGGAGAGAAACATCCTGCAGGTTTTCGGTATTGATACCGGTACGCCTGTAATAGTTATCCTCTAACAACTGGTTGAATAAATTCTTAAATGCTATCTTATGCTTTTTATAACTCCATGCTATGTTTGCGATCCCGCCCCATGTAACCGCATACTTATTTTGTTTATCACGGTAATCAAAAAATGCCTGTCCACTTGCGCCTCTCTCATAAAGTGTTTTATTTACATCAAATAAAAGTTTTGAGCTTCTATACGTAATACCCACAACCGAACCTATTGCGCTTCCATTTTTATAACGGCTTACATTAGACCAGGTAAAATTATACGTTTGGATAGGAGCTGCTGAAGACTGCACTTCGTTGTATACATCGTCTCGGAACGACTTTGCCACAGCTACTTTTTCCTCATTGGACAAATTAGAATAATCAAGGTATTTTTTGGGATAAGAACCAGGTAATGACCGGCGATCATCAAAGCCCAGAAAATCTGTTCCTCCTCTTTCATTACTTACAAAATCTTTAAAGGCAGATTGTGTATTAAACCCTACACTAACCCCGACCGATATTGAACTGGAAGTTGGGATATCTTTTGTGAGAATTTGTACAACACCACCTGCAAATTCCCCTGTTAAATCGGGAGTAGCAGTTTTGCTGATGATAATATTATCGATTAATGCGGACGGAATAATATCGAAAGAGAAGGCTTTTTTATCTGGTTCGCTACTGGGCAATGCTGCACCGTTAATAAAAGCGGAATTATACCGGTCACTTAGTCCACGGATGATTACAAACTTATTATCCTGGATAGATGCTCCGCTTACCCGGCGTAATACTTCCCCGGTATTTTTATCGGGTGTCCGGCGTATAAAATCGGCTGCCAAACCACTTGATACACCGGCATTGCCTTTCTGAAAAGCAAGTAATGCATTTGTATTTTCCATTTTCCTCGGGGTAGCCCTCAGTGTAACACTTTCCAAAGTAGATTTACTACTTTCCTTCATTACTATATCCAGTATATTCTCCTGATTGTTTTTTACGTCAATTTCGCTGATTATTTTCGGTTCGTATCCAACAAAAGTTAATTTGAAAGTATATTTAGCTGTATTGTCTAAATTTACCGTAAACCTGCCTTCCGCATCCGTTACTATATTCTTAGGCCCCGGGGTAATGGTGATATTGACTCCAACCAGTGCTTCGCTTTTTTCATTAACGATTTTACCCGTTAACGGAACTAATGTAGATTGACTAAATAAGGAGAATGTAGTGATAGAAAGTAACAGTAAAAAAAGTAAGCCTCTCATGCATTTATTATTTGTGCAAAGAGAATATAACAATGTTACGGCAACGTGAATGAAATGTTACCGAAATGTTACGCCTATGTTACCTCAATGTTACGCGATTGGTATTATCCTATACCAAATTGACTTAAGCATTTTACTGAATCATTGAAATAATGAATGGCAAAGCGGTTAGTATAATAATTATTAAAATCTGAACTGTAAACGCATCGTCAACACCCGGGCATTGAGATTAGACTCAAAACCCGGCAAAACTGTTTTCTCATTCTTGGTGATGGAATAATATATTACTCCTTTTACGTTGATAGTTATATAATACAGGTAGCCTAAACCAATCGTTTTGAATTTGATATTGGCAGCAGAAAGATTTGCACCAGGCACACCTATCTCCTTACCAGCGACTTTTGTATTAGGATCGTACCAATCATATTTCAATAACAACTGGTGCTTTATAGAAAAAATATTATGTAATAAATAAAAATAAGCTCCATTAAAATGCCGGGTATGAAAACCATCAGTACCGGCTAATAAAGTGGCGGGTGTTTCTGAGTTATTTGCGCTCCCTGTTTGCAAACCGGTTAAAAACTCACCCCTGATTTCTGTGTATCCTGCTTTGGTTTTCAACTTCCACTGCATATCTGCACCATAATATCTCCGGGGAGATACGCGGCCAATATTGGTGATAGCGGAATCTACTATTTCTTTTTTTACACCTGCCTGGTTTTGGGTGGTGTATCGGTATTTTGTATTATTTTCCAACCCTCCATATAAAACAGAGGTGCCTACTGACATGGTGAGGGCATCATAAACTTTAAATGGTTTGAGAGCAATCCTTCCTATAAAATCCTTAGCGTTATCAAAATCTCCGGCGGCATTAATTCCCTGTCCGTTAAATAAGCCGGCATCTACTTTCAGGTAATTCAACAGGTGAGTTCCTTTTTTCCCATTATAACTAATCATGGCCCCAAGATCTCGTTCACTTTTCATTAAAGTCTGGCTCATGCGCCCTCTTTCAGGGCTTTCCCTATCGCTGCTGCTGAGATTAATTTCATATCCAAATGGCCTTGCAAACATTCCCGTTGTAAAAGAGAAAAGCCGGAATTTACTTTCAAAAATGCGGCCCCATACATCCCTTACGGTAAAGCCCCTTTCATTGGCATCAAACTGAAAAACAATCTGTATTCCGGGTTGATTATTTTTTTCGAAGTGTATGTAGTCAATTCGAACCCGGCTACGCCGGAGAAGAAAACGGTTACTTACCCTTGGTGAAAAATCTCCGCCTTCAAATGACTTGATTCCTTTGCCGGAAGCTACTTGAAATTGAGGTTGTATATAGCCCCCCAAACGGATATGATCAAATTTCTTATAAATATATATCATCCCCTTTCCCATATCAGAAGTAGAATCTATCATATCCATTAAAAACTGGGCCCTTGTGTTTTGAAGATATAATAAAGTAAAAAATATCAACAGACATTTTCTCAATTTCACTGACGCTTTTTTAAGCAGGTAACTATCTTTTATTACCTTATTGTTATGAAAAAATAAGGCTGTAAAGATACAATACCGGTAAGAAAGAATACTTTTTTAGATAAAACGATACTGCTGTATTCCTTGCAACAGTGCCAATTATAATAAACTTACCCGACAAAAAAAGGGCCGCCTGGAGAATGGCGACCCTTTTTAAAAACATAATTAGTATTAATCTATATCCCAGAAAATTCGGGTTGTAAACACATCAATTACTCCCTGCGCTTTTACATTTGTAGTATTACTACCAGATTCAGTATTAGGATAAAATAAACGAAGCGGCCGTTTAGTTCCAGTTACGGTGGCGGCTTGCGGCGTGTTTGGAATACCTGTTTTACGATATTCTGTCCATGCCTCCAATCCGTTTAAATTTACTAAGGATAACCATTTTTGGGTAGCAATGGCTTTTAATTTATCTGTTGAAGCTGCCCAATCAGCATCAACTTTTCCACTTGCTAATAATAAATTTGCGTTAGTAACTGCGTTTGCAACACCCAATGCACGGAATGATTGGCGTACTCCTTCTTCATAATAACTTTGTGCTGAATTTGGCAAGGTAACAGCTGGTAAACGCTGTTTTGCTTCAGCCAAAGAAAATTGAATTTCGGCAGCAGTCATCAATATAAAAGGTTTATTAAATGTTCCTTTTACAAAAACACTTGGACCTATATAAGATGTGGCGGGTGCAGTAAATCCTGATGATACTCCGAAGGGCACCCCTACATAGTTTGCAATGATTTCCGGAGCAGTACTAACACCCGGGGTTGATCCGTTTTCACCCCCTTTTGCATACGCTATACGTTTGAGCCGTAATGTATCATCAGCCGCTATTAACACATCAAATAAAAACTTCGTAGGTCTTGGGAAACGACCTAATGCCCTCTGCGCACCGTTAGCATCGTATGCCCAGCGATCGTACATTGGATTTAATTTACCTGCTGTTGCAATGTAAAAAGTTGGCCCCCCAGCTCCTATTTCACTTCCAGTGATAAAACCACTTCCTTCGGCGACAATTTTATTAATTTCAGCGATGATATAGGCATCTCTGCCCAGTATTCTTGACTGATGAATCAATAGCCTCAATTTAAGAGAATTTGCAAATTTAACCCAGCTACTAGATACCCCTTTAAAGATGATATCAGCGCCAGAAAATGCACTTGCAAACGGTGTTGCTTTTATATCAACAATGGCTTCGTCTAATTTTTTAATCAGATCTTCATACACTGCCTTTTGATCATCAAATTTTGGAGCTAGTGAACCTACTCCTTTCAAAGCATCTGTATAGGGTATATTGCCATACATATCAACTAACGCACCAAATAAATAAGCCTTCATTACTTTAGCTGGTCCTTTAAAATACTTTTGATCACTAGCGTCTGCATTGTCAATTACATACTGATAATCCTGTAAGTTATCATAGATACCATCCCAATAATTAAAATTACCGTCGGTAAAATTGTACGAAAATGTCTCCGGGCTTAAAATGTAAGAGCTTGATTGTGTCCAATGCCCCGCCCAGTAAGAACCGGTTTCATTTGCGTTTATCATGTTATTGGAGGTTGTATTCATCGCGTTTGTCAATACAAAAGAGGGTGTTGCAGAAGGTAAACTGTTGGGATTCGTGTTTACATCCAGAAAACTCTTTGTACATCCTGACCCAATCACAGCCAGTAATGCAATGTAGTATATTGATTTAATTTTCATAATTATTAATTTTTTGTGCATAATTAGATTTTAAAATGTGAGGTTAACATTAAAACCATATTGACGAACCGGAGGAGTTTGCAATGTGGTATTAATACCCACGCCATTACCTGTTGTAAAACTAAACTCAGGATCAGTGTAGAAGTTTGATTTATCTACGATAGTGAATAAGTTTCTTCCATACAACGCAATACTAGCGCCTGTAAAAATCTTTGTTTTGGTAAGCATTTTTGCAGGTAAGTTATAAGCGAGATTGATATCCCGTAGTTTGATAAACCAGGCCGGAGTTGTAAAATTCTCTGAAATTCTGCGGTAATGGGATACCCACAATTCATATTCTGACTCCTGTGCATTCAATGTGGTATTAGGCACAACTTTGCCGCTGGCATCAAGATAAGCAGAATTGGGGAATACATGTGGCGTTCTTAGCTCTGTCCATTTACCCGCACCGGTAAAAGTCATTTGCCTGCCAAGATCGCTATACATGACATTTCCACCACGATATTCGAAATTGAAGGCAAGGTTAAAGGCATTATAAGAAAGTTTTGATCCAGCCCCAACAATATGGCGGGGTAAGGTACCGCCCCTGCTTGTTAAAGAAACATCTCTCAATGGGTAACCCGTAACAGGATCAACCAGTCTTCTGCCAGACCCATCAGGAGCATATCGGTAACCATCTGTTTTTAAGATGGGGAACCTTTGATCTTTAATGACATTTGTATTGGCATAACTAAATCCACCTAACTGGAACTCATTGATACCAGGATACAAATCCACCACTTTATTGTCATTATAAGAATAACGAATGCCAACTTCCCATTTGAATTTAAGCGCTTTTATAATCTGAACTTTTAAATCTGCTTCATAACCCCAGTTTTTAGCTTCTCCCACATTTATCAAAAGGTTTGAGAATCCTGTAGTGTTAGGAACTCTTACTGTAATTACCTGGCCTTTTGAAGTTTGCGTATATGCAGAAACATCTATGTTAACCCTGTCATTGAATAGTTGGAATTCTCCACCAACCTCGTACGAAGTTACAAACTCAGGCTTAAGATTTTGATCGGGCAATGTATTGCCAACAGTTAAACCAACAGCATTACCATACGGAAAGCCTGCTCCATTAGGATAGGTAAGATCTAAGCCATATAAAGGGATATTATCATTGCCATTTTTATTGTAGTTCAAGCGGATTTTTGCATAGTTAAGCGTATTGCTTTTGAGTGATGGAATAGCATCTGTCGCAATAAAAGATAAGGCTACCCCATAATAAGGATAAGAGTAGGCGCTTGAAGGCCTGGTGGATTTAAAGAATCTTGAAGTGGCATCATACCTGAAGGTGCCATTTAATATCAACCAGTCCTTATAGCCTGTCGTAAGGTCGGCATAATAGCCATACTTACGTTCCAACGTGTTTCCTTCACCCCCGGTTAATTCACCCTGCCGGTTTGAAACATTGTAAACACCAGGAACCACAACAGAACTGGAACCAACCGTAATGCCCTTTGTAGCTCTTTGATATATGCTATACCCAAGCGTTAATTTGTTGGAAAATTTTCCAAAGTCTTTTTCCATACGCAGTTGGAATTCATTGTTAACAACGTTTTCTGTACCGGAAAAATCCGCAACGCTACCCAGGTTGTCAGTGCCTGCACGGTCAATACCATCATAGTCATTAGCAAATTCCCAGGGAGCTGGCACAAATGCGCTATTCTTTGCCCAATCTGAGTATAGGAATTTTCCAGTGTAGCTTTTTTGAGTACGTGAGTTATTCATTACTCCTAAGCGATTGTAAACACTTAACCAGTCGGTAGCTTTGTAGGTAATGTCAAAATTACCCTGAACATTCACATCGGTATATTTTGTACGATTATTGTCTTTATTAAAATAAGGATTATTAAAATAATCATTATAATAACCATTGGGATTTGCAAACTTATTAGTCTGCCAGTCTCTTAAACTTTCAAGCGGAATATTCGCAGCAGTATTGATCAGGTCGTTATAAAAATCGAAAGTGGTCCTGTTGTAACCTGCCTGCACATATGATGCTGTAAACCCTACATTCAATTTGCCGTACTCTTTTGTAGAAGCAATTCTTACACTGTTACGCTCACTTTTATCTAAAGGCACAATACCCTTAATTTTATTATTTTCAACTGACATGAAATAAGTTCCGCTAGCATCACCACCCTGGAAACTAACCTGGTTGTTCAGCGTAGATCCAATATCGAAAGCTTTACGCCTGGTATTTTCAATCGCCTGGTACGGGAGAATATTTTTGCTGCCATCCTCTAAAACACGACCAATAATTCTTGGTTCCCCATTGAAAGCGTCTCCGTATTGTTGGTTTTCAAATGGGCGCCAGTTATCCTTCATTCTTTCTAAATAATCAGTTTTGTATCCAGCCCCTCCAAAAGAAGTAGCATAATGCGATCCATTACCATATTTATTTTGAAACTCAGGCAGGAAACTAATTTGATCGAAATTGGTAGAATTTGCATAAGAAACTTTCAGTTTACCTTTTGCACCTCTTTTTGTTGTTATTACGATAGCCCCATTAATACCTGCAGAGCCATACAATGTTGCAGCCTGGCCTCCCTTTAATACTGAAACACTTTCGATATCATTTGGATTGATGATAGAAAGTACTGTTTGAGTAGTTTGCATACCATCCAATACCACCAGCGCATCATTGTTACCAGTCAAGGAACGGTAACCGCGTAAAACCACTTTTACTTGTGGATCAACACTGTTGTTTACGTTGTAAATTGCTAAACCGGATACTTTGCCTGACAATGCCTGTGCTAACTGTGGAGAACGGCCCACATTTACATCTTCACTGGAGACTTTAGCATAGGAATAGCCTATTTCCCTTGATTTTTTACGTATTCCCTGGGCAGTTACTACCACCTCTTCCAGTTTGTTTTCCCGGTTGGAAAGGGAAATATTGAGAATGGATCCGGCACCAACTGTTGCGGTAGCCGTTCCAAAATCAATAGAAGTTATTGTAAGAACGTCTCCAGTCTTCGCATTGATTTGAAATTTTCCATCTTCATCTGCAGCGACAGTTACTCCTTTATTAATTTTAACAGTTGCGCCTGGAACCGGTTCTCCTTTCAAATCAGTTACTTTACCGGTTATTAACCGGGTTTGGGCTGAAACGACTCCAATTGATAGTAAGCATACTACCATCATAGTCATAAGTTTTCTCATGTGTAATTTAATTTTGGTTTAGAAATAAAATTTGCTGGTGATGTAAATGAAAAAAGGTAGAATTCAATCAGTTTTAACAATTTGTTAAAGTTGAGACTTGTTAAAGAAACGATTAGCTGCACTAAAAACCAAATTTTTGTTAAAAAAATAGCAAATAATTTTTAACTAAATTTCAAATTACCTGAAAATAAAGGAATCTAATTTTGATAAAATTTAATAATACCGACTAAATGAATAAACTATTTTAAATAATCATTCTAAACAATAAATTTTCGGGATAATTAACGGACCTATTATTAAAAACGATATACTTTATTATATATTTATATATAGTGAAGCAGGAAGTTATAAAATGAACGCTGTATATGTTAAATAAGCAATTTCTTAACAAAAAATGCTGCTGCCCGCGGGAATTAAATTTCGGCAGTCCCGTAAAAAGAGTTGCCCGTTTTAAAGATAAATTCATTCGGTTACACCAAATAAGGATGGGGTATTATTACCACCGGCAATAAAAAATGGATCAACCAATTCTATTAAACAATACCACCATTAAAAATTCAAAACACCAGTTCAAAGGATGGTACGAAGGGCTGCGGTTTTCTCTGTCTGTAAAAAATTCCGTAATAAACGCTTTTAATATAACAACCGGGTTCAACGCATTAAAAAGCCGCTCCCATTAAAGGGAGCGGCCTTTTAAAATTTAAAAGAATTAATTAGAATTTATCGAACCAGAGTTTTTGCGTCACCCTGTCCTTACCAATGGCTGCGGCGGCGGCATTGTAATTTGCCTTATTTAAATTCTGCTCTACTACCGGGTAAGTGTATCTAACCGGCACGCCAGGAGTTTCATCATTTGCAAAAATACCATCAGGAGGAGGCAACAGTTGAGGATAATCAAGTCGTCTCCATTGGGTCCATGCATCGTAACCCCTGTTGTAGAGTGCAATCCATGACTGAAGGCCGATCTTTTCTTTATAGTTACCGGAAGCGGTAGTGTATTTCACAGAAGCCTGGCTACGGTAAGCTAAAGCTTCGGCTGAAGTACCACCCCATTCTTCAATAGAGGCATCAATAGCTTTATTATAATGCTCTTCCGCAGTGCCGCCCACTGCTATACCCCTTGCAACCGCCTCTGCTTTCAAAAACTCCATTTCTGAATAACTAAAGAAAGTTAGGGGATACTCAGGATCTGTAATAGTAACGGTTGGTGCCGAATAAGTGCTATAAGAATTAGCAGCCCCATAGATACCACCGGAATAACCATTATTTTCATCCTTTTCGAAAAATAACGGTATCCTGGGATCATTTAAGCTTTTCATTTTATTTACCATTGTGTTTGCACCTACAAAATCGTACCGGCCACTTTGTACCAGGTCTTCCCATATTGGATTGGTATTAGGTGGTGCTGACAAGAAATGCATTTGAAGATTTTCGCTATTACTACCTACCACGTTGGGGGCCGCCGCCAATACCATAGCGCTGGCCTTTACAGGGTCAGAATCAGCGATTAACATTCCCATGCGCATTTTTAAACTATTGCCAAACATTTTCCACTTAGCCATATCACCATTCAATATAATATCGGCGGCTCCAAAACCACTTGCTGTAGTAGTGATCTTGGCTAATGCCGCATCCAGATCAGTAATGAGCTTTGCATAAACGGTTGCCGCATCATCATATTTTGGCTGGGTCTTATCTTCATTGAATGCTTCTGAGAAAGGAATATTTCCAAAAGTGGTTACCAAATGATAGTATGCAAAAACAGTCAGAATTTCAATTTCCGCTTTTTTGTTTTTATACTGAGCATCTGTCATAATAGGTGGAATTGATTTCTCCGTTTCCAATATTACTGCAGACTGCATGAGGTCCTTTATCACATCCCGGTAAAACTCAGTAAACCAGCGGTCTGGTATTGACCTCCCGTCCAAATCATAGTTGGTTTCATCCGGATAAGTAGTTTCCGCCCACTGCTGTGCAAAAAGCCTGAATATATTGGTATTTACATTTGGACTGGCCAAAACATCTGACAGGTTGATGGAAGCATTGGCATACAGGGACGCTGCCGTAACATTATCAGGCTGTTTCGGATTCAGATTCAGATCCGTAATATTCTTTTTGCAGGATACCAGGAAGACTCCTGATAAAAGAATGCTGTACATTATTCGTTTCATATAAAATATTTTTATGTCTTGAATTTTATAATTTAATTTTTACGTTAAAGGCAATGGCCCGTACGGACGGATATGCCCCGGTTTGAATACCTTGCAAATTTCCTGAGCTAAACCCTTCTTCCGGATCTGCATAAGGAAGATTCTTATGTATAATCCAAAGGTTCCTACCTACCAGTGCCAATTCGATTCCTTTAATCATTCCGCCTCCAAACATAGATTTAGGGAGACTGTATCCTATTCCTGCTTCTCTCAATTTAACATACCCTGCATCATACACAAAGGCTTTATCGGGAGCGAAACGATATCCGTAGGCTCCATAATTTGAAGCGCTTACCCGCATGGTATTAACCTTTCCATCTGGTGTAACACCTTCCCTGATAATACCACCACCATCAGCCAAAGGAGCTCTTAATGGGTTGCCTAAATCATTGTTCCCGGCAGTTTCAGGATAGAGTCCTGTTGCAAGCCCGTAGTACAAATCGGTAGAAAATACATCACCGCCTTTTTTAACATCAATCAGGAAACTGGCTGAGAATCCTTTGTACGAAAATTTGTTGGTTACACCACCGGTCCAGTCAGGATTAATATTTCCAATAGTAACATTATTGGTACCGGTTTTCAAATAGCGGCCAGTTGAGGTGCTCACCGTTTTTTGACCATTGGTATAAATAAAATCAGTTCCATGAATGGTTCCGTATGGTTGGCCCTGAGTTGCATTCGTTGTTAAACTACCCTGGAAATCACCCAAAATAATGTTGTCAACTCCAGCATACAACTCAATTACTTTATTCCGGTTGCGTGTCCAGTTTACATTTATATCCCAGGTAAAATCAGTGTTTCTGATAGGAGCACCATTTAATGATACCTCAAAACCCCTGTTCTGGATCGTACCGGAGTTTACAAATTTCCTTGAAAACCCGGTAGCAGAGGAAACCGTAAGTGGTATAATCTGGTCAATGGTTTTAGCAGAATAGAACGTCGCATCAAAACCAAACCTTGATTTAAAGAAATTCATTTCTAGTCCCACTTCAAAACTTTTGGTTCTTTCCGGCAGAAGCTGCAGGTTGTTTTTGGTGTTTGAAACAGAGAACAAGGAATTGCCATTAAATGTGGACACTTCGCTTCCTGAGTTGGCATCCACGTCATGCACATAAGTGTCTTTGGTGCTGTATAAAGGAGCATCTCCTCCCACTTCAGCGTAGTTTACTCTTACTTTACCATAACTTAACCAATCAGGCTTTACTAACTCTGAGAATACAATGCCTGCAGAAACAGAAGGATAATAATAAACATTCTTTCCATCAGGCAGGGTAGAGGAACGGTCCCTGCGAATGGTACCATCCAAAATATAAGTGTTCTTATAAGTGAAGGTGGCACCTGCAAAATAACCTTCAACTCTCCTCGTTCCTTCAAATTCAACCGGAGGCAATGGTGTATTGATGGAATTAGACAATACATATAATCTTGGTAAACCCAGTCCGCCATTAGTAATTGCATCGATGCTGGCAGTTGATTGAACCCTGATATTTGTACCTGCCAATGTCTTTAAATTCAGGTCGGAAGTAAGGTCAAAATTGGTAGTAGCCAGTACATCGTAGTTGGTTTCGGTATACCTCCTGTTGAACCTCCTGTAAAATGGTACCCCCACACTTGAAACCCCTTTTCTTTCTTCCTGAATCTCATCATAAGTATCCAATGCAACTCTTCCCAGGATGTTTAGCCAGCTTGTAGCCTTATAATTGAGCGACATGTTACCGAATAATCTTTTCCTGTTGTCGGTCTCATAATTTTCATACCTGGTAAAATAGATATTATCCCAATAAATAGGCGTTGTTATATCATCGCTGCTGGCCGGGTTCCAGGTGATATTTTGCCTGTTACGGAAATAAGCATTTTTTAATTCCTGCACATCAGTTGCAACTGACCACCATTGCCGGAATGAAGTCATTGGATTCAACCCATTCGCTCCATCATAACCGGTTCCATAACGGCCTTTACCGCTAATATTGGAGTAATTGGCGGAAGCGCCTGCAGTAAACTTATCATTCAGTTTATAGGTGGCGGTAAAATTTACCAGGTCCTTATCTAAAAAGCTATTGGGCAATACCCCCTTTTCATTATTACGGGTGTACCCCAAAGCGTAAGACCCTTTGTCATTCCCGGCTTCAAGGAACACACTGTTATTGAAGCTTAAAGGCTTTTCGAGGAAAGAGTTTGGGTCATTGGCTCCGGCTACCCATGGAAGTGACTTTCCAAAATTAGGCGAAGAAGGGTCGAATGAACTCCATTGGTATACTAATTTACCGGCATCAAAAGGTGCCCCATAAGATGCATCTTCCGTGAGTGGGGTAACCAGGTCCGGAATTCCATCCCCATTTACATCTTCCACATTGAAATTGGCATCACCATTAGGTCCGTAATAAAACCCATATCCCTGGCCATATTTCTTTTGATAGGTAGGAAAGGTGTTATTTAAAATGGAGTTGTGTGTTATGCCGGAATTAACCGTTACATTAAATCCCTTTTTCCCTTTTTTGGTATTGATTAAAATTACACCGTTAAAACCGCGGGAGCCATACAATGCACTGGCGGCCGCTCCTTTTAAAATGCTAATACTTTCAACATCATCAGGGTTGATATCCGCGGCGGCACTACCGTAGTCAAAACCTCCACGTCCGGTGGTTTGATCAGTTGTATTATTATTACTGTTGTCAAATGGAACACCATCTATCACAAACAACGCCTGGTTATTGCCCGACAGTGATTTAAAGCCGCGAAGGAGTACGTTGGTAGAGCCACCCATGCTATTGGTTTGCTTAATATCCAAACCTGCAACCTTACCACTTAAGTTACTTATAACATTGCTGTTTCTTGTTTGATTTACATCGTCTGCCTTGATAGTGGTAGCTGCATAGGGCAAGGTATTTTTTGAGCGGGTAATACCAAGCGCTGTCACAATTACTTCGCTTAGGCTTTTGGTATCCTGGTCAAGTAGTATTTGTAAATCTTTGCCGGCTTGTCCTCTTATTGTTTTACTCATAAAACCGACCCCGGTTACTTCGAAGGTTTCTTCCTGTTTAGAGGAGGAAATTGTGAAGGTTCCATCGGAACCGGTGACGGCTCCAATATCTGTTCCTTTCACCTTAACAGATATCCCGGTGAGAGGAGATCCGTCTTTTGAATCCGTTACCCTGCCCTTTATCTGATTTTGGGCAAATACGGATGCAGTGCTCATAAAGAGTACTGCAAATAAAAATGCAATTGTTCTCATGTTTTTTTGTTTTACTTAAAGAATACGTTTGATAACAAAAACTTAACGAAATATTGACAGCAGGAAAGCAAAGTGCGCTGCATTAAAGGCAGCTATCTTAATAATATTTTTTTTTGTATTTTAAATGGCTGAAACACAGGTGGGGAATGGACTCCCCATTTTTTCCGGGCTCGCAAATAGATATCATTTATTATCTTATTTCGTACAGATTCAACATAAATTCGGTTCTTTATTGAAATCAAAATTCTAAGGCCATTTTTTATCAATTGCTTAAATTTTTTTACCCAATATTTGACATTTATCTAAATGAATAATAGTCTCATTATTCATCGGAAATCAATTTTAATTCGAAAACTTTCAGCAAAAGAAACATAACATGTTTTTAAATTAATATTTTTAATCACACCTGACATTTCCAATATATCTTTCATCGATGCTTATTTTATCTTTAATGAGAAAGATCCATTAAAAGTGCCTGTAACTGTAATTTTACCGCCCATATTTTAGCAACACTCCATTTGTAACCAGGTTCCTGCCGGTTATTTCTATTAGCATACTCAACTATTTATCTCCCTCTTTCCTAAAATTAGTGGCCACCTGCGACCACCCTGCCTTTCCTTAATCTTTACTACTAAAATGTAAAATGGGACTTTCGTCCTGAAGACATCACATAAGCATGCATATATCAAAAAAAGAGGGCTGCTTCTGTTATGAAGCAACCCTCTCAAAAATATAAATTCAGGTAAACTATTCTATTTGCCTGTCTTACTTATAATATTTATCAGTATCCTGAATTCTGAACCAGTTTTTTATTTACATCAATTTCCCTTTGAGGTATTGGCAGTATCATTTTGGGAGAATTCCAGGCAGTACCCGATTGAGTTCCACGGGTGCGCTTGATATCCGGCAGCCGCTGGCCTTCAAATGCCAGTTCAAGGTAACGTTCTTTCAAAATTGCTGCCAGGTCTACTGCTGCCAGACTCCCCAAAGAAGATCTGTTCCTGATTGTATTAATGTCGGCCAAAGGTGTTGCCCCAACCGAAGTTCCAAGCTGGAAATTTGCCTCCGCCCTGGTAAGATACATTTCCCCGGTACGTACAACTGGTACATTACCGTATCTGTCTAAATGTTTCCTGGTATAATTGTTTCCACCCACCAATTGAAAATATGCTCCCCTGGCATCGCCGGCTTCGTATTTAGCCAAATGCGCGGGCTGTATTTTACAATCCCCCCTACCTGCAGTACCGGAAATTGAGCTTACACTAATGCCAAAAAATGTGTTGATTCCGTTGGCTCCATCCTGTGCGGTTACTTTCATTGAAAAAATATATTCCGCCGGACTGTTTCCCTGGTTGTTGATGGAAGTAAAAAACAATCCTCCAAAAGTGGCTGAAAGAGGATTTAAACCTGAAGTAATTACGCGGTTTGCGGCATCACGTGCAGTGGCATAATCTCCCTGCACCAATGCTAATCGGGAAAGCATTGCTGCAGCAGCGTTTTTAGTAGCAAAAATTTTGTTGCTTGCCGGCAAAAGCCCTTCTGCTTTTACCAGGTCGGCTTTAATCAAAGCATACACTTCCGCTACACTGTTTCTCGCTTTATAATCAGCTTCAGTTATCGCTGTGGTTGGTGTAGTAACCAGCGGTACACCCGGATTGGTTTGGTTATCCCCATCACCCCATGTTTTTGCATATAACTTAACCAGTTCAAAATAAAGTGAAGCACGAATAAACAATGCCTCCCCTTCTACCCTGCTTTTAGCGGCAGGGGATGAAACTACTTTATCCAGTGCTGACAATACATTGTTGCAACGATTGATTGCATTATAAGCAACATTCCAGGTATCCCGTGCATACGTATTATTGGCGGTCATTTCAAGGCGGTGCGCTTCTGCCAGCCCTGCAAAAGTTCCGGTGAACCTTATGTCATCAATATTACCAATCAGTTCATTCAATACAAATATATCACCACCATAAGTAGCAGCAGATTGTATACCGTCATAAGCGCCAATTAAAGTAACATTTACGTCGCCCTCGGTAATCAAAGCTATCTCCTGCGCAATGCTTTGAGTTGGTACCACATCCAGTTTTTTATCGCACCCGGTTGCCAGTATTGCGATTACCAGCGTATTAATCAAATATTTTTTCATGTTTTATTTTTTATTTTATCAAAAAGTTCATCATTATAAAACAAGTGGATTATTATTCCGGCTTTTTATAATATTGACTTTGTTTGTTTACTTAGATATACTTTTATTAAAACCCGATGTTGATTCCAAATAATATAGTTTTAGGCTGTGGCGGTGTATAAAAATCGTTCCCCTTCGCTATATTTGAATCAAAAGAATCGGCATTTACTTCAGGATCCCAGTAAGGATAATCTGTAAAAGTGAAAAGATTGAGCGCAGAAGCATATACCCTTATCTTGTCTAATTTCAGCCTGGAAATAAGTTTAGCCGGAACAGTATATCCTAAGGTTACAGTTCTTACCCTTGCAAATGCTCCGTCCACAATATAGCGGCTGCTTACCTGTGCGCCGTTGTTGGATAGCCATCTTGCCTGTGGTATATTTGTAATTTGCCCCGGTTTAGTCCAGGCATTCACCTGGTCTGCGGTCTGGTTATCCTCAAACCTGAAATTAGCAGAGGAATAACGGCCCATTCCATAAATATTTATTTGGTTACCCCAAACTCCGTTGATGAATACAGACATATCTATACCCTTAAATGAAAAATTATTGGTAACACCGAAAATATAATCAGGATTTGGATCTCCCACAATGGTTCTTTGGGCCTGGCTAAACCCAGCACCATTTACCGTGGTTTTATCAAGTTGTCCGTTTACAGTAGTATTCTTGTAAAATAAAGCATCTCCATTGGCCGGGTTAACACCGGCATATTCTACTGCATAAAAAACACCTATTGGCTGTCCTTCCGCTACGCGGTTCATGCTGCTAACGCCCCCTTCAATAATTTGCCCCTGGATATCCACTACTTTACCCTTGTTATTAGCAATATTGAAACTTGTATTCCATTTGAATTTACCCACCAGGTTTTGTGTATTTAAAACCAATTCAACACCTTTATTTTCAAGTTTTCCCACATTTTTTGTTTGCGTGGTAAAACCGGAAGTGCCTGGAATATTTACATTGAGTAAGAGACCAGAGGTTTTCTTTTCATAATAATCCAGTTCACCCGAAATCCTGTTATTAAGAATGCCAAAATCAAGTCCAAAATCTAATTGAGTGGTAGTTTCCCATTTCAAATTAGGATTTCCGATTTGTGACGGACGCTGACCGGCATTGCCAACGTATCCGGCGTCGCCTGTAAATAACCCAAGTTGGGGAAAATTCCCGATTTCAGCATTTCCTACCTGACCATAACTGGCACGCAGTTTCAGGAAACTTATTGCTCTGACAGACTGCAGAAAATTCTCCTCTGAAATAACCCATCCTACAGAAGCTGCCGGAAAAACACCATACCGCTCATTGGCGCCAAACCGGGAAGAACCATCCCGGCGGACACTAACCGTAGCAAGGTACTTGTCGTTAAATTTATAGTTGGCTCTGAAAAATGTGGAAACAAAGCTGTAATTACTTTGTGAAGAACTTCCATCTGATTTGGTAGCGGCACTGGCAATTTTCTTATAAGAATCAGAAGGGAAGTCAAGCCCCTCAATAAAGTTATACCTGGCAGAACTTTGCTGGTATTGCATACCTGCCGTAGCATCAATGGAATGATTGCCGAAATTTTTGGTATAATTGAAATAATTATTGGTATTATAATTTACAACAAAAGCACCACGGTTTGAACCGACCCCAACACCTCCGGGCCTGATTGCACGGGTTTGGTTACGGGCAGTTTGGCTTTGAAAAAATGACTCTTCATTCTGGCTCAATATATCTACTCCAAATTCTGTTTGGAAGATTAAGCCGGGTAAGATTTTCGCTGTGCCATACACATTACTTAAATTTCTGAAAACCTCCTGCGTATATTTTCCGTAATCAACTGTAAGACGTGGATTATAATATAAACCAACATTTACATCGCCTGGAGGCGTGCCGGTTGGCAAACCGGTATTGGGGTCGGTAAATGGTGTTACCGGCATAAATGCAACCGCCTGAAGTGGGTTGGAAAAAGCATTGTCATCGGGCAGCCTGCGATTGAGGGTTCGGGCTAAACTCATTGAGAAGCCTACCTTCAACCAATCATTTGCAGTATGGTCAACATTTACTCTTCCTGAAATCCTATCTAAATTATTGCCCACCATAATACCCGACTGATCCAAAAACTGGAGGGAACCGAAAAATTTTGTTTTTTCATTTCCGCCGTTCATTTGAATATCTGCCTGGTGATATATGCCCTTCTGGAAAGCCTGGTCCTGCCAGTCATAACTTTTTGTTGGTTCTGTAAGCCATTTGTCAAAACTATGATAAGCCATCCAGTCTTTAGCAAAAGTTGTTTCGCTTGTAGGGGAGCTTGGATTTCTACCACGCGATGTATCATAATACGTGGTGGCTCTTATAAAAAGTTCAGCATATTGCTCTGCGTTTAAAAAATCAACACGACGGGTTTCTTTGGAAGTACCTGTTTGATAATTTACACTCACTTTGGTTTTACCCGCTTTACCCCGCTTAGTAGTAATTAATACAACGCCATTTGCTGCACGGCTACCATATATAGCACCGGCAGACGCATCTTTTAATACATCCATCGATTCAATATCATTTGGATTGATATCTGATAATGGATTGGTATCACCTCCATAGGAACTTTGGTCATTTGTAGTTACGGGAACACCATCTACTACATACAATGGTTGGCTGCTCGCGCTGATGGATGAGTTACCACGAATTCTTACGGTAACCGATTGGCCCAGCTTTCCGGATTGGCTGTTGACAAAAACACCTGCTGCTTTTCCCTGCAGCGCTGCATCAACACTGGCAACCGGCATATTTTCTATGTCTTTGCCGCTTACCCTTGCAATACTGCCGGAAATCTCTTTCTTAATTTTTGTTCCATACCCCGTAACGATCACTTCGGCTAATTGATCAACACCCGGAGTCAATGAAATGGCTATCAGTCCGCCACTAATTTTCACCTCGCTGGATTTGTAACCAACATAACTAAAAACCAGCGAAGTAGTTTTTACCGGAACCTTGATGGTGAAGGTGCCGTCCGCTTCAGTTATGGTAGATACTTTCCCGTTTTTGGCTGAAACCGTAACGCCGGTAAGCCCGGAACCATCAGTAGCATCAGTAACCTTTCCTGCTACATCTTTGGTTTGCGCAAACATCACATTTATATAAAGTAATGTAGGCATTAAAATGAATGCGATTTTTCTCATAAAATTATTTTGGTTAACTAAAGAGGCTAATATAAGAAAGAATTAACAGTTTGTTTGCAATTGTTAAACAAAAAATTAAGAATCTATCAAATAATCGAGAAGAAATTAAGCATTTTTAACAATTGACATATATACCCATTAATCTTAAATTGTTTATAAGTCGATAATGAACTATATGGATATTTCTTTAAATATCAACACTTCAGCCGACTGCGCATCATAAAAAAGAAACCGCTGAAAGTATGTCCATTAAAGAAGCCTTTTTCCTGAACGTATACCACTCCATTTTTTTGAATGCAATCATTAAAACCGGTGATTTAAAGAAAGAGAGGACATTGGTATACTTACACTAATGGCCTTTATATTATTTACTTAACAAATTCATTTGCGAATTTTACCTGGTGAAATCGCCTCATTTAATCAACACCTAACAAATTGTTTTTATCAGTTGGTAAATAACAAACATGAAGGTAGTATTGACAAATAAATAGTAGCAAGACTGATTTTGCGCAAATCATTAACATTTTAAAGTTATCGCTGTGTTACCAAATTATTACCATTTTAAATGCGCTGTAAATGTTTATCCTTAAATGTAACCTTTGCCGCAAATTTTATAATTATGGCTGGTTTAAATTCAATTTTGAAGATTTTTTTACCGAAAGACAGGGTATTTTTTCAACTGTTTGAAAGTGTGGCAGAAGAGCTGGTGAAAATGGGTGAAAAATTGAAGGAGATAGTAAACGAACCTGATTTTGATAAAAGGGCTCAACTGATACAGGAGATAGAGGATATGGAGCATGTTAATGATGATTATACACATAATATCTTTACCGAGTTGGGTAAAAACTTTATCACTCCTTTCGACAGGGAGGATATCCATTACCTGGCCTCTGCGCTAGACGATATTGCAGATTATATCTATGCTTCAGCTAAAAAAATAAATTTTTACAGGGTTAATCCAAATGATACCGGTATAAAGAAAATGGCTGAACTGATCGCCGTTGGTTGTGTGCAGGTACACAAAGCGGTGACTGAACTGCGTAATATGAAGAATATGCGCCAGATTACCGATGCACTGGTTGCAATCAACAGTATTGAAAACCAGGCAGATGATATTTTTGACATGAGTATTGAACGCCTGTTTGCCACAGAGCCCGATGCCAAAGAAGTAATTAAAAAGAGAGAGATTTACCAGGTAATGGAAATTGTTACTGATAAATGTGAAGATGCCGCAAATGTGATTGAATCTATCATTGTGAAATACGCTTAAAACAATTAGCTGATGAGCTAATTTGATAATGTGCTAATTGTAAAGACACTTACAATGTTTAAAAGCCCATCATTAGCAAATTAGCTAATTAGCAAATTATCAAATTAATATTATGACCCTTCTTATAGTTATAGTTATTCTAGCGCTGATATTTGATTACATCAACGGTTTTCATGATGCGGCCAATTCCATTGCAACCATTGTTTCCACTAAAGTATTAACCCCTTTCCAGGCCGTGATATGGGCAGCATTTTTCAATTTTGTTGCCTATTTCATTTTTAAGGATCACGCCGTAGCAAACACCATCGGAAAAACAGTTCACCAGGAGTTTATAACCCTGCCGGTAATATTAGCCGGACTAATTGCTGCCATCATGTGGAATCTTTTGACCTGGTGGTATGGCATTCCTTCTTCCTCATCACATACATTAATCGGAGGCTTTGCTGGGGCGGCTATTGCACATGCCTTTTTAACAAAAGGACTTTCGGGCATCGGTACCATTGTAGAGGTAAAAAAAATAACCGAGATCATCTTATTTATATTTTTGGCGCCACTGATTGGTATGGTGATATCGATATATATTACTGTTATCACCATCATGCGTAATACATGGGGGAAGATTGGATTGATTGTTTTAACAGGAATTGGCACCTGGTTTCTCTTTGCACATTTTGAACAAAATAAACTGGAAGAAAACCTTGCAAAATATTACAAGATAGATAATCTAAAAAAAGAAGCCGCTATCAATCCGGCAAAAACAGCAGCCTATACCACCGCTGTTTCCTTCGTTGCTGCAGCAAAGCCGATGGTGTCTGACTATAAGTCTTTAGGTGCAACCAAACTCGCTGAAGAAATAAAGACCAAGGTAGATCCTGGCGTGGATACCATCGCTTTATCGAAAGCATTGGAAAAAGCGGACAACTCTATCATTATTTATGGAATTTTAATAATGATGTTCATTTTTATTTGCGCCTATATTTATTCTGAAAAAGTAAAGTCGCCAAACGCCTACCGAACTGCCAATATGTTTAAAAAATTGCAGTTATTTTCTTCCGGAGCTTTCAGTATCGGGCATGGTGGTAATGATGCCCAAAAAGTAATGGGTATCATCGGAGCTGCGTTTGTAGCTTATAACAGTACCAAATATCCTGATGTGGGTGCTGCTTTAAAAGATCTTACCTGGGTTCCGCTTGCCTGTTACACGGCAATCGGCTTAGGTACTATGAGTGGTGGCTGGAAGATTGTAAAAACTATGGGAACCAAAATAACTAAAGTTACACCTCTGGAAGGAGTTGCTGCGGAAACATCCGGTGCACTTACATTATTCATGACAGAACAGATGGGTATCCCCGTCAGTACAACGCATACTATTACCGGTGCCATCATTGGCGTGGGGGCTACCAAACGATTAAGTGCGGTAAGATGGGGCGTTACGGTAAATTTATTATGGGCATGGATACTTACTATTCCCGTAAGCGCTTTATTGGCAGGTATTATTTACCTGATTGTTTCTTTATTTATAAAGTAGGTATTTTTGACCGTTCCCTATTTGCAATCACTCACCTTAAATGAGTGATTTTTTATTTCGATAAAAAACATACTGTAAATTTGTAGAAATAAATAAACATGAAGGCAATAAAAACAATTGCTACAAAAATGAAACGGGGTAAACATTAAATTGATCTCCCCATCAACAATGATGTTGCTGAGACAAGGGCAGTTATTGAGGAACAAAAAAAAGAATAAAAATAGAAGTATCGCTGATTTTGCAGGGATAGTGAAAAGTAATATTGACTGGATAGCTTACCAAAAAATAATCAGAAATGAGTGGGCATAAGGTTATACCTGATACTAATGCGGCAGGTATTTACCATGATGAAAGTTCATTCAGAAATTAAAATTCTAAACCCAATTATTGCTGTCAGAAATAAATATAATTTAATACTGCCGGATGACATCATTGCAGCAACAGCAATGGCGAACAATGCCACTTTAATAAGCGCAGATGCGGCATTTTCAAAAATATACAAAATAAAATTTCAACTAATAAAAACATGAATAAAATACTGGTAACCGGAGGCTGCGGCTATATAGGAGTTCACACAATTGTAGACCTTTTACAAAACGGGTATGACGTAATTTCCGTTGATAATAATTCCCGAAGTAGCGCTTCCATCCTGGAAGGGGCAGAACAGATAACCGGAAAAAAAATAAAAAACCATGTAGTTGATCTTTGTAACCTAAAGGATACAGAAAACATCTTTGAAGAAAATAAAGACATTAACGGCATTATTCATTTTGCGGCTTACAAAGCGGTAGGAGAATCCGTGGAAAAGCCGCTATTGTATTTTGAAAACAATCTTACTTCGCTGGTGAACATCCTGAAATGTGCAGTAAAATACAATGTTGCTAATTTCGTTTTTTCTTCGTCCTGCACCGTATATGGCAGCCCCGATTCAATACCTGTAACGGAGGAAACACCTCAAAAGCCCGCTGAATCACCCTATGGCGCTACCAAGCAGATGGGTGAGGTAATCGTTAACGATACCGTAAAAAGCAATCACATACAGGCCATTCTGCTAAGATATTTCAACCCGGTAGGAGCACATCCAACTACTTTAATTGGCGAGATACCCTTAGGCAAACCCGCTAACCTGGTTCCGGCAATTACCCAAACTGCCATCGGTAAAATACCGAATATGCAGGTTTGGGGTACTGATTATGATACCAGGGACGGAAGCTGCGTTCGGGATTATATTCATGTATGTGATATAGCCCATGCGCATACGCTGGCACTTAATTACCTGATCAGTAAAAAGAATAAAATAAACCCCGAGATATTTAACCTCGGTACCGGCGATGGCTACACTGTTTTGGAAGTGATTCACTCCTTTGAAAAAACAAGCGGTTTAAAACTAAATTATACAACCGGCCCCCGTCGTGCAGGCGATGTGGTAGCTATTTATGCAAATAATAATAAGGCAAAAAATGAATTAGGTTGGTTGCCAGCCTACAATTTAGACGAAATGATGGCTTCGGCCTGGAAATGGGAACTGAAATTAAAAGGTGGTGCATCATAAAATATTCAATAAAAATCAATTTAAATTAACAGCAAGACATATCTTGCGGATCATTTAATTATCAACAATCAAGGATACATTTTTATGCTAAAAGATATACAGGTAACAGGCAATAAAGATACCCGCAGCGGGTTTGGTGACGGAATTTTAGAAGCCGGGAGGAAAAATGAAAATATTGTAGCACTCACCGCGGACCTGCTGGGCTCGATGAAATTGAACGCATTTATAAAGGAATTTCCTGATCGTTTTATTCAATGCGGTATTGCAGAAGCCAATATGATTGGAGTAGCGGCAGGCTTAACCATTGGTGGCAAAATTCCCTACACTACTACTTTTGCAAATTTTTCAACAGGCCGGGTTTATGACCAGATCCGTCAATCGGTTGCCTACAGCGGAAAAAATGTAAAAATCTGTGCCAGCCATGCCGGGCTTACGCTTGGTGAAGATGGTGCTACCCACCAGATATTAGAAGATATCGGTTTGATGAAAATGTTACCCGGGATGACCGTTATTGTTCCCGCAGATTACAATCAAACCAAAGCAGCTACCAAGGCTATAGCCGAATATGAAGGGCCTGTTTATCTTAGGTTTGGCAGACCGGTATGGCCCATTTTTACAAATGAAAGTGATTTTGTGATCGGGAAAGCGCAAAAGCTATCCGACGGTAAAGATGTAAGCATTTTCGCCTGTGGCCACCTGGTATGGAAAGCAATTGAAGCCGGAAGAATTTTGGAAGAAAAAGGAATTAGCGTGGAAGTGATTAATATTCATACCATCAAACCATTGGATGTAGACGCAATAATTGCCTCCATTTCAAAAACCAAATGTGCAGTAACCTGTGAAGAGCATAACATTATTGGCGGTTTGGGCGACAGCGTTGCGCAGGTAGCAGCCAAAAACTTACCCATTCCAATTGAATATGTCGGAACCAACGATACCTTTGGAGAAAGTGGGAAACCATCAGAATTGCTTACCAAATATGGATTAGATGCACCCAATATAGTGGAAGCCGTAGAAAAAGTGATAGCCAGAAAAAACGCTTAATATAAAATCACATTAAACTTTTAATGATAAAACCAATCTTACGATTGGTTTTTTTACTTTTATACCTGTTAATACTTATGGCCCAACAATATTTAGAAGACAAGGAACTTTTAATGCAATTTAAAGACCCTTCTACAAAGGAACGGGCCTTTACCGCTATTATTAAAAAATATCAAGAAAAATTATACTGGCATATCCGAAGGATGGTAGTAGAGCATGAAGACGCAAATGACGTATTGCAAAATATGTTTATTAAAGTTTGGAAAGGTCTGGAAAATTTCAGGGAAGACAGCCAGTTGTATACCTGGATGTACCGGATTGCTACCAACGAAAGCCTCACTTACCTGGAACAACAAAAAAAGAGGTCGTCGGTTTCTTTAAGTAATGAGGAGAACGGATTAAGTAACAGGCTCAGGGCAGATAAGAACTTTGACGGAAATAAAGCAGAATGGAAATTACAATTAGCCATGCAGCAATTGCCGGATAAGCAAAGAGCTGTCTTTAATTTAAGATACTACGATGAAATGCCCTATGAGGAAATGAGCCGTGTATTGGAAACAAGTGAGGGCGCACTTAAAGCAAGCTACCACCATGCGGTTAAAAAAATAGAAGATTACATACTAAATCATTAAACTAATAACCCCTTTTAACGTCTCACTAAACGGATGGAAAATACAACAGACATATTAAATGAATTAAAGTCTATCAGCCTGATTATTGCAGGAATGAATAAAGTAAATGTATATACTGTTCCCGAAGGATATTTTAGCAGCATTAGCACAACTGTTTTAGCGTGCGTATTTGAAGAGCGTGAATTGATCCCACTTTCTAACAATAAGCAATCATCCGATATACCGGAAGGCTACTTTGAGCAGCTGGCCGATTCCATTTTACAAAAAATAAAAAAGGCAGAAACAGCAAATGATGAAATCAGGAATCTATCTCCCCTACTGTATCAAATACAAAACAAAAATGTATTTGAAATACCGGCAGATTATTTTAACAGCCTGAATGAAAACATTACCAATAAAATAAATACAGTCTCTTACGAAGAAGAATTAAAGTTACTTTCTCCATTACTGTTTCGTACAGGGAATAAAGAAATACTTGAAGTTCCCGCTGGCTATTTTACGGGGCTTGCGGATAGTATTTTAAAAAAAGTACAACATAATAAAGCAAAGGTTGTAGTCATGCACAAGCGAAGCCTGTTAATTAAATATGCGGTTGCCGCTTTGATGACAGGGGCATTGGCTTTAGGTTTCTATAAGTATTTTGATCAACCTGCCGCGGTTCATAATTCAGATCAGCATGTAGTAACATTAGATGCATCCATAGAAAAAGGGAAGAATATGAATGACCAGCAGTTTAATGAAGCTTTGCAAAGTCTTACCGATGCTGATATAGCCAAATACCTGGAAAAAAATGGCGATATAACGGACGTTGCAGTTTTAAAAAATAACCTGGAGGAAACCAATTTACCCAGCCAGGAAGATTATTTGCTGGACGAATCAACATTAGAACAATATTTAAAGGAAATAGAACAATCAACACCAACAATTAATTAGGAGGAAAGTAGCATGAAAAAGATTTACCTGATATGGATATTTGTGAGTATTGCAGGTTTCGCAAGAGCACAGGAAACAGAACTTCCATCTGAAAAAAAGCAACAGGATATAGAAGCCCTTAAGGTAGCTTTCATAAGTAAAGAATTGGACCTTACACCCGAAGAAGCACAAAAATTCTGGCCGTTATATAATCAATATGCCAAAGAATTAAGGTTGACTATAAAGGATGATGTAGATGTATTGGATCGGGATGAGAAAGTTTTGAACCTGCGGAAAAGTTACAAGGACCAGTTTACAAAAATCCTGGGACAGCAACGAATGAACCGGATTTTTAATGCGGAAGGAAGATTTCGGCAATTGTTGATTAAATCTATGCGTAATCAAAACTTACGAAATAAAGCAAACAGGCCATTGCAAAGACGGGGATAGTTACGGGAGGCAATCGCAATGAATGAATAAGTAAGCAACGATAAGATGTTGGATTTTCGGTCAGCTATTATTGGCTGGCCGTTTTTCATGTTTCCTACATTCAATTAGATACCGATTCTATAAAGCCTGGCTACTCTTTTAAAAGGTGCACTGAAAACACTATAATTTGCTCATGGCATTGCAATTTTACCAATAAACATATTAACCTGGTTGAAGGTAAGTTTATACTGCAATTGAAAACAAATCCAACTATTGTGCGGTAGTAGAAACTATCAGATAGTTATCTGAATTACCAGGTCAGGATTTCAGGCTCTTAAGCTGACTGGTGTAGGTAGCAGCTCTTTTTTCAGCAAAATAATCAGCACCTAAACTAACAGCCGCCTCTATTGCCAAAGCCACCCCAAGCCCCACCCAGAATCTCTTATCGGGTTGTGCCCTGAAAAGAAACATCAAAACCAATCCCGCTATTAGCAAACCAATTTCTATATAACGGTACGTAACAAATTTTTTATTTACCAATTCCATTCTTGGGATTTCTTTTGTTCTTATCTCACCAGGATTCATACTTAATGCATACACTACTCTTATACGGTCTTTATCGCTTCTTTTGAAAATGGTGGTTCCAACAACAAGGTGCATTACCCCAACAATCAGGAATGGAATAGAGGCCCCTTTATACCAGTTGGTTTTAAGGTAAAAGAAAAAAATGAGTGCCAGCAAAATAGCAGTTGCCCCAATAATAATAAACAGCAGGCTTTCGCTTTTTTCTGCCATAAAATATTTTTCAATATCAGTTTTCGTGAGCATTTTCAGTTTGTTATTATGCACCGAATTGAAGCAAATGATGATTGATATGTTTCCATGCGAGTCTTCCCCAATCCTTATTGTTGATTTTCCCAAAGAATGGGTGCGAAGCGAATCCTTTAGCCGAAACAAACTCTTCCATACGCATGAGCAACAAATGCTTGTCACTTTCAAAATCAGTAATGATGATTCCGTTTTTCAATGCGTCCATCTCTTTTGGGGTTTTCAATTTCCCTTTTCTCCAGGGCAATATATACAATGCAATCCTTCTGCCAATTACTGTTCTAAGTATAATTGGTCCTTGTGCTGTAGCCGGTTTATTTCCCAGGGCGATATCCAGTTGGTCTTTCAGGTGTACCACCATCTGACTCACTTCCATTTTTCCCCATAGCCTTTCCGACAATGGCGAAATTGAATTAATTCTCAAAATGATTGCTTCATAGTCCTTTTGAATGAACAGGTTCTCCATAGCAGATCTTTAGCCTCAGCTTTGCTGACTTTATTAGTTATCATTATTATGGGTAAATATAATGAATGTGCAATCCAGCAGGTTTTAGGTAAAGCAGGAAGGGCATCCCTCAATAATTTTCCAAAATAGCATTTTTCTTAATATTTTCAGGTATTTAGGGCGGTTATTTATTTTATCACTTACAAGTTTATACCGCGGCGGGTTAAGTCATAACTACTCAGCAATCGCTTCCTGTATTTCGCTATCCGCCGGTTCTACCGAAGATGCAAAAAAACGAACCAGTTTGCCTTGCTCATCAATAAGATATTTACAAAAATTCCATGTTGGAGCCCGATCGTTCCAACCATTTTTATCTTTATCCGTAAGCCATTCAAATATTTCATTTTGGCCCGTTCCTTTGATGACCCGCGTTTTATTCATTAATGGAAAACTAACCCCGAAGTTGAGTTTGCAAAAAGCGGCAATGGTTGCATCTGTGCCCTTTTCCTGTTCTTTAAAATCATTTGCCGGGAAACCAAGTACCACCAGGTCATCCTTATGTTCCCGGTAAAGTTTTTCCAACCCTTCGTATTGCCCGGTATATCCACAGTCAGAAGCAGTATTTACCAGCAATATTTTTTTCCCTTTAAAATCATTTAAATTAAGCGGCTTTCCATCATTCAGTATAGCAGGCAAAGAGTAGAATGATACAACGGGGCTTACCGAGGTATTTGAAAGTGAGGTAGTATTGGTGCCTGTAACTTTATTGAACCATATCAATGCCGGGTAAGCCGCTTTTAAAATTTTTTGCCTTGTAGTCATATTTTTGGAGTTTCTGTTTGCATTCGCAACATAAATGGTAAAGCTCATCATTAACAATAATAGGGCTACCCCTGTTAGCCTAATCTTTGAATACTTATTTTTAGAAAACATATAAACGGTATCTTGATCTGCAGAAATTTAATCCTTTTCCCAACCGGCGATTCAACTACTTAATCAACCATTTAAATAATTTTAGTCTCCCCTTAAATGGAGGATACTTTACTGCCGGATCAAACCATGTAGGTGATTTCATTACGCCTTTTTTATGACTGAAGGTTTGGTATGAAAATTTACCATGATAATTACCGGTACCGCTAAACCCCCTGCCCCCAAAAGGTAAATCATGATTGGTTAAATGAAGCGCTGCATTGTTTACACAGCCACCTCCAAATGAAACGCCGTTCAACCATTCTTCTTCCTTTTTTTTACCTGATGTGAAAACATACAATGCCAGCGGGTTTTTATGCCGGTTAATAATCGCCTTTGCTTCATCCATCGTAGTAAAGCTTATTAAGGGAAGTATCGGGCCAAATATTTCCTCGTTCATAACCGTGGAATCAAGCGATACTTTATCCATAATAGTTGGTTCAATGTATAAATTTTCCCGGTTGCTTTTTCCACCTGCGAGTATGTCTCCCTGCTTCAGGTATGCGGTTAAGCGGTCAAATTGTTTTTTGTTTATTATTTTTCCGTACTCATCGCTTTTAGCAGCATCTTCCCCAAAAAAACTGAATAATGCATCCCTGAAAGCGTTAACGAAATCATCCTTTACAGAAGCATGTACCAGCAAATAATCGGGTGCCACACACATTTGCCCTACATTTGAAAACTTTGTCATAGCAATTCGTTTAGCAGCTACCTTTATATTTGCATCAGCTTCCACAATACATGGGCTTTTACCGCCTAATTCCAACGTTACCGGCACCAGGTTGTTTGCTGCCATCTGGTAGATCATTTTCCCTACAGTTGTGCTTCCGGTATAGAAAACATGATCGAAAACAAAATTGTTCATTAATGCCGGAATGATTACCGCACCATCGCCTTCTATCAATTGAATATATTGCTTGCCGAAAGTTGCATCAATTATTTTTTTCATTACAGCAGTTACAGCAGGTGCAAACTCGGATGGCTTTAACACAGCACAATTACCTGCAGCGATAGCCCCCACAAGTGGTGTAAATAACAATTGCAATGGGTAATTCCATGGGCCAACAATCAGTACAATACCCAACGGTTCCGTCATCACATAACTTGTGGAGGGGAGATTCAGGAGGTTAGTACCCACTTTTTGAGGAGCCATCCATTTTTTTAAATTGTCCAGCGCATTGCTTATTTCAGACAACAAAAAACCGGTTTCTGTTACCCAGCATTCTTCGGGGCTCTTTTTTAAATCGGTATACAATGCATCCTGTATCTGAAGGGAATATTCGTGAATGGCGTGCTTCAGTTTAGTCAGTTTTTCCTTTCTAAATTGATATGGCCTCGTAACTCCTGTTTCAAAATATGCACGCATAGCATTTAAATGATTCATATCTTCCATAGCAATAAATTTGCAGCAAGGTAGTAAAACGAATTTGTATGACAGATGAGCATTATATGCAACATGCTTTAAGGGAGGCACAGCGGGCGTATAGCGAAGGAGAAGTTCCTGTAGGAGCCATCATAGTGATGAACGAAAGGATTATCGCCAGGGGATATAACCAGGTTGAAAAGCTAACGGACAGTACGGCTCATGCGGAAATCATAGCCTTAACCGCAGCTTTTAATTTTTTAGGCAGTAAGTATGTGCCGGATGCTATTTTATATGTAACTGTACAACCCTGCCTGATGTGCAGTGGTGCGCTGTACTGGAGTAAAATTGGAAGGGTGGTGTATGGAGCAGAGGATGAAAAAAATGGATACAAACGGGTGGCTGGTGACCAATCTCCCTTTCATCCAAAAACAATGATAACAGGCGGGATGTTGAAGGATGAATGTGCTCAGTTGATGAAGGATTTTTTTAAAGCCAGAAGATGATCATAAGATCATCAATTTTTTTCTCGCCACTTTACCTTGTTCACTTACCATTATAAAATAGATACCCGCCTTTAGCATTAAAAACATAATGATATCTTCAGTCCCTTGTGTTAACAGGCGGGTATCTTCACGTATCAATTTGCCTTTTACATCTATTACTTTTACCGCTACCATTCCCGGATTGAAATTTTTGACCTGAACCGTAATTTTATTCCTGGCGGGATTAGGGAAAATGGACAATTCCGGTTTTAAGCTATTTTGAATATTCTCATTTGTTTTTGATGGTTTGCCCAGGTTGGATTTTGTGCTGTCGGATTCAGTTGAGGATTGGGCGAAACAATTACCGCA
>JANPIJ010000297.1:0-94627 GCA_031424955.1 Ferruginibacter sp. | reverse complement strand
TAGATTTGTTCATATCAAACTTTTTTGGCGTGAGAACCACAAAGTTGATATGGGGGTGGTTACAAAACCACCCTTAATTTTTAAATATTATCTCGGACAACAATAATTACTAATTGAAAAATATAACCTAGAGCACAAAACAAAGAGGCCAAGGTTCAATGACGAAATAAAAAATATTATAGAACACCGGAATGTATTTGCCCACTTTCCATCTGATTTTTCTAATTCTGCGGTAGATAACTATAACACTAATGGTAATATTACCTTTAAAAAAATTAAGGCTTTTACAGATGAACAAACTAAACAAATCGGATTTGGCAGAACTCCTACCTACACAGAGGATAGTATTGAGAATCTAATTCAAGGTTGTAATACCTATATAAAATGGTTTAAAGAGGTATGCAGGAATACAAAAAAATGACACACCTCCATCCCTAAGACTGGCGAATTAAAAGGGCTCTGCATCTAAAGAAAAAATATAAAACCCATCCGTACAAGCTCGTCATCCACGCGAGCCGCCAACACAAATGAGAAAGATTGGCTACGCAAATTTAATCTTTCTCCCTCCCCACAGGCTAACCTGAATAACATAATACCCGTTATACCCGAAAATGAAATGTTCTGTTTACGGCAAGGACAGTTGCCGATATTTTGAATGAGACTTTAAATCTGGTATAGAAATTAAGACTCTGATGGCACAAGCGGACGCTTGCGCCAATGGAAAGATTTTAACGTAGTTACAAATGCCCCGTGTAGTTTAAAAGAATCTATGTTTGTTGGTAAGCCCTCTTTGGCGCAAGCGTCCGCTTGTGCCAAAGAGGGCTTTATAATTACAAAGTCAATTTGTATACTTTATAACAAACTTTGTTATATATTTATGGCGCTGAAAGTGCTGAAAATACTGAGCCTGCCCACTGGCCGTTCTTCCTTTCTACTCTCTTTAGCAATCGATGCTCATCGAATAAAAAAATTCTTAAAAATGAGACTACGCTTATTTAAAAAAAAGAGCAAGGAATTAGTTCCCGGTACAATCATAAAGTGCGAATCAGGACGATACGTTGCATACTATGAACACAGAACTGATATAATTGCTCACGGCCAAACCGAACTAGAAGTAAGGAAGAATTTGAAAACAATGTATGAAGTAGTTAAAAACTACGAGGCATCTGAAGTTCCTAAACTCTCATCAACATATAATGCAAAGAGATTCACCGAAAAGCTGAACCGCGTTTAATGGGCATATACTACAGCAGAAGTTCATTTATAAGATATCTTACTAAAGTTCACAATTGCAGCATCGTAAATCTAAACGATAAGAGAATTAGAGTCATAACTATCATTAAAGGATCCGCCAAAGCTTCATCCATTATGACGGTAAAGATATTATTGATTATGAGGAAATCTATCTTGTTTGCTCAAAGCTATCAGTTCCACTATCCGGAAATAAAGATCTAGATGTAGGTCACTACACACCATAGCGGTCAATGTTCCCTAAAGCGAATTAAAAGTGTTTCGCATCAAAAGAAAAATACAAAACCCTTTTGTGCTTTATCCCGCCAGCGCATCCCACAAAATCTCTACCGGGTGCAATGCAATTTTATGCGTTCCATCTTTAATCTGGTGCCTGCACGAAGTTCCGGATGCAGCAACAATTATATCATCGGCAAAACCCCGGACCGCCGGAAACAAAACCAATTCGCCCACCTGTTGTGATACCTCGTAATGTTCGGTTTCATAACCGAAAGCGCCAGCCATTCCGCAACAGCCTGAAGGAATAAACTGCACCTGGTAATTCTCTGGTATACTTAACATAATGTTGCTATGGTGCTGGGAGGATAGAACTTTCTGGTAACAATGGCCATGCACGGCGATGGTTCGTTTTTCTTTGGTAAACATTTCCTTTGCAATATGCCCTTTGCCTGATTCGCCGGCAATAAATTCTTCAATTGTGAAAGTATGACTGGCCAATTCCCTTGCCTTTTCTTTATTGGCAGGTTCGGCCAGATCGATATATTCGTCCCTTAATGTAAGAATAGTAGATGGCTCCACCCCTACAATGGGAATTTCTTCGGTAATGATACCCGACAATAACCGGATATTTTGATTGGCTATTTGTGCAGCTTTTTTTACCATCCCCTTCGATAAATAAGTGCGGCCACTTTCTACATGATCCGGAATAATCACTTCGTAGCCCAGCAACTCCAACAGCAGGATGGCTTTTTTACCAATTTCCACATCGTAATAATTGGTAAACTCATCGCAAAAGAAATACACTTTTCTGCCGGTGTCAATATCATTCTTCATCCGCCTTTTGAACCATATGGCCAGGGTGGTGCCGGCCAGCAAGGGCATCGTTCTATCCGGGTGAAAACCTACTACCCGGTTTACTAACTTCCTCAACATGGAATTGCCAAATACCAGGTTGTACCCCCACGGAACAAGCGATACCAGTTTCATCTGGCTGCTAAAATTACCGATCAGTTTCGCCCTGAATGGAATGCCGTTTTTATCGTAATACTGCTGCAGAAATTCTGCCTTCATTTTGGTAATATCCACTCCTGAAGGGCATTCTGTTTTGCAACCCTTGCAACTCAGGCAGAGATCCATTACCTCTTTAATTTCCTGGTGGTTCAGCGGATCAACATCTTCGGGATTACTCAAAAACTGGCGTAAAATATTGGCCCTTGCCCGGGTAGTATCTTTTTCATTTCGGGTGGCCATATAACTCGGGCACATGGTTCCGCCGGTAATCTGGCTCTTACGGCAATCACCCGACCCGGAACATTTTTCGGCCAGCCGCAACATACTGCCCTGCCCCGAAAAATCAAAACTTGTTTTTAACGCTGGAGGCTGCTTTCCCACACTTACCCTAAGGTGCCCGTCCATGGCTGGCGTGTCGGTTATCTTGCCCTTGTTAAAAATATTGTGTGGATCAAATAGCTTTTTTACTTCCTTAAAAAGCTGGTAGGTTTCATTTCCAACCACCGTTGAAATATATTCACCTCTTAACCGGCCATCGCCATGTTCGCCGGATAAAGAGCCGTTGTATTTTTTTACCAGTTCAACTGTTTCGGCAAGTATCGTACGAAATAATTTTACTCCTTCCGGTGTTTTTAAGTTGATCATCGGTTCTACATGCAGCTCACCTGCACCTGCGTGTGCGTAGTAGGATGCATTTACTTTGTACTTATCCAATACCTGCTGCAGGTCGATGATGTATTCCGGCAGTTCCTCCGGTGCTACCGCACAATCTTCTATTAAATTAACCGGTTGAATATCGCCGGGTAAATTGCGCAATAAACCCAGTCCCGCTTTTCTTACGTCCCATGCATATTTGGTATCGCCATTCAATAAAACCGGGAAGGCATATCCATAACCATTATCCTGTAATTCATTTACCAACTGCTCTGCCCGTTGGTTAACGGCGTCAATGGTATCGGCCATAAATTCAACCATTAAAATAGCAGCCGGATCACCTTCTATAAAAAAACAGTTTTTATGATACTCCGGGTGTGCCCTGGTAAAGTTCATGATATACCGGTCTACCAGTTCGGATGCCATCGGGCTGTGTTTGAGCGCTACAATATTTGCCCGTAACGCCTCATCTATTGAATTGCAGTGTATACAAACCAGGGCGGTTTTTTCCGGCGGCTGGGGGATCAGTTGCAATTTTATTTCTGTAATAAACGCCAGCGTACCTTCTGAACCCGCAATGAGTTTGCAAATATTGAATGACTCACCCATTGGTGAAAAAGGCTGCATCTTCAACAGGCTATCGAGTGCATACCCGGAATTTCTTCTTACAACCGATTCTTTGGGAAAATGATGTTTGATGAGACGCTGGTTATTTTCATCGGATAATAAATTATACAAGCCGGAATAAATTTCTTTTTTTAACCCGGTGTAATTACCACCATCTACTGGTTCATTTTTAAAAACAACTTCACTGCCGTCACTCAAAACAGCATTCACTTCCAATAAATTTTCCCTGACGGCTCCCCAAACAATGCTATGTAATCCGCAGGAATTGTTGCCTACCATTCCACCGATCATCGCCCTGTTAGCGGTAGAGGTTTCAGGGCCAAACATCAGGCCGTACGCACGCAAATGATTGTTGAGGTCGTCCCGGATAACACCTGGCTCCACCTTCACCCATTTCTCCGCTACATTTACTTCTATGATTTTATTAAAATGTTTGGAGATATCTGCAACGATGCCATTGCTTACTACCTGGCCGGCCAAGGAAGTACCGGCAGCTCTTGGTACAAGGGTAACTTTCTGCCGGATTGCGAAATCAATTAACTGTTTAATGTCGTTTACATTTTGCGGGATAGCAACCGCCAATGGTTTTTCCTGGTATACGGACGCATCTGTGGAATAAGCAAGTAGTTGGGTGTGGTGTTCGGGTGTTTGATCATAATACAGTACCCCATCCATTTTTTCAGCAAGAAGCGTTAATTCGGTTTGCATAAGATGTTGATGTCTGATGGCTGATTTATTGATGTCTGATTTTTTGATGCATGCCCGGATCGATCTGTTTCGAACGATCTGAATATTTTCAATTGCCGTTTTTTAAGTATATAGGGTGTTGCCCTATGCTGATATATTGCCGCCCCTTCCGGGTTTTATAATTCGATTCTGTCTGGAATATAAACTACTGTCTATCCCCACATCTGACCAATATTGCTTTCAAATACTCTTTTTAAAATCCGACATTAAAAAATCAGACATCAGACATCCGGCATCAGCCATTTACTTTAGTATCTCCTCAATATTATTTAATTCCGATTCTGTAAAATTAATATTTTCAAGGCAATGCAGTGAGTCTGCCAGTTGTTCGGGTTTGCTGGCTCCAATCAGCACGGAAGTAACCCTGTTATCTTTTAACAGCCATGCCAATGCCATTTGTGCCAGTGTTTGATTGCGTTGTATTGCAATATCATTTAACCGCCTGATCTGGCTGATGCGGTTTTCACTTAAATCTTCTTCATGTAAAAAACCATGTGGTTTTGCCACCCTTGAATCTGCGGGAATGCCATGTAAATATTTATTGGTCAATAATCCCTGTGCCAATGGCGAAAACGGGATGCACCCCACTCCTTCCTTTTCCAGCACATCCAGCAATCCTTCTTCTACCCAGCGTACAAACATGGAGTATTTAGGCTGGTGGATTAAACAAGGAGTACCCAATTTTTTCAATATTTCAATTGCCTTTGCGGCTTCTGCTGCAGGGTAATTGGAGATGCCTACGTACAATGCCTTTCCCTGTCTTACGATGAGGTCAAGCGCACTCATAGTTTCTTCCAGTGGTGTATCAGGATCAGGACGATGGTGATAGAATATATCCACGTATTCCAGTCCCATTCTTTTTAAGCTTTGGTCCAGGCTGGCTACCAAATATTTTTTACTTCCCCATTCGCCGTATGGACCCTGCCACATATAGTAACCTGCTTTGGAACTGATGATCATTTCATCCCGGTGTGCGGCAAAATCTTCTTTCAATATTTTACCAAAATTTTCTTCAGCACTTCCCGGAGGCGGCCCATAGTTATTTGCCAGGTCAAAATGAGTGATCCCGCTATCAAAGGCTAGCCTTAAAATAGCCCGGCTGTTTTCAAGTACATCTACATGCCCAAAGTTGTGCCAGAGGCCCAATGAAATAGCCGATAGTTTAATACCACTATTGCCACAGCGGCGGTACTGCATTTTGTCGTACCGGTTTTTGTTTGGTAAATAACTCATGATTGAATTTTTTCAAATGATTGTAACTGATAAATTTTGTGCGAAGCTACTTCAGATAGTTTTCTCTTTTTAATTTTTTTATTTCCAGTCGTTGGTTTTTGCATCCTGGTGATTTGCGTTTTTTTAGGTGAAATCATCATACAGATTTTTGAGAGGATGGGGCCGGTTTCAGGCCTTCTGATATTACATTCAATTCATCGGATATCCATTTAAATATTACCGGCCCCGGTGAATTTGTATTATGGCGGGCTCGTCATCTAAATAATCAGAAACGTTAATGAAAACCAAAGAAAGTAAGCATTTTTTGAAATTCCGTGGCAAAACAACATATTAACACTGACAATAGGATTGTGAATATGTCATTCCAACATATTCAAAGATTTGGATGTATTTTTGCCTTTCATTCTAAAAATTAATTTAAAAAAATAATAATTATGGCACACGAATTCACGGATGCGAACTTTAAAACCGAAGTTTTAGACTCAGATAAATTATCAGTAATCGATTTTTGGGCAGAATGGTGTGGTCCCTGCCGGGCAATCGGACCAGTTATTGAAGAACTTTCAAAGGAATACGATGGCAAGGTAAACGTTGGAAAAGTAAACGTAGACCACAATCCACAAATTTCTACCAATTATGGTATTACCAGCATACCCGCAATACTTTTTGTAAAAGGTGGTGTAGTGGTTGATAAACTGGTAGGCGCACAGCCAAAATCAAATTTTGTAAAGAAAATTGAAGCGCTTAAGTAATCGCTGATCCAAATAAATTAAACACCGAAGTGATGAGCTTCGGTTTTTTTATTTCATCATGTTACCAATAATTTGTTTCCCTTCCCTGGCATTAGTCCGACAATCAGGTGTATATCTATAACTCCTACACTTTTAAAAATTTGTCATGAAAACGCCTTTTATATTTTGCTACCTGCTGTTTCACATTACCTGTTGTGTATTTGCCTTTAAAGCAGAAAGCACTGCAGGACTTATACTGGGGCATTTAGCGGTAATCATTTCGATGGCAGTTCTGGTTAAAAATATTCTCAGCAGAATATTTTCATGAGGGCATTAAATCTGCCTTTGAGGCGTATATACAACCGGCTTCTACCGGAACTATAAACATGATCTTAAAAAGAAAGACTACTTCAGTAACAGGTGATAAAAACATCCCCATTACTTTAGATACTTTATATCCCTCTACCTAACCTCCTTGCTACCCCATCAAAATTCCGGCGATGGTAGCGGAAAGATAAGATGCCAGCGTACCACAAAGCAAGGCACGCATACCAAGTTTTGCCAGGTCGGCTCTCCTTTCGGGTGCCAATGCGCCGATACCACCAATCTGCATTCCGACAGAACTAAAATTGGCAAAGCCGCAAATCGCAAAACTTACAATCAGCAATGACTTATCCGAGATCACACTCTGGTATCCCTTTACCAATACGCCTGAAGCGTTGGGAACCATGGTTTGCGTAAGGTCGCTGAATGCAACAAATTCATTGATCGTTAATTTTTTTCCCAACATAGTTGCAACGTTGGATACATCTGCAGGTGGCACCCCCATCGCCCAGGCCATCGGCGAAAATATTTTACCAAATACCCAATCCAGTGTTAAACTAAAATTGAGGTTTAATACTATTCCCACCTTCATTAATAAAAAATTGATCAATGCAATCAATCCTAAAAAACCGATGAGCATGGCAATTACATTCATGGAAATCTTCATGCCATCACCTGCACCATGGGTAACAGCATCTATCACATTGGTGTAGGGTGTTTTTACTTCCAGTTTTACCTTGCCCATGGTTTCGCTTTCTTCTGTTTCGGGCCATACAATTTTAGAGATGACCAGTGCGGCTGGCGCAGCCATTAAACTTGCTGCCAGCAGGTATTCTGCCTTTGCGCCAAAACTTACATATACAACAAGGATACCGCCCGCAATACATGCCAGGCTTCCACTCATGCTTGCCAGTAATTCACTCATGGTCATTCCTTTCAGGTAGGGGCGTATCATAACCTGTGCTTCAACCTGTCCTACAAAAGCACTCGCCACATTACTCAACGCCTCAGCCCCACTCACCCGCATTACCCAGTTCATAGCTTTCGCCACCACGGATACAATCCTTTGCATCAAACCAAAATGATAAAAGATTGCAACCAACACACAAACAAGTATGATGGTGGCCAACACACTAAACCCGAAAATAAATACACCGGGTGTTTTATATGGTACAGACCCGCCGGCAAAATTATCCGCCATCAATCCGCCATAAACAAATGAAGCCCCTTCTTTTGCAAAGGCTTCTATATGGGTAATAATGCTACCTATCTTTTGAAAAAATGATTTAACAACAGGAACCTTTAATATCAGTAAGGCGATAACAATCTGTAATAAAATGCCGCTTACAACCAACTGGTAATTAATTCTTTTTTTATTGTTGGAAACTAACCAGGCAATGCCTAAAATTAAAACCACTCCTATAAGTCCCTGGAATCGCTGCATAAGCAAAATAATTGTTTTGAAATTGAAAGATATACATTTATTCAATTAAAGCCTGATGAGGTAATTGGATTATCAGAATAATGGATGTATTGGTAAAATGGAAAAAATATCCTCCTTTACAGAAGAAGATATATTTCTATGAAAAAACTCGCCTGGCGTTTCAACAAAACTAATGTTGAAATTAATTAAATTGTGAGTGCATGACTATGTCAGGATACCTATTTGTTAAGACTATTATCTCTAAAAAAGCGTTGATGAAAAAAAGTTGTTTATTGATTACCGTATGTTGTTTGGTTGGAATAACTGCCTTTACTCAAACGGTAAACCCCGTATTGATCAATTTAAAACAACTGGCCGATTTCGAACTAAGCCATCCGGAATTACCAGGGCGCTGTGCCACCTGTCCTGAAAAAGAAAAAGACGGAGGATGGAAGGGGTTGAAAGATATGCCGGTACCGAAAGGTGCGAAAATAAAAATTCAATCATCCGGAAATCTAAGACCTGTTGCACCAAACAATCCTGCCACTCCTAACCGTCCACAAACACCTTCCCCTAATCCCAATCAAACATTTTTAGGTCATATTGACCAGGGACAATCCATTCCCCCGGATTCGCAGGGCGCCATTGGGCCAAACCACGTGGTTACTGCAACCAATGATTTTTTAATTGTACATACTAAATCCGGAAATGTGTTATCTACTGTCGGCATCACTACGTTTGCGGGTGTACCAAATTCCTGTGACCCTTATATCCAATATGATCCGCAATCGCAGCGATGGTTTTACGTGGCCATTGATTGCGGGGGACAGGATAATAACAGGTTGGCGGTACTCGTTTCGGCATCGGATGATCCTTCAGGTAACTGGTTCCGGTATTCATTTGTGCCAAATTTACCAGGTGGAGCTTTTTCTTTGGATCATCCCTATCTTGGGTTTGATGACCGGTGGTTAGTCGTTTCCGGTAGAAAATTTCCCGGTTCTGCTTCTTTTTCAGGCCCGGTTTTGTTTATAATGGATAAGGCTAACTTAATTGCAAACGGTACAATTGTTTTTGGCACCAATGCCCAGGCGATTGAAAAAACGGCTGCCGATGGAGATTCACCTTTACCGGTAACCGTTTTTGGAAACAATCCAAATGTGAATACATTTTATGTATTGCAAAACTGGAATGCGGCAAGTTCCACTATCCGGATGTCTACCATTACCGGTAATATTCCCAATGCCACCTGGAATACGACTACCGCTGTTTTTCCATCCGGAGGCGCTGCCTATACTTCTTCACCGGGCGATATTGCAGAACAAACCGGTGAGTCACGTAAATTGGCCACCAATGATGCAAGAATAAGTTCAGGTGTAATGGTGAACGGGAATATTTGGTGTGCACAGCATATCGGAATTTCACCAACCAATGTAGCCGTGCAATGGTGGCAACTGGATGGTTTATCGGGTGGCAGTTTTGGCAATATATTACAACGGGGCCGCATTGGTGATGGTATTGCCAACAACTATCGCTGGTTTCCCTCCATTGCGGTAAATAAAAGCGAAGATGTAATCATCGGGTATACGGTATCCTCCAACACTTCCCGGGTAAGTTCTGCCTACAGTTTCAGAACCAATGCCACTCCGGTCAACACAATGATGGATGAATATATTTACAAAGTTGGGTTGAGTACCTATTATAAAACGTTCGGAAGTAGCAGGGCAAGATGGGGCGATTATAGTCATAGTGCCGTTGATCCGGTGGATGAATCTTTATGGACCATCCAGGAATATGCGGACCAGCGCTTAGGTACTGTAGATAATGATTCAAGATTTGGTGTTTGGTGGGCGCAGGTATTACCCTTGTCGGCTTTATTTCAAACAGATGTTTCTATCGGCTCCGTCACTGAACCCGCTAACGGTTTAACCTGTAATACAGTGATTACACCAAAAATAACCATCCGGAATATTGGTTTAGATACTTTAAAAACAATTGAAGTAGGAATGATCTTAGATGGGGTGCCATTGGGCAATATCACTGTTTTAAATAATTTATCATTAGTCACTTTTGCCTCCTCACCGGTTATTAGCCTGTTACCGGATTTTGCTCCGGCGCCAGGTGTACATACCCTGCAGGTGTACACAGCCAGGCCCAATGGAAAGCAGGATGACAGAACCAGTAATGATACCACTACGGTTATATTTACGGTAGCCCCCACGCTTTCATTGCCTTATGCAGAAAGCTTTGAAACATTGCCTTTTCCACCCGCAAACGGCTCTGCGGTAAAGAATGAAAATGCAGGAAGCATAACCTGGCGCAGAACAACCCAGGCGGGAAACCCGGGTACTGCCAGCATGATCCTAAATGCTTTTAACTACCAGGATATTGGACAAAGGGACCTTTACCAGTCGCCTAAAATAAACGTGGCCATACTGGATTCGGTAGAAGTGACTTTTAATGTAGCCTATAAAACCTATGACGGATCATCCGACTCTTTGTTGGTATTGTACTCACCTGATTGTGGCAAAACATGGCTCCCGACCGGTTATGTGAAAGGCGGCTCCGAATTAAGTACTTCAAAAGGAAGCACAACAGCCAGTTTTATACCAACGGCTTCAGAATGGCGATCTGAAAAAGTGATTTTAAAAAACTTTTGTGAGACTAATCTTCAATCAGTGATCATCGGGTTTCAATCATATAATGATTTTGGAAATAATATTTATGTGGATGGAATCAACATTAGCGGCTTTGCCAGTGCAGCCCGGAATATTGTATTGGATGCTATTGATGCACCCCCCCTGGCTTTATGCACCAATAGTTTATCACCGGCCGTTCGTTTCAGCAATGCCGGTGCAGATACAATCCGGTCATTAAAAATAAATTACCAGGTAGATGGCGGCGCTGTTACCACATTTAACTGGACTGGTAGTTTGCCAAAATGCAGCCGCGTTTCCCTGGTACTGAATCCGGCCACCACCACGGCGGGAACGCACGTATTAACGGTGTATACAACCGAACCCAACGGGCTCGGTGATTTAGTAACCCACAACGATACACTAAGAAAAACCTTTACCGTTTACAATACTACTCCCCTGCCAACCCCGGTTTCCGAAGGATTCGAAACCACTGGTATTCCCCGTGATAACTGGGGCATACAAAACCCTGATGGATTGAAAACCTGGGAGCGGACTACTACTACGGCAAAAACTGGGGTGGCTTCATTATGGATTAATAATCCGGCAGCAGGGAATGCAATGAAGGCTGTGGATTATTTTATAACTCCTGTTGTTGCTAATAGTGTGAGCATTGATTCCATGTTTGTAGCATGGGATTACGCTTATAAAGCCGGTGCCAGTTATCCAGGCTCCACTGTATTGCCATTGGATACACTGGAAGTATTGGTTACAAAGGATTGTGGCGTTTCATTCACCAGTGTATGGAAAAAATGGGGGGAGGAATTGCAAACCGTTAATGATCCAAATTATTCCAGTACCACCACGTTTACTCCAAATAGTGCTACCGAATGGAAAGCAGGCAGGGTTTATCTGACGCCCTATGTTGGCACTGAAAGTTTCCAGCTGTATTTTTCAGCAAAAAGTAATCAGCAAAATAATCTGTATCTCGATAACGTAAATATTAGTTCTAAAACATTGCCACAACGTTTAAAGAACCAGGGCTACCTGATTTATCCTAATCCTTTTCATCAGTCATTCCTGGTGCACCATACATTTCCTCCGGTTGAGTTACAGTCCATGCAAGTGTTTAATTCAGCCGGGCAATTGGTTTGGCATAAAAGATATAACGGCAATGCAAACACTGAAATAAATATTGACCTTGATAACTTGTCGGGTGGAGTATATATTTTAAAAATGATGTATTCCAATAAGATGGTAGTGGAAAGAATCGTGAAGCGTTAATGTGCCAGATCCACGCGTGGCGTAGATCTGGCAATGTTGTTTATCTGAAACCGGCTTTACAATCCTGGTTGAATTGGAGTGGCAGCAAGCTATCCCGACTTTTTATCGGGACTCTATTCAACAGCCGTAATGCGGTTTAACAATACACCGTGTAGCATATTTTTCTGCGGCGTCTCCTATCGTTGGCCTTTGTACGGGCGGGAACTTCGCAACTGTAGAGGATTGATGAAAGTACAGGCCATAGCCCCCCCCAACAATATCCCCGCTCTTTTGTTTTAAAGGCACACCTGTAGTAACTTCGCAAAAATATTTTACAATGAGCTCCTCCATAGATACCTTAATAGAAAATGCAGCAGATGCAGACCTCAAAAAAATCGCAGAAAAAGTTAAGCAGCAAATCAGAATAACGGATGAAGAGGGCATTCAATTGTTTGAAAAGGGAAGTCTCGCCTTTGTGGGATCGCTGGCGAATTATATACGTGAATTAAAGCATGGTGATACTACTTACTTCAACCGCAACTTTCATATTGAGCCAACCAATGTTTGTGTATTCAGTTGCAAATTTTGTTCCTACTCCCGCCTATATGCGAAGAAAGAAGAAGGCTGGGAACTAAGCATTGACCAGATGCTGGATATTGTAAAAACCTATGACGGCAAACCTATTACCGAAGTACATATTGTAGGTGGCGTGCATCCAAAGATGAATATGGAATACTTTATTGAACTGATGCAAAAAATAAAAGCGCACCGGCCAACATTGCATGTAAAAGCCTTTACTGCCGTTGAACTGGATTATATGTTTCGCAAAGCAAAACTTACAACAGAAGAAGGGATGAAGTTATTACACGAAGCAGGGCTTGATAGTTTACCAGGTGGCGGAGCGGAGATTTTTGCACCCGAAATCAGGGAACAAATTTCCGCAGATAAAGTAGATGCGGAGGGTTGGTTACAAATACATGAAGTGGCGCATAACCTGGGCATGCACAGCAATGCCACCATGTTGTATGGCCATATTGAAAAATATGAGCACCGTATTGATCACATGCGGAGGCTGCGGGAACTGCAGGATAAAACCAATGGCTTCAATACATTCATACCGTTGAAGTTTAGAAACCATGACAATGATATGAGTTATGTACCGGAGTCTACCATTACCGAAGATATGCGGCTTTACGCCATTGCCAGGATTTACCTCGATAATTTTCCTCACCTGAAAGCCTACTGGCCGATGCTTGGCAGGGAGAACGCCCAGTTGAGTTTGGCTTTTGGCGTAAACGATATTGATGGTACCATTGATGATTCAACAAAAATTTATAGCATGGCGGGCAGCGAAGAACAAAACCCAAAGATGAGTACCGAAGAATTGGTTACGCTTATTAAACAGGTAAAACGCAGGCCGGTAGAGCGTGATACCCTGTATAACGTAGTAAAGGATTTTAGTGCAGTTGATTTCGCAACTGCTGATCCCTTGCTGAATTAGTTAAGATGACTGGTTGTTATCCTGTCTGACGGTCTCCGTCTGACTGGATATAGAGGGATATTGATATTTAACATTAAGCTACCTCTTCTGCCATGCAATAGTTCCGATCAGACGGGGACCGTCAGATCGGAATCCTGTCAGCGTTCAAACGTCAGCCTCAAAAAATAACATACAGAATATTTAGTTCAACTTAAAAAACAGGTATTAAAAATATTTATCAATGAATGAAGAATTGGACCTGATTATAATTGGTGCTGGCCCCATTGGTCTCGCCTGTGGTTTGGAAGCAAAAAGCAAAGGCTTGAATTACATCATTTTGGAGAAAGGGTGCCTTGTAAATTCATTATACAATTACCCGGTTAACATGACTTTTTTTTCCACTTCAGAAAGACTGGAAATTGGCGGTGTCCCCTTCGTAAGTAATAACGCAAAACCAACGCGGAATGAATCGCTGGAATACTACCGGCGGGTGGCTGTTTCCAATGCATTACAACTTCATTTGTTTGAAACGGTGACAGGTATTACCAGGAAAGAGAGCGGATTTGAAGTGGTAACCAATAGGCAATCTTATTCAACCCGACACGTAATTATAGCCACCGGTTTTTATGATATCCCCTTCCTGTTAAATGTGCCGGGTGAAAACCTGCCGAAAGTAACCCACTATTATAAAGACCCGCATTTTTATGCCTTTGAAAAAGTAATGGTTACGGGTGCAAGTAATTCTGCAGTGGATGCAGCTTTGGAAACCTGGAGAAAGGGAGCTGAAGTAACGATGGTGATCAGGGATGCTGAAATCGGCAACAGGGTAAAATACTGGGTAAAGCCGGATATTGAAAACCGTATCAAAGAAGGATCCATCAAAGCATACTTTAATGCTTCTATTGCTGAAATAAAGGAGAAAGAAGTAGTTGTGAATACACCCACTGGTTTGGTAACCATTGAAAATGATTGGGTGATTGCCGCCACCGGTTACCAACCCGATCTTGGTTTTTTACAAAAAACAGGCATTGAATTATCTGCTGATGAAGTAAGAAAACCAAGGTATGATGAAGACACGCACGAAACAAATATAAAAGGTATTTACTTAGCAGGTGTTATTTGCGGTGGCATGAATACACATAGTTTATTCATTGAAAATTCAAGAGCACATGCGGTAAAGATCATTGGGCATATCATTCAAAATGCCTGATTCACCTTGATCCAAACAGTCCGGTTGTCAGTTTCCAGCAACTGCCGTGACAAAACAGGGATTATTATTTTACTTCTTCTTCCTTTGGATCGGTCTCTTTTGCTTTTATCACTACTTCCTGTCCGCCCGCTACCGTTCCTTTAGTATCCGTTTCGCAATTTTCTTTGCTTTGCACGGACTGGCTGCCGGTTTCTACTTCTACCGTTTTTGTTGTTACCGCATATTGATTGGGGTAAATATTAGAACCATATTTTATAGCGTATGCCTTGGTAAATTCTGCCCCAAAATATAGAATAAGTGCAGAATAATATACCCACAACAGCAAAACGACCAATGAACCTGCTGCACCATAAGTACTACCTACGCTGCTCTTGCTGATATAAAAGGAGATGCCGAATTTTCCCAGCATAAATAGTATTGCCGTAGCAACTGCCCCTGCAAAAACATCCTTCCATTTAATGGAGGCATCAGGTAATACTTTAAAAATAGCAGCAAATATTACTGTAGTCACACTCAGTGTTATTAACAGGTTGATGATATAAAACACAACCAACGTAGTTTCAGGAAAACGGTTACTGAGAAAGCCGCTGAAAATATCAATGATACTGCTGATACCCAGCGACACCAACAAAAGGAATCCAAGACCAATAATTACAGAAAATGACAGGAACCTGTTCTGAAGTAACTTAACCCATCCACGCTTGGGTTTAGGCTTCAACCCCCAAATACTATTGATGGAATCCTGTATTTCTGCAAAAACCGTAGTAGAACCTATTAGCAAAATAGCTCCTCCAATAATAGCAGCAATTTTACTTTTGCCTGCAAGGGAGGCGTTTTTAATAATCTGTTGTAATTGAGCTGCGGTATCAGAACCTACAAAGCCGGCAAGCTGGCCATAAATTTTTCCTTCAACTGCTTCTCTTCCTAAAAATAATCCGCACAGCGATATGATTACAATCAATAACGGACCCATTGAAAAAACCGTGTAATAAGCCAATGAACCACTCAGTTTGGTTACTTTATCGTCATCAAAACCTGTGAAAGAACTTTTCAATACTTCCCACATTCCTTTAAAACTTATTTTATCAGGCATAGATGTCTTTTTTATTTCGATGTTACAAAAAGACAGCCAAATAATTTAGACGATGTAAAACCAGCCTGGCTGGTAAAATATTTTCACTTATTCCTCCATGCCCCAAATCAGTGGATTGTTGAAAAAGATTCGGCGAAAAAAAGATATAATTTTTAAAAAAGGTACGACATCATTATTTCATCCAGGAACTTTTGCCCGCTTTTCAGGTGTGTATATTTTCTCAGCACGCCCTCTTTTTGAAACCCGGATTTTTCATATAGCCGGATAGCCTTTTCGTTGATAGCTGCTACGCTCAGTTCAATTCTCAGGAAGCCCTTTATTTTGGCAAATGCAATAATCTCCGTCATCATTTTGCTTCCCTCTCCCCTGCCTGCAAAACCGGGGTGAACTGCCAATCCCCCCAGATAAGCAATATGATCGCAGCGATGAAGCAGCGGTACTAATTTAAACATGCCGATATTTTGTGAAACGTTGCTGTAAATATATTTTACCTGCTGCTGAATCAAGCCATTAAAAACCGGTTGAAAGCTTTCCGCATCCATTGTCTCGTATAACAAAAAGGGATTTATTTGCGGATGCATGTAGAGGCTATATATAAAATTGAAATCACCGTTATGTGCTGCCATAATCATATTGACTGGTTAACGAAGTACAAATATCGCCATTACTGAATCTTCCATCAAAATAAGTGAAATTAAAAAAAATCAGGTTGTGTTTGTACATTCCGGAATAGTGATAACAATACTGTATTATCTTAATTGACCGGCAGCCCATTGAACAGCCACCTGGGTTTTAAAAAATTTAGCTTTTAGTTCCGCCAGTTTTTGTGAAGTCTCCAGCACTTTATTTTCCCTGGTATTCAATAAAAACAACGTGCTTTCCCCCGCTATAAACCGGGTATTTTCTCCTCTTAGCAATATTTGATAATTGCTATATGCCTGTTCGTATATCTCAATTTGTTTTTGAAGCGCACTTAATTCGTTGAAATAATACCGCACTTTATTTTCAATTTCCTGCTGCTGCAAATTAAATGCATAACCGGTTTCTGTGATTTTTAACTTCGCCATTTTGTATCCGCCCCTGCCCTCACTCAGGCGCAACGGAATACCAATATCAATACCAAACTTATTGTTGTTTTCATAGAAAGCAGCATCTACTCCCTTTAGTACATTGTAGCCCTTATTCAACAAATTTGCTTTTACGTTAACGGTTGGTAAAAGGCTTTGGAACTTAAGTCTTCGCTCTATCTCAAGGCTTTCCAGTTTATAGGAAAATATTTTAAGCTTTGGATGTGTTTGCCTTGCTGTGTATAAGATATCGTCCAGTATGCCTATCGGCAGATCCTTTATTTTTATACTGTTCCAACTATTTCCCGGAGTTACCCTATCATTCAACTGGTACCAGGTATTGTTTTCCAGCCACAAAAAGGCGGACAACAATACCCCCGCATTTTTAAATTTTACTGCGGCATCATTTTGCAGAAAGCGGAAATTTTGTAGTTGTGCAAGTGCTTCTGTTGTGTCGATTGCCGGCCTGTCTCCCTGCCTGAAACCTATTTTTACCAATTCAAAACGGGCTTCATTGATGGTAACAGTTTCTGTCAATATTTGATACAACTGGTATTCCTTCACCCAATTCCAGTAGCTCTCCCATGCTTCATTCAACAGGTCGTTGACCGTATTCATTTTCTCACTTTCACTCTGCTGCCTGAACAGTTTTGCCTGTAGTAAAACAGCTCTTCTGTTATCCATCAGCAGGTTTTTGGCTAACGGAACAGATATGCCGATATAACTCGTTTTACCCGTTGTGGTTTCGCTGTTTAAATACTGTCCCGCATTATTCTCCAGGCCTGCCTTTAATTCTATGCCATACCAGGTGGGTATCTTCAATTCAGGATTGGTGTGCCGGTAATAATTTTTTCCGTCAAATGTTTTCTGGTCTGTATTCAAATAAGCGAGCGGATCAAAGCCTCCCCTTGCCACTATAACTGCGGCAGTGGCTTTAGCAATATTAATATTCGCCAGTTTTACAACCGGGTGAAATTTATTTACAATATTGATGAATTCTTCTGCAGTTAAAGTAGCCGAATCATTCAATGCATTTTGTGCCGCTGCAATAAAAGGAGATAATAACAGAAATATTATTTTGCCGATTTCTTTCATCATATACCGGTTAAGCTGATTTTATTTTTTTTCTTTTTCTGTTTCCTGCTTATTTATTTTATAAAAATCCGGTGGGAACCCATTGATATTTCGCCATAGCTCATACCAGATTGGCACATCTTTTAACAAAGCCATTCCCTGCGCACCAGTACCCATTCTTAATTGTACCGGCCATTTTTTTTCGTCCCGATCTTCGGCTACCAATACCCTGAACTTACCGTTGGTGCTTACCGAACTTTCTATAGCTGCCACTTTGCCCCCAAAAGTTCCATAGCTGGCCTGTGGCCATCCGCTAAATACTACCGCGGGAAATCCATCAAACATAAACCGAATCCTCTGTCCAATCTGCAACAGGGGTAAATCAACCGGTCTTACATATAGTTCCACCGCATATTGAATATTATCCGGTACAATCTCCACAATCATTTCTCCATCTTTAACAATTTCACCAATACCTGCTTTTTTAGCTTTTACAATCTGCCCGCTTTGGGGTGCCGTAATAAAATACAACCGGCTGCGGATATCGTAATTCATGTATTGGTTTTGCAGTTTGGAAATTTCGCCCTGTCCGGTGGCGATTTGCGAAATGGATTGATACTTATCACCCGAAGCCTTTGATATTTTTTCGTTGTAGTCCTGGTTAGCACCATTCATCTCCAACTGCAAAATGCCCAGTTCCTGTTTGGCATTCATAAACTTAATTTCAGCGCTGGTTTTCTTTGCAACCGCATTCTGATAACTCATATTGCGTTGCTCTAATTGTGTTAAGGAAACCAGGCCGCTATCAAACATGTTTTTCTGGCGTTGAAATTGCTTTGTGGCAATTATATAATCATTATTGGCTGCCAGCATTTCCATACTGTCGCTTTGTACCTTCATTCGTTGCTGCCGAAGTTTATTTTCTAACTGGGATATTTTATATTCCCTTCCCAATGTTAATGCACTGATCTGGTTTTCGGCAGTTCCCACTTTGTTTTTGTAGCCTTCTACGCTCATTTCCTTGGCGGTTAATTGTTCTTTTGTTCTGGCTAATAAAGATGGATCCAGGTAGTCATCCTTTATTTCCGACAATTGCATGATTGTATCTCCGGCCTTTACATAATCGCCTTCTTTTACATGCCACTTTGCTACTTTACCCGGAATAATAGTATTTAGCTGCTGTGGCCTTTGCTCCTGCCTTAAAGTGGTTAATGCACCGGTTGCACGTATATTCTGCGTCCATGGAATAAAAAGCAATAAAAGAAGCCCCACCAATATCCCCAGCAACCAATACCTTACCTTACTCTTTTTGTGGATGCGGTAGATGTTTGAAAAAGCCCTGATGCCATTTTGCTGATCAGTATGTTCTTCTATTTTACATTCTATATAGTTCATGATGCTAACTTTTTATTAATGGTTGCACCAAATCCCAGGGCCCCATGGCCTTTATATGCCCATCCAGTAAATAAATTACCTTATCGCACTTTGATGCAAATGAATAATCGTTACTAATGATCAACATCGTTTGATGTGGAGTTTGGTATAACAGGTAATCTATGATTTGTTGCTTTATCTCTTCTTCAATCCCGTTAAAGGGTTCTTCGAGCATTACCAGTCTTGGATGGTTGATCAATGCCCGCAGCAATAATATCTTTTGAATGATCTTTTGGGGCATCTTTTTACCAGCCGGATACAGGTGGGTGTTAAAACCAGCCGGCAGTTCAGCAATATACTTCTTCAGCCCGATTTTTTCTGCCACTTCTAATATATGCTGACCAGTAATATCAGGCCATCCCATGGATATGTTTTCTAATAGCGTTCCCTCAAAAATATCCTGCTGACTAAATAATATGCCGGTTTGAGAACGAAGCGATTGAAGTTTATAATTAGTAACGGGCATATCATTGATGAGCAAACTGCCATCAAAATTTTTGTAGGCACCGGTAAGTAAACGCAGCAGGGTGGATTTACCACTTCCTCCCCTGCCCATAATACATACTTTTTCATTTTTTTGGATAGACAGGTTAATGTCTGTAAGCACATTCCTGGTAAGCCCGTTTTCGTTGGTATAATTAAAATTTACATGGTTCATGTTGACGGATAACCCTTCCTGCTCCTGTGGCAGCAATATGTTTCCATCCTCTTCCAGCGGCTTATCGGTAACCTTACCAAGTTTTTCAACGGATGTTAGCACATCGTACACTTTGTCGAGGTTAACAATTAATTTTTCAACAGAAGAAATGACCATCAGTATTACGATTTCGGCTGCAATAAACTGCCCGATATTTAATTGCTGATTTACTAACAGGACACTGCCAACGATCAACATGGCCGCCGTAATGAGCACCTTAAAACCCACGAGGGTCCAGTATTGAAAAAGCAACACCTTGAAATGAGTAGTTCTTGATTGTAAATACCCGCTGACCAACTCATCAGTCCTTTCAATGTTTAAAGTAGTTTGTTTAGAAAATTTCAGCGATTTTACTACCCTAGCCATTTCCTGTAACCAGCCTGATACCGCATACTTGTAGTCACTCTCCTTTAAACTTGATTCCATACCCCGTGCGCTGGTAAGCCGGAGTATAACCGATATTATCAGCATCAGGAATAATCCAAAAAAAATGAATATGGGATGATAAAATGAAAGCAATATTAAACCAAAAACAATCTGGATAGTTGCCGCCGGTATATCTAATAATAATTTCGAAATACCTTTTTGAAGAGAAACGGTATCAAAAAATCTGTTAACGAGTTCGGGTAAATAATAACCGTCAACTGCCTGTAAATTTAACCGGGGGATGCGTTCCGCAAATTCGAATGAGTAACGGACAAATAATTTTTGTTCTACTTTTTCAATCAACCGCATCTGGTTCACCTGTAACATGCCATTTAGAAATACCCCGAAAACAACCAGGAAAATTAATACTACGAGGGATGTGGTGATGGAACCACCCAAAACAAAACTGATGATGGATTGAATGCCAAGAGGTAACGAAAGTTGAATTAATCCATTAAGAATGGCATAAAAATAAAGGGATGATATTTCATTTTTCTCCAGCTTTATGACCCGAAGTATTCTTTTTACGGGATTTGCAAAAACATTTTGCATAACATGGTCTTCCATATTCAATTGATTAATTTAAAACTTTCAAAGAGAGTTGCCGCCAAAATGGTCCAAACACCCATTTTTTAACCATGCTGTTACAAATGCTGGTAAAAATTGTTGCAAACATATCGGGAAATTTTAGAATAACCAATCTGAAATGTTAGCCAATCTGATTTTTATAAAACCTTTTGCAAATGTATGATTAAGCGAGGCGTAAAAAAAATCATCGCTATTATCTCTGAATGTATTTTCACCTTATCCTTTTACCCCACATTTGCCATTATTCCTACTGCGATAAATCCGCTTATCGACACCTGTTACAAAATAATGTTATACTTATGTGAAGATGATAATATAGGTGAGATTATTGTATTAATAAATCGTCTGATAATAGTACAACTCATTGAAAACATTTTACTTTCACCATTAAAAAGAAATACATGAAAACTTACATCGGAATATTTACATCCACTTTTAAAACAAATGCTAAAAGGCTGGCGATAGCAATGCTGTTTTTGTCGTCTTTTTATGGATTTGATGTACTGGCACAGGGAGATCGGGTTGGTGGTGGAAGAAGAGACAGTAACCACGGTGACGCTAACACAAGGCAAGGTACGGGTAGAGATCAGTCAACAAGGCAGCAAATGCCTGGTGGTGAAACGAGAAACAGATCGGAAGCAATTGGCCGTACCTATAACAACCGGAATGACATTGACCGGGGACAGCGAAATCAACCGGGTATAAATAACCGCAACCCGCAGAGCCAGCCAAACCGTGACTATTCTAACCGGGGAAATTTGGATCGTAATCCGGGTAGCATTAATAACATCAACCGGGATCGCAATAACCCGGGGGTGAATAACAACAGCAACAACTGGCCGGGTAATGTTTACAATCGCCCGGGTAATAACTACAACCGCCAGGGAGCCGGCAGTTACAACCGCCCTGGATACTACCATAACGGACATCGCAACGCTTTCAATAGTCAGCGATATAATTACAACAATGGAAATCGTGGTTATAATAACTATGGTAACTACAGGAGGCCGGTTTATAATGCTTACAATCCCAACTGGCGATATGCGTACGCACCCAGGCGCAACAGTATATTCAATACGCTTCCTTCCTCCTATGTCAGTATAAACTTTGGTGGTTTTGGATACCGGTATTATGATGGAATTTACTATCGTCCATATAACAATATATTTAGGGTAGTAGCTCCGCCAATTGGTATTTATATCAATGTATTGCCTAAGGGGTACCGTAGAATTTACGTGAACGAATATCCATATTATTATTACAACGGCACTTACTATGATTACCAGAATAATAATTATACCGTTGTATCACCGCCTGTAGGGGCCATTGTGGAGAGTATCCCGGATGGTTATGAAACCCTTATTGCAGAAGGCGAAACTTACTATGTAGTGGATGGTGCTCAATACAAACCGGTAGTGCAGGAAAACGGTGAGATATGGTATGAAGTGATTAAGGCAAATTAGGAAACCCAATAACCAAAAGCCGGTGAAATTTATATCACCGGCTTTTCTGTTTTTTTGATTTTTTAATTATGTTTAAAGAACTGTATCCCACCCGTTATTGAGAGAATTGATGAATTATTCCTTTTACATTGCTTATATAATGCCCTCCAAATAAAACGGCATGAACCAGTAGTGGATAGAGTTGCGTTAACGGAAGCCGCTGCTGCCAGCCTTTTTCCAGCGGATAGGTTTCATTATAAGCCTCATAAAATGTGCGGTCAAATCCGCCAAATAATCGGGTCATGCCAATATCCATTTCTCTATGTCCGTAGTAAACAGCCGGGTCAAAAATAGTCACTGCTCCCCTGTTTGCTACCATAAAATTTCCACTCCATAAATCGCCGTGCAGCAACGCCGGAGGTTCTGGTGGAAAGAGTGTTTGTATTCTTTTACAAAACAATTCGGTATTCCTTGCATCCTCTTTGGAGAAACTACCCGCATCAACCAGCATTTTCACCAGCGGCATTACCCTGCATTCTATATAAAATGAATGCCATGAGGAATGTGGAGTATTATATTGCACCAGGCTTCCGATAAAATTGTCTTCGGTGAACCCAAAAAAAGGCCGTGGTTGTTTATGCAGCATTGCCAACCGGCTACCAAAATTTAACCAGCAATCTTTTGCGGGCTGCCCTTTTTCAATCCACTCCAGCAACAGGTATTGACGGGTTTTAACTTTGCCACATTTAATCACATTGGGTATTGTAATTAACGAATGTTCACGCAATGCGTTTAAACCATTCATTTCCTTTTCAAACATTAGCGGATACTGGTCTGCATTATTTACTTTCAGAAAGTATTGGATACCGTTAGATTGTAAGCAATACGCTTTGTTGATATCACCCCCGTGAACGGGTTTGTAACTGTTAATAACAATGCCGGCATCCTCAAAAATTTGGTTCAAATCCATCAGTCAGTTATTGAAAATACTTTTTAATCATGTTGACAATGATGGTTACCAATACGCTTAACAGAATCATAGTAACCACCGGAAAATAGAAGCGGAAATTCTTCTTTTCAATGCTGATATCTCCGGGTAAACGGCCAATCCAGTGCAGTTTATCATGAAAGAAATAAATAATAACTCCAGTCAACACAATGAGCATACCAATAAGAATGACCCATTTTCCTGTTTCGCTGTTCATGGTACAAAAATATATCAGAATTAAAACCAAGTTGGATGTTTTATTGAACCATCGGGGGCCTGTAACAACCTGTTCCGGGCAGGAATGATAACCCTGACAAAAAAACAGGAAAAATATTTGCGTAACCAAACGGTTTCTTATAAATATGTAACCAAATGGTTACTCAATAAAATTCAGCATATGCGAAGAGATGTTTTCCAGGCAATTACCGATCCGGTGCGAAGATCCATTATTGATCTCATCGCAAAGGAGCCACTAAACCTGAATTCGGTGGCTGAAAATATTGATATCAGCAGGCCGGCAATATCCAAACATATCCGGATATTAACAGAATGCGGGTTGATCATCATCAAACAACAGGGCCGTGAAAGGTATTGCCAGCCAGACTTTGAGAAATTGAAGGAAGTGGCAGACTGGGTTGAACAATACCAGGCATTCTGGTCAAAGAAGCTCAGTGCACTGGAAAATTTCCTGGCAAAAGAACAAAAACAGAAAGGGAATAAATCTTAACCAATAAAAATATACATTATGAACCAGGCACCGATCGTATTGGAACGCAGTTTCCATGCACCTGCAGATAAAGTATGGCAGGCATTAACTGACAAAAACAAGATGAAACAATGGTATTTTGACATTGAAAATTTTAAGCCCGAACTGGGATTGGAATTTCAATTTTATGGTGAAACGGATGATAAAAAAAGTTACTTCCATCTTTGCAAAATAACCGAATTGATACCAGGTAAAAAGCTGAAGTATAGCTGGCGTTGTGATGGATATCCCGGCGAGTCGTTTGTAACGTTTGAGTTGTTTGATGAAGGGGATAATACGAGGCTAAAGCTGACTCATTGCGGACTGGAAACCTTTCCTGCTGACAATCCCGACCTGGATAAGAAAAATTTGGTATGGGCTGGAACCAGATCATTGGAACCAATCTATCCTCATTTCTTGAAAAATCTTTACAGGAAACGTTTTGAATGAAAACAAAATAAAAAAGCTTTTGTCTGTAAATGACAAAAGCTTTTTAACATATTTTGAGTTGTAAACGAACAATAAAAACTCAACTCCTGAATACATCATTCATCAAGGGTTATCCAGGATGGTTATTGCATTTCGGCGGCTACTGTAATCTTTGGTTCTTTAGCAATTTTACCTGCCGCTATTTGTGGGCCTTCAACACCATAATCTTCCAATTTAATGGAGAAATCAGCATTTACAGAAACCGCTTTACCAGCTACCACTATTTTACCGGATGTTTTTACAGGCTTGGTAACACCATGAATGGTTAAATCACCCGCCACTTCTGCATTGTAAGCACCATCTTTCTTAAAATCAACAGCAGAAAGATTAGTGATCGTTCCTGCAAAAGTAGCGGTAGGAAACTTTTCACTATCCAGCCATTTTGGTCCATTGAAATGCTCCTGGATCCTCGGGTTACCAAAGGTGAAATTTTTCATAAGTACTTCAAATGCTACGGTACCCTTTTTTGGATCAATAGCAGCGATCACCGTTTTGTTCTCGGCCTTTGGTAATTGATCAAGGCTGGTGGTAGCATCAAAATTAACGGTTGCCGACGTGGTCGTTTTTTTTTGGGCAAACATAGAACCGGTTGCTGCTACCAAAGCAATGAACAGAATTGTTTTTTTCATTTTGTAGTTGTTTTATTTTTTATTTATTGAGTGCACATCTTTTGAAAGTAATAAATTCTGTTTCCAGTATTTTGCTGTAAGCACCTCCGCTGCAACTCCCTTTAATTGACACCTGGTCTCCCTCCTTTATTTTTTTTGCATCTTCCCGGTGTTGCTGCTGAAAAGCGAAAATAATATAATTGCCGGAAGTAGTATCTATCATTTTCAAATTGACGGTTGTATCAGCCGCCTCTACTTCAGAAACCATGCCATTTACTACGATCATTTTTTCAGCATACTTTTTATTGGCTAAGCTGTCGTTTTTTTCAAACTCATCAATCAAATCCAACGCATTTACGGTAAAATCTGCTTTCATTTCGCTGGTGTCCGAAAACTTTTCACTAAAAATGTACCAGATAGCACCGGCACCTAAAAGGGCAATTATAATAATGCTATAAAGGATTTTTTTGAACCAGGGATTCCTTTTTCGCTTTGCTGCATCCATATTTTGTTGATTGTTTTATGCGGGTAAAAATAATACTTTAAGGCATATTTGCACGTTTAAACATTGAGATTAAAAAAATTAAGAATTCTTTAGCATTTCACGGCCTTATGGGTATTACCATTGCATATCTTTATTGCAATCAAAAAGAGGCCATTTAAGAGAAAAAGTATCTCATTGGATATAGAAAGCGTAAAAACGAATCATCATGTTGTTCATCATTTTATTGATCATTGTTGTAGTAGCGGTATATGTTTTTATGCAGCAATCTATGTTTGGCAAAGTACCCGCCGGTGATAGACTGGAATTATTAAAGAAATCACCGAACTATAAAGATGGCCGGTTTCAAAACCAAAGCGATACGCCTGATCTTACAGAAGGAGTGAGTTATTATGCCGTACTAAAAGAATTTATATTTTATAAAAGCAAACGGAGCAAGCCCGCTGATATTTTGCCCTCAAAAAAAGCAGACCTTTTAAATTTAGATCCCGGGGAGGATATCCTGGTATGGTTTGGGCATTCCTCCTATTTCATGCAGATTGATGGGAAGAAAATTTTGGTTGATCCGGTATTGAGTGGCTCAGCCAGCCCGATACGAGGTACTACCAACAGTTTTAAAGGTAGTGACATTTATACCGCTGCCGATATACCGGAAATTGATTACCTCTTTATTTCACATGATCATTGGGACCACCTGGATTACGCTACGATCATGCAATTAAAGCCGGGTATAAAAAAAATCCTCTGTGGCCTGGGTACAGGCCAGCACTTTGAACACTGGGGTTTTAGCAGCCACCAGGTAGTTGAAAAAGATTGGGGTGATAGAATAATATTGGAGGATGGGTTTATTGTAAATATTACCCCTGCAAGACATTTTTCCGGGCGCACCTTTAAGCGGAACACAGCCCTTTGGATTTCATTTGTATTAACCACTCCGTCCATGAAGATATTCATTGGTGGCGATAGCGGGTACGATGTACATTTTGCAGCTATTGGAAATCAGTATGGCCCTTTTGACCTTGCTATACTGGAATGTGGCCAGTATGATAAAAGCTGGAAATATATTCACATGATGCCTGATGAGGTAATCCAGGCTTCCAATGACCTAAAGGCAAAGCACCTGATGCCGGTTCATTGGGGTAAGTTTTCATTGGGCAATCACGCATGGGACGATCCGATACTACAGGTTTCGGAATTTGGAAAAATAAATAACCAGGCGTTGGTAACTCCCATGATAGGTGAAACAGTCAATCTTAAATCGCTTAATAGCTTCGAAGAATGGTGGAAGCAATTAAATTAATCAACGCCTTCAGTCTTATTTCATTGCTGTATAAAGTCTTCCCGCATGGGTGAAAACATATCTATCAACACACCGGGCTCCAAACACAGTACACCATGTAATGCATTGGGCGGTACATAAAATGAACTTCCTGCTGCCAGCAGTTTTTTCTCCTCATTAATCGTTACTTCAAAAACTCCCTTTTCGATATAACTTATCTGTGTATGATAATGCTTATGCAGCGCACCAATTGAACCTTTATCAAAAGTTACTTTTACCAGCATCAGCTTTTCGTCATAAGCAATAATTTGCCTGCTCACACCCCCTCCCATATCTTCCGCCACCAGGTCAGTTTCTTCAAAAAATAGTTTTTTAGTTACTTGATGTTCCATAAAATAAAGATACGGTATGAATTTTTTATAACCATACCTCATTAGCTGCACACGCAAGGAACATTTCAAACTGGTAATCGGGTTGCCAGCCTTTTATTAACCAACTGTAGTTTTTGCCCTCGCTTCTATAAGATTGGCAACACTAATGCCAATGTCATTTAGTTAAGGATTTCAATTGCCACGTCCTTCAGGGCGTGGAAAAAAACAGATAAAATAAATACGGCTTTAGCCGAAATCGTTATTTGGCTAAAGCCGGCAAGAGAATAATTTCACTTTATCACAGCCCTAAAGGAGCGGTGCAAATCAAATGGATGGCTTAACACAATGACATTGCCCTAAGGCACTTCTCCTGGTGATTATATTTAATACACCATCAGGCTACCGCCAGCACTGTTAATGGAGTATATTTGGCTCCAGTATGAAAAACAAATAACACAGTTTAATATTTAAAACCAATAGTTGAAGAAAATGAAAGAACGGGAAAAGCGATGCCGGCACTATTTTCTTTTACTTTAAAAGCGTAGCGAAACATAAACTATTTTTTTGCAGTCTGTAAGTTTTTACCTGTTTAATCAACTAACTATAAAATGATTAAATATGCAGATTGATAAAATACTCTTATTCACTTTAATGATCTTCACTGTTGGCATGGAAGCGTATCGTATTACACCGGTACTTTCTATTGAATATCCCGGTGATCAATCAAATGGCCCGGAAATACAATATCATACTGGTAATTCAAGCCAGCATATTTATTTTCCGTCACCACTTATTTTTTTAATATCCCCGGTTATCCTCCATCAGCAGTATGATGCAAATGGTACTATCAAAGAACCTGGTAAAATTGAACAAGCGTTATACAGTAGCCATGAGTGAAAAACAATTTTTAACCCTTGTTGATCAACACCAGGGGATTATACATAAGATTTGCAGTCTCTACCGCGATACAAGAGAAGACAGGGAAGATTTATTCCAGGAGATCATCTTCCAGCTTTGGCAATCTTTTCCATCCTTTGAAGGCAAATCAAAAATCACTTCGTGGATGTACCGCATCGCTTTGAATACTGCCCTGGCAAGTTTTCGCAAAAAGAAACCGGAAATTGCATACACCGATATTTTGCCCGATTATGCTGAAGAACTACCCAACGAGCAGGACGCATTAAAGCAGGAAAAACTGTTGGAAGTACTTAAAAAATTAGATGATGTGGAAAAAGCCATTATTGCCCTTTACCTCGAAGATATGAGCTATGCTGAAGTATCAGCCATAACCGGCATCAGCGAAAATTATGTAGGAGTAAAATTGAACAGGATAAAAACAAAAATTCAAAATCTTTTAAACAATTAAATTATGGAACTCGATACTCTAAAGTCAGCCTGGCAGGATATGGGCGGCGAAAACAAAAATTCAGCGGCGTTGAAAAAAATGCTGAGCGAAAACAGGCATCCGGTATTAAAAGGGATCAGGCTGCAAATGATCATTGAAATCACCACCTGGAGTTTTTTCCTGTTTGTTTATTACGATATTTTTGACGGGGACCGCAAGCCGTTTTACGTAAATGCATTACTGGTAGCGGCTGTTTTACTATTGTTGATACATAGTGTAATGGGATACCTGTCTGCAAAGAATTTGGTAAAGGGAACAAATCTTAAACAATCGCTTGCCAACTATTTATCAAAGATCAAACTTTATGCGATGGTATCGGTTGTATCAAGAGTATTTACCATCGTTTGTGTATTGATATTTTTTATCGCAACTGTTCATTTCACAACCAATAAATATTTTTTATTAGCGGGCATTTTATTGATTATTCCTGTACAAATATTCCTTTTATCACGCATTTGGGGAAACCGGATAAAAAAACTGAAGGCTGCAATTCATGGGTTAGGTGAATGATAATTTTAATCCTGTTTCCATCCGGCAATAATTTTTTACCTTAGTACAGGTCTTGCAACAAAGGCCTCTACCAATGACAAACGATTATTTAGACAGTGTAAAAAAGCAATTTGCTTATTACAAAATTTTGGGCGATAAAGCTATTGAGCAGGTGCCGGAAGAAAAGCTTTTCTGGCAGTACAACCCCGAGAGTAACAGCATCGCTACCATTGTTAAGCATCTTTGGGGAAATATGCTATCCCGCTGGACGGATTTTTTGACGAGCGATGGCGAAAAGGAATGGCGCAACAGGGATGCCGAATTTGACAATGATATAAAAACCAGGGAAGACCTGATGGCCAGGTGGAACGAAGGATGGAAATGCCTGTTCGAAGCAATACAACCTTTAACAACGACAGACCTGGAGAAAGAAATTTATATCCGCAATATGGGGCATAGTGTAATGGAAGCCATCAACAGGCAGTTGGCACATTATCCTTATCATATCGGCCAGATTGTATTCATCGCAAAAATGGTTTGCGATAACAAATGGACCTCTCTGTCTATTCCAAAAGGTAATTCGGCAATATATAACGCAGAAAAATTTGCCAGTCCAAAGCATAAAGAACATTTTACAGACAGCCCCCTGTTTCAGCCGCAGCGGAGGAACTTAGATTCATAGCTCTTTTTGAATTTTTTGAAGAGCGTTCATATTCCGGCATTGGGTTTGGTAACATTAATTTCGCGAGTCTTAAAAGAATACCCTTAGTAGGAACAAAAGATATGAGTGATAAATACAGTTTATTATCAATTTTCCATTAATCAATTATCAATTAAATAAAAGCATGTTACAAGTCCGCTCTCCATACGATCAGCATCTGATAAAAGAAATTCCTGTTCAGGGCGAGGCGGAAGCTGAGGCAGCCCTTGCAAAAGCGTATACCCTGTTTAGTGACCAGGATAACTGGTTGCCCGCATGGCAACGCATTGAGATATTGGCTAAAGTAGTTGCTATCATGAATACCAGGGTAGAAGCATTTACGAATATGGCTGCTGAGGAAGGTGGTAAACCCTATACAGATTCAAAAGTAGAAGTGCTAAGAGCGATCAACAGCGTTCAAATGGCGGCAGAACATATCCCTCAATTAAAAGGCGGGCAAATCCCGATGGGGATTAATAAAGCCTCCGAAAACAGGATTGCTTTTACAACCAGGGAACCCATCGGCGTGGTATTTGCGATCTGTGCTTTCAATCATCCGTTAAACCTGGTAATCCATCAAACCATTACTGCAATTGCTGCGGGATGCCCGGTTATTATCAAGCCCGCTTCCAGTACACCCCTCTCCTGTCTAAACTTTGCCCGTATTTTGGAAGAAGCTGGTTTACCCGAAGGTTGGTGCCAGGTGATTGTGTGTAAAAGCGAAATTGCAGAACAACTGGTGGCTGATGAGCGGATCAATTATCTTTCATTTATTGGCTCGGCAAACGTAGGCTGGAATTTAAGATCGAAACTGGCACCAGGTACACGCTGTGCATTGGAACATGGTGGCGCCGCCCCGGTGATAGTTGAAAAAGATGCGGATTTTGAAGAACTGTTACCCGCACTGTTAAAAGGCGGTTTCTATCATGCCGGACAGGTATGCGTGTCCGTGCAACGGGTATTTATTCATGAGGCTATTTGCGATTTCGTAGCCCACCAGTTAGCTGCCCTTGCAAAAAAATTAGTTGTAGGTGATCCGCTTGATAAAAATACGGAAGTAGGGCCACTGATAAAACCTGCCGAAACAGATCGTGTGGAAGAGTGGGTAAACGAAGCAATTAAAAAAGGTGCAATTTTATTATGTGGCGGTAAACGTATATCTGATACCTGTTATGAACCAACCGTACTGTTAAATCCTCCTGCAGATGTTCGGGTAAGTACGCATGAAATATTTGGTCCCGTGGTTTGTATTTATGCCTACAGCAACAGAGCGGAAGCTATTAAAGCAGCCAATAGTTTAAACCTGCATTTCCAGGCTGCTGTTTTTACAAAAAATTTAGATGTGGTGCTCGAATGTGTAAAAAAATTAAACGCTACCGCCGTTATGGTAAATGACCATACCGCCTTTCGGGTAGACTGGATGCCTTTTGGCGGAAGAGATGCTTCAGGCCTTGGTATGGGTGGCATTCCTTACACCATGAATGAAATGACGAGAGAAAAAATGATGGTAATAAAGAGCGCAGTATTGTGATTTTATTTTAGCTAAAAATGCATACATTACAGGTATCAGCCATTTAACAGTTCATAATCTGTTAATGGGTTGATTTGGCACAATATTTTCAATCCTTCCGTAAAACAAATAGCTTGAAAAAATTTATACTTCTTCTCCTGGTATCTTCTTCAATTGTATTTAAAGCCAGTTCCCAAAAGATTGATAGCATCTACGTACATCTATATACAGACAGTTTAAAAAAAGGAACTTTCAATTACATTAATATTGACGGGCTTTTATCAAATGGTAATTATTTGCCCCTGGACAGCACAGACCTCGTTTTTAAAGCTTCAACAGGTGAATTTAGCGGAAACTCTTTATGGATTGACAATAATATTAAAGAAGAAAAAGTAAGTATCAGGGTCGTGCTAAAAAAGAACCCGGCCCTGTTTAAAGAATTTGATATTTACATTAAGAAAAAGCCGGACAATGAGAAGTTGAAGACTGCAGATGAAATCATGAATGAAATGAAAAATAACCAGCGGTCAAAAAGAAAAGGAAGCAATAATAACCTGGTTCGTACAAGCCTTGAAAACAGAAAATAAAGGACATAAAAATGGCAAGTTACTTACATCGCACCGCTCAACCATTTACCCTTGCTACCTTCCGGTCCTGGGGGAGTTCAACAGGAGCTGGCCGTATAAGACTTGCCGGTGCAAATATATGGCAGTCAATTTAAAACAATCAAATAAAATTTATTTTTTTGTTTTACTATAAAATTATAGTGATTGTGTAAATACAAACTACGCAGGTAAAGACTGGCAAAATTTCAAATGTTCAAGCGTAGTGTCCGCCACCCTAAACAAGCAGCCACCCGGCCTGATTAATCTTCCAATAACTGGTTCAAAACAAAAATAAGCATCACTCATTATTCTGTTTCGTTTATACATTCACGAGGAACCACACAAATCAGCCATCAAAAAATCAGCCATCCTACATTAAAAACTTAATCCCGGCCGGTCCGTTCTCGTACTCATTTTACCAATGCCAATCAACTGGTCTGCCTGATCAGTGAACGATTTGTAATAAACCAAAATAGTATAGTTGTTTTCTGTTTCCCAATAATTACCCTCCGGTTCCGATCTCTGCTTAGGATCATTTTTATCCAACAGCATGTAACCGTAACTGTAGTATCCCTGCTTTAAAAACTGTGTTCCTTCATACATCCCTTTTTCGGGGTTGAACTGCATTTTGGTGGCCTCATTTATTCTGTAATCGGTCAACTGTCCAAACAGGTACAGATCCTTATCCGGATATGGTGCCTGCGTGGGCGTTACATAACTAAACTGCACTGTTGCAAAATCGCCCTGCCAATATGGATTAATGGTTTCATAAGTTGTAACCTGGTATAGTCCATTCAGGTCCTGGTAATATACATAGCGCTGGCTGGTACGGTCTATATCCGGCTTCACAAAAATCTTAGTGGCGTTCTTTGTATAATCTGCCTTTTCCACCCTTTCGCTTTGCAAACGAAAACTTCTGAGATCGAGCCAGCGCCATTCTTTCCCCCCGGGAAATACAAAATTATTTTCTGTATTGTACTCCAGCGAATTCCCTCTTGTAAAGGTGGGCGGCACATTGCCCTGCGCATTATCCCAGCGGTTATTTTGCAACACCAATACTTTTACCTGCTGATTGGCATTGAAAGCATTCAGGCCTTCAAGATTTACGGTAAATTTCAAACGCTGGTGCGTTTTAAAAAACTGCGGAGTAAATGGCTGAATAAACTGAGCCATTACGGAAGACTTTGGATCAAGTACCAGCAAGGCTCGTGTAAATGCCAGTTTAGTGGTATCGCCATCCAAATAAACTTTTAACAAATAATTTCCGCTTTTTACAGGAAGAGAGTTGGCCTCGGGCAATATTACCTGGTAGTGTGTGTAACGGGTATAGGCAATGGAAGAAAAACGGTAGCTGGTAATCCGCTGCTGGGTAAACCCTTTTATGTAATCAAACTGGCTTAGCCTAACAGGGTTCCAGTTGTAATCGCATAACTGGTAAGTGTAATAATAGCTTTTTACATTGGCATCCAAATCATCAAAATGAAGCTCTAAACGGTCGCCACTGTTGAGTTTGTAAACGGGCAATGCCTGCTGATCGCCATATATATGAAAGCGTACCGCCTTTATATTTGATTTAAAAATGGCCTCCGGATTTTTTTGCGCCTGCAACAAAAATGTAAACAATAATGAAACCGTGGCAAGAGAGAATGATTTAAAAAGATGCATGTAGCGTTGAAAATATTTACTTTTGAAAGATACTAAAATTATGCCGATTGAATATTTCCGCATTTATTGCAAACAGAATAGCCTTTAACCGGCAAAATACTTTTTCCCGTTTTATCATCAGGCTGGCCATTGGAGCCACGGCCATCAGCGTGGCGGTGATGATTGTGGCGTTAAGTTTTGTAAATGGTTTTCAACAGGTAATCAGTAATAAGGTATTTAGTTTTTGGGGGCATATCCGTGTACAGCAGGATATTGAAAACAGGGTAAGCATTGCAGAAGAGTATCCCATTACAAAAAATGATACGGTTGAAAATATCATCCGGCAAATACCGAACGTAAAATCAGTGGAACGGTATGCCACCAAATCGGTGATTCTTACGTATGGCACCGACATCGAAAGTATCCTGGTTAAAGGCATTGACTCATCATTTGACTATAGCAGGCTCAATCCTTTTTTAACACAAGGCAAGTGGGTGTCGTTTGCGGATAGTGGTTACAGTAAGGAAATCAATATTTCGGATTATATCGCCAACCAGTTGAACGTACAAGTGAATGACACCCTACTCTCCTTTTTTATACAGCAGGATGGCACCAGACGGCCAAGGAAACTTAAAATAGCAGGCACTTTTAAAACCTCCATTGAAGAATACGATAAGCAGTTTGGCATTTGCGATATAAACCTTATCAGACGTATGAACGACTGGCAGCCGGACCAGATTGGCGGTTACGAAATATTCCTGAAAGATTATACCCAATTAGATACGATCGCTCAGTTGATAAAAGAGGAAACACCGCAAGGCTGGAACAGCAAGACCATAAAGGAAATTTATCCCAATATTTTTGACTGGCTGGGATTACAGAACGATATCAAACTGATATTGATTGGCATCATGATGGTAGTAGCTGTTGTAAACCTCGTAACCTGCCTGCTCATCATCGTACTGGAAAGAACCCGGATGACGGGCATACTAAAAGCGATTGGCGCCAGCGATTGGATAGTACAAAAAATATTCTTATACAATACAGCACTCATCGCCATCTCAGGTATCCTGTTGGGCACCATCCTTGGCCTCGGTATTTGCTGGCTGCAGGAGAAAACCGGCTTTATAAAATTAGATGAAGAAGCTTACTACATGCGTGCCGCACATGCACAGGTGGTTTGGTGGCAGGTGCTGCTGGTAGATGTGATTACTTTAGCAATTTGTTTTGCCACATTAATCATTCCTACCATGTTGGTGAAAAAGATACAGCCCGTAAAGGCGATTCAGTTTAGGTGATATTTTTACCTGGCCGTATTTTTGGACCCGGCATTTGATTTTCATAACACCATCGTTGCGCAATATGTCCCAACCTGGAACATAACGACGGAATCCGGTTACTTACTTGTTTTCTGCAAACCATTGAGCAATTTTTTTAATGTGGAGAAGCGGCCCTGTTTGTTGATAGAAGCAAAACTGTTACTGCCTGCGAATGCTAATACTATCATTTCTCCGATTTTAGTTTTGTGTTGTTAGATTTATTTCACTATATCCTCCTGCATAAAATTACGGTAAGTAGTAGCTGTTTCCGATTGGTTGTTCATTACAAACAGGCTTTTTTGTGCAACATTCGTTTATGGGTGATTGATCCTATGTCGGCTCTGTTTCCTTTTGTTGAAAAACTGGTTTGCTTTTTCATACCTGTTAATTTTTTTAGCTGGGTATACTTATCCATTTTTGCAGCGATACAAATTTGCCAGTAGCAATTTCTTTTGCCAATTCAATCTGCGACTCTGAACCAGGTCCCATGTATGTGTATTTTTCAAAATACCCAAACATCTCAGCAAGTTCTTTTGCTCCTTCAAAAAAAGTTGAAAACATTTCAACCGGCACTTGTGAAAAGCTGTACTGTTTGCCATTGGCGTTATATGCTTCAATAATATCGTTAAAACTATACAAATCTGTTGCCAGGGAAAGGTAACTGCCGTCTCCAACTTTTTCGGGCTGCAAAAATGCACCTACAACTACTTTTCCCAGGTCATTAATGTCGGACATATGAATCGCTTTTTTTGCTGGGTCTATTGGCAATGTCCACCCGGTTGTGCCATCTTGCTTTGGCTGTGGCCCCAGCATTCCAACAAAATTTTGATAATAAAATGGTGGTTGAACAAATGTTGAATATTTAAATTCTGCGCTTTTCACCAAATCATCCACCTTAGCTTTACCTGTAAAATGTGGGACTTCAAATGCTCCTTTGCTTATGATTTCAACATCTGGAAGTGTTGACCAAATAAAATGTTGCACTCCCGTTGCTTTTGCCGCTTCAATGGCGTTATTACCTTGTACAATTTCGTTTGCGCCTTCCCAAAAGTTGGTAACCACAAATACACCGTAAGCATTCCTAAAAGCATCTTTTAATGATTGCAAATCTTTTAGATCAGCATAAACTGCTTCATGTGCCCCGCCAGTGTATTTTTCCGGATTACGGGTGGTTGCTCTTACATTAAAAGAGCCTTCATTTACAAGGGCGTTTACAATTCCCTTACCTTGTGAGCCCGTTGCTCCAACTACTACTATTGTTTGCTTTTTCATTTGATTTATTTTTTTATATTATTTCCTGATTGATTTAACAATGCAAAATTGCAGTGGAAACGAGCCTCAAAACGACGAGAAATGATAAAAAAAAGCGTTGATATTTATCAACGCTTTTAGTAAAAATAAATATTTAAAGGGAATTTATTTCATCGCCTGTTTTCTAATTCTGCTTAGTGTTTCTTTGGTAATGCCTAAATAAGAAGCAATCAGGTGTTGCGGAAATCGTTGAATAAATTGAGGGTGGTTACCGGCAAATTCTTCATAGCGTTTTTCTGCCGTGTTACTAATGGTAGAATTCAATCTTCGTTGAGAAACAATGAAACTTCTTTGGTCCAATAATCTTGTCATTTGTCCAAATGAAGGTATTTTCGCTACCAGATCCAACATGTCTGCTATTGTAGCTACAAGCAGTTCGGTATCTTCCCAGGCATCAATATTATAATTCGATGGAGTAAGCAAAACAGCACTTTCACGGTCGCTTACCCAATAATTTTCAATATACAGATATACAATATGCTCTACACCTTTGTTGTCTACGCTGTATTGTCGCATAGCACCTTTTACAATAAAGCCAACGTATTTACACACATCACCTTCCTGCAAAAAGTATTGCTTTTTTCTTATCTTTTTTATTTCAAACGTTGCCTTGATTTTCTCAACTTCTACTTCGGTCAATGGCTGAGAAGCCCGCAGGTTGATGTATTGAATAAGTGAATCGTACATTTATTTTATCAGGAAGTTGCTTTACAAAGATAATGTTTGAGTCATTAATAAACTATGTTTTGTGCATTGCAGCTAAGTGTAGCTTGTGGGGTAAATGTCGTGAGTTGTTGACAGGGAATTTTTTCTAAATGTTTATAGGATGTCGTTTGGGGTGACGTACAACACCTTCTTAAAAACTGTAAACTTTAAGTAACAGGAACCACTTTGCGATTATTATTTAACTCTATAAAGTTAAAGTCTGTAAAGCCCCTCCTTCGGATAGCCTGTCCCGACCTTTCGGGAGGTTGGGGGAGGCTATAAATGCGATAAAATAATCCCCGCAGCCACAGCAGCATTCAGCGATTCAGCGTAGCCAATTTTTGGTATGGTAATTTTCTCGTTTGCCAGTTGCATAACCTCCTCACTGATCCCTTTTGATTCGTTGCCTATTAAAATAATTCCTTCCTTCAAACCATTCAAATCCCTGATATTTTTACCATTCAATGCCGCTGCATAAATCGGTACGGAAGTGTTTTGTTTCAACCATTCGGGTAAGTTTGTGTACCATACATCTACCCTGCCCAGGCTCCCCATGGTACTTTGCACTACTTTTGGATTGTACCTGTCTGCACAATTTTCGGAACAAATTATTGCAGCCACACCAAACCAGTCTGCTATGCGGATAATGGTACCCAGGTTGCCGGGATCCTGTATGTTATCCAATGCCAGCGTGATCTTTCCTTTGGAATCAACGGGTTCCGCTTTTAGTTTCTTAAATACGGCCAGCACCTGGTTCGGGGTGCTTAAAGCGGATATTTTTTCAAGTTCAAAATCTTCGATTATTTCCAACGTGCCTTTGAAATGTTTCCTGATTGCCTGCTCGTTTTCCTTCAGCCAGTTTTCCTTTGCCAAAATATGTTCACAAACAATATTGCCCGAATTCAATAACTCCATCACTACTTTACTACCTTCGGCAATAAAAGCATTTTCTATATCCCTGAATTTTTTAAGGTGCAAACTTTGGATATATTTGGTATATGTTTTGCTTAACATTGATTTCTTAATAATTTATACACCCGGTGTGCCTGATAAAAACAACCTATTGCGTTTTTTGAAAAATTTATTTTTCCTTTCCCTTATTCTATCTTCCTGCACGATTACTACCAAATATCAAAAAAATAAACCGTTTGTATTTAGCAATACCATCGATATAAACGGGGGAAATTTCACCAAAGATCAGCGAAATTCGTTAAACCAGAAATTATATGGTCAGTTGGATGATAGCGCCAAAGTGAACACCAAGGATATACTTTTTTTGATTCACCTCATCCGGAGGCCACCGGCGTACGATAGCGGCTATGCAGCCGTTTCTGCCAAAAACATGCAGGGGTCTATGCTGCATTTAGGTTATTACGGGGCAAAGGTTAGCTTTGTGGCAGACACTCTCCAAAAAGGTAAAAAGCAACCGGTAAAAATTAAATACACTGTAGAAGCCGGTAACCAGACATTAATTGACACCATCAGTTACCGGCTCAATAAACCGGAACTCCAGCAACTGGCTTTGGATAGCCGGTCCAAATCTTACCTGGTAAAAGGAAACCCGGTAACCAAGGCTGATATATTGGGCGAAATAAGCCGGATGGTGGACATGTACCGAAATAATGGTTATTATAAATTTACATCAGACGAATTAAAGATGAGAGGCGATACTACCATTGCAGCATTGACCAATGTATCGGACGACCCCTTTGAGAACCTTCAATTGCTGGAAGAAGCAAACCGGCTAAAGGATAAACCAACCATAAAATTGGCCATGGTGCTTAACCCTGTTTCGGATCCGCAGCGGGTAACAAAATATTATATTGACTCTATTTTTATTTATCCTGATTTTACCGCTGATGACATCACCAATAAAGCCCCATACACCCAGGAAATAAGGGGTGGTTATATTATCCGTTATCACAAAAAATTGGTTAAAAATAGTTTGTTACTCCGAAACATGAGTATCAGTAAGGGACAAATATACAGCCAGGCGAATTATGCAAAAACCGTTAGTGATTTTTCCAAATCGGGCGTTTGGCAAAATACCAATATACAGGTGGAAGAAGTGAAAGACAGTGCCGGAAAAATTAATATGATTGTTCAATTGGTACCGGCCCGGAAATTTGGTTTTGAAGCAAATATCGAGGCCAGTTATTCTGCCAATAGTAATACTAATAGTGCCAGTATCGCCAATGCAGGTAACCTGCTGGGGTTATCAACCAACCTTTCATTGCAGAACAGGAACGTGGGTAAAAGCGGCACTAAAATGACGCATGCACTAAGAGCGGGTATTGAGTTGAATTTAAATTCGCAGGTAGGATCTAACCGTAAGCTGAATTCGAATGAACTGAGCTATACTAATACCATTTCTTTCCCAAGACTACTGGGGCCTATTACTTTGTTTTATCCCAATAGAAGAAGAGCATCCACGTCGCCGTCAAATCCCAATGCATTTACCCGCAGATTTCGCCGCGACAGTACCAACAATTTTATATCGCAACAAACTTTTATCAATATAATACCTGCATATTCCAATCGCATCAATTTGTTTAATCAATTGTCATTAAGCGGGGCTTTTGGAAATGAGTATACACGGAGCAGGCATCCCAACCGAAAAAACATATTCAAGTTCCTTAATATCGAATACTCTTACCTGTATAATCAATCAGACAGTTTTAAAAGAACAATTGAAAGAAATCCCTACCTGCGTTATTCATTTAATACGGCATTGGTTATTGGATTGCTGAATTATGGGTATGCATCTACATATAGTAACCCGACAAAATTAAATCGCCAGCGCACTTTCAGGTGGAATATTGAAGAGTCCGGGTTGTTGTTGGGACGCTTTGGCTTATTTAAAAGAGACTTGCGGCAATTTATCAAAACAGATGTGGAATATACATTCATCATACAGAAACAGAAGTCAGCACGGGTATTCCGGGCGTTTGCCGGTGTAGGTATCCCCATCGGCAGAGGAGATTCGTCTCTCCCATTTTTCAAACAATATTTTGCCGGAGGCGCTAACAGTATGCGTGGTTGGCCGATACGTGGAATCGGGCCCGGCTCAAAAGGATTGGCTCCCTATAATTCACTTGCCTTAAATGATCGTACCGGTGATGTAAGACTGGAAATAAATGGAGAATACCGGTATGATATTGCCCAAATTATTCCTAACTCACTTGTATTGAAAGGGGCTTTATTTATTGATGCCGGTAATGTCTGGAATTTTAGGAACACCCGATCCGATGGTGGTACCGACAGCCTGCAATTTAATTTTAGCCGGCTTTACCAACAATTGGGCGTTACAGCCGGCACTGGATTCCGGTTCGATTTTAATTATTTCCTTATTCGTTTCGACCTCGGATTTAGAATTAAAAGGCCCGATATCGCCGAAAATAACGGATGGCAGATACCCAATATCACTTTTAACAATCTATTTAAAAAAGGCGATGAGATTTCTCCCGGGGCATTAATATATAAAAACCGGGTATGGCGCTATGAGAATTTTAATTTTACAATTGGGTTGAGTTATCCGTTTTAACCCCCGTCCCCTCCCGATAAAAAATCGGGACCTCGTTCGGGGGAGGACTTTGAAAAGTTAGCTATTTCTGTCACAGTAATGAGGAATATTTAGGAAAAAATTAAACCTTACGAATAACTCCCCTTTAGGGGATGGGGGCGGCTATACTCTCCGCAAATTGCTCCATCGTCATTGCATCAGCGGCTTCAAAATCGCCGATCCTTGTTCTGCGCAAACTACCCAGGTATCCTCCACAACCCAATGCTGCGCCAAAATCGTTTGCCAAACTGCGGATATATGTACCTGTTGAGCATACCACTTTAAATGAAATTACCGGCAATACAACGTTGGTAATTTCAAAGATATGAATTGTTACTTTCCTGGCTTCCGGTTGTACATCTTCTCCCCTTCTTGCCAGCTGATACAATGCAACACCGTCTTTTTTAATGGCCGAGTAGATGGGTGGAAACTGGTCAATCGTTCCTGTGAATTGGGCGGTGGCTGCATGTATCATTTCATCTGTAAGAAATGAATAATCCTTTAGATCCACAGGCTCACTTTCCAGGTCGTAAGTCGGCGTTACAGCGCCTACAGTTATATGGCCCGTGTACTCCTTTTCCTGCGCCATATACTCATTTATTTTTTTGGTGAACTTACCGGTACAAACAATCAGCAGACCCGTTGCCAGTGGATCAAGCGTACCTGCATGGCCAATTTTTTTTATCTGTAAAATGCTGCGCATTTTACGCACTACATCAAAAGATGTCCAGTGCAAGGGTTTATCTATCAGTAAAACTTTTCCCTCTGCATATGGCAATTGAATAGCGGGATCAATTGGAATCTTTTCCTTTCTTTCCTGCTTTGCAGGCGCCTCTCCTGCCTCGATTAATTTGTTGGTATATCTTAACCGGTATGTTTCTTTTCGGGCCAATTTGTTTACTGTTTAATGTTTACTGTTTGTGGTTAATGGCGCATATCTGCAAGAGTAAGACATATTTCATTTAGTTCATTTACTTTTTTTACATTCCTCACTTTTGCCTCACTAGTTTTTTACCTAAGCCCGGTGTGTTAAACAGGAAACAAAAAACAGTAAACCGGGAACGACTAAATCGCCTGCCTTGCCTTTAACTCCAGGTATTTATTAATTGAATGGATGGTTAGATTTTCAGGGGCAGTAAGTATGGAGAGTATGCCATATTTCGACAATTCTTTTACGATCAATCGTTTTTCGTACGCAAATTTTTCAGCGATTGTTTTTATATACACCTGCTCGAGATCGGCCGCATCAATGGCCGATAATTTTTTCAACTCCGTATTTTCAAAAAATACAACCATTAATAAGTGATGTTTTGCAATGGAACGTAAAAAAATCAATTGCCGTTTTAACCCCGACAGTGATTCAAAATTGGTGAACAATACCAGCAGGCTGCGCTGTTTTACCCTGCTACGCAATTGCATGTATAACATTTCATAATCACTTTCCAGAAAGGATGGTTCCTGGTTATATAATAGCTGTAGCATATTAGCCTGCTGAACAGGTTTACGATCTGCCGCCAGCATCGTACCCATCTTATTATCAAAAGTAATGAGGCCCACTTTATCCTGTTTTTGTAAACAAACATTGCTTAATACCAGCGTGCTGTTAATCGCATAATCAAGGAGACTTAAATTATTAAAGGGCATTTTCATTAAACGGCCTTTATCAATGATGCAATATACCTGCTGGCTTTTTTCATCTGTGTAATTGTTTACCATCAGGGATGACTTGCGGGCTGTAGCTTTCCAGTTAATTGTACGGATATCATCTCCACGTACATATTCCTTTATCTGTTCAAACTCCATACTATGGCCAATCTTGCGCATTCGCTTATTTCCATGCTCCGATTGGATCGTGGTCTGGGACAGCAATTCGTACTTCCGCAACTGCATATACGAAGGAAAAACCGGGATCATAATGGAAGCCGGCACATCATCCCTCCTCAGTAATAAACCCAACCGCGATTTGGAATATAGCAGGATGTCTCCGAAATGGTACTCCCCCCTTTCCACCGGGCGCAAACTGTAGGAGATTTTCTTTTGCTGCCCCGCCGTAAAGGGTTGTTTTAAAATCCAGTCACGTTGCTGAAACTGGGCTGGCAGCTCATCAATAATTTCCATTTCTACCTCAAAGCGCATATTATTGGTTACCTGCAGCGTTACTTTATTTTCATCCCCGTTGCTAAAACGCTCTGCTGTAATACGTTTTGCGTCCGGCGCCTTACTTAACAAAAAAAGAAATAAGTAATCGATCACAGATAAAACAATGATCAGATAAAATGCGGTTTTGGGCACAATTAATAATACAGGAATAAAATAGGATATGATAAACAAGATCATACAAATAGCAATAAGCAGGTACAACCGGTTGGTTAAATACAGCCCCCTCAATCCCCCGAAGGGGGACTTTGTACCCTGCGAATTTGTTGCCTCTTTTATCATAGCTCAGTTTCAAATTTATTTTAAGCCAACTATACCTATTCATTACAAGCCCCCATCTATGAAGTCTTCCAAAGTCCCCCTTCGGGGGATTGAGGGGGCTTCCCTTCGGGGGATTGAGGGGGCCTTACCTCGGTACCTCAATCGCTTTTAAAATACTGTCGATCAGGTCGTCTGCTGTCAACCCTTCCATTTCCTTTTCCGGGGTTAAAATAATGCGGTGCCTGAGCACCGGCAAAGCCATTTCCTTAATATCTTCCGGTGTTACAAAATCACGTCCGTTAATGACTGCATGGGCTTTGGAGGATTTTAAAATAGCGAGTGACGCCCTGGGTGAAGCACCCAGGTACAAAGCAGGATTGTTACGGGTTTCAATTACGATTTTTGCAATGAATTCCACAAGCCTTGGTTCGATTATAACAGACTGAATGGTAGTTCTGAAAATATTAATATCCATGGGAGATATTATTTTGCTTACCTCGTATATCAACTGTGCCTGTGTGCGTCCGTGCTGGTTGTTTAAAATACCGATCTCTTCTTCCAGTGTGGGATACTGAACGTCGATTTTGAAAATAAACCGGTCTAACTGTGCTTCCGGAAGGCGGTAGGTACCCTCCTGTTCTACAGGGTTCTGAGTGGCCAGTATAATGAATGGAGAGCGCATTTCATGGGTAGTACCGTCAACGGTTACCTGTCGTTCCTCCATCACTTCAAATAATGCCGCTTGTGTTTTTGCAGGTGCCCTGTTAATTTCATCAATTAAAATAATATTGCTGAAAATGGGGCCTGGCTTAAAATAAAAATCGCCTTCCTTCGGATTAAAGACGGAGGTCCCCACCACATCGCTTGGCATTAGATCCGGTGTAAATTGTATTCTGGAAAAATCCACGTCAATTACTTTTGCCATCAGTTTGGCAGTTAGCGTTTTTGCTACTCCCGGTACACCTTCTATTAAAATATGGCCATCACAAAGCAAACCGATCATTAGCAGCTCCAGCATTTTATGTTGCCCTACTATCACTTTCCCGATTTCGTTTCGTATGTTGTCCATACTTTCATTCAAACCGGAGAGATCAATGCGTTGCTGATATAAGCTTTCTTCCATTATATTTTATTTTTATTAAAATTTTCAATCTGGTGATTTAATAACAACAATTGCTGATCGTCTACTACTTTTGAATGCTGGATATTGCTGATGGTTGAAAATAATCGTGCCGTGCCCTCTTTGGTATTATTGCTTTTACGGCTAAGCGTGGTGATAAACTCATCATTAATGTGACTGGTATTTAGATAATAATGATTGCGTATATTTTCCAGGAAATAAGTGATGAGTTTATCAGCAATATTCCGGTTATCTTTTTTTTGGAGGTAGAGTCGGCCGATTGTTTCAGTAAATGTAAGTGTTGCATTGGTATTGGGAGGTAAATCAGGTACAATGCGTTGCCTGCGTTTTCCACCGAAGAAGATATACAATCCGATTAGCAGTAACAACAACCAAAACGCCCAGGCCATTGCCGGATATTGCAGTATGACGGCGAGCCCCGACTTATTACCCTTTTCAGACCTGGGATAATTTCTTTTGTTATAATAATCGTCCCAATATACCCGTTCCGGTATGGAAGTGGTAAACGAAAAGACGTGTTGAAAATATTTGTAATTCTCCTTTTGCAGCAAAAAATAATTACTGAGTGCCCTGGGTTCCAGGTGAAGGAAAAAACGGCCCTTGCCATGAAATACCACAATAAAATTGGCTCCGGATTGATTTGTGCCTAAAACTCTTGCATTCAGCTTATCCAGCTTTGTAAAGTGACTGTTGAAAGGAACATAAAAATATCGGAAGGTGGTGGTGTCATTAAAAATAGTATTCGCAGCTTTTACATAAGTGTAATTCATTGCTGATGCCAGGTCATCATAAAAAGGCTTGCTGGCAGTACATCCCAGGGTATCCAGCAAAGCCGGGTCAATATTTTTACCGGATATAAAAAGGCTATTGCCATTGTACACATAGGCCAGCATAGCGGTCAAATCGGCCCTGCTTAAATACAAATTTTTGCTGATGCTGATGTAAAGAGAAGCGGTATCTGTGATATCCCGCCAGGTTTTATCAAAATTTACTTGTACGTTTCGGATGGTATTGTGATAGTACAATTGGTCCAACTGGTGGCGCATCACCCAGGCACCAAAAGGATTCTTATCTTTTTGAGAAAAAGTTTCGTCTAAGGGAGGCAGTTTTGTTTTATTTGAACCACAGGAAAGTAAAAACATGCTGATCAAAATAACAAGGAGACTATATGTTAATTTTATTTTCAACGCTTCACTTCGCTGTTAAACTGTTTAAATTTATTTTGAATTACATGGAAAGCATTTTCATCCGGTTCAAAACCGCCATACCAAACATACTCATAATGGAGCGTTAATGCTGCGAATGTTTTTTTAAATGTTTTGCCGGTCATTTCCCTGATGTATTGATAATTGGTTTTGTCTGCAGCAAACTGAATAATTCCTTTCGATGAAAGATTTTGCAGCGACTGAAGATAAAGATAACGAACTGCGATCCTGTATTGCTGACCGGCGATGGCCCGGGAAATCAGATTACCATAATCAGCGGATATAAATATATTTTCAGGCTCTCCAGGTAAAGCAGTTACATTCATTTTAGCAGTGGTACGCTGAAAAAAACCTTCCGTAAAAAACAGTTTATACAAAATAAATGAAACAAAAAAGCCAGCCAGTATCCAAAAAAAATATTTGGTTACAGGCGATAAAAAAAATCGTTCCAGCCATGAAAGTGCAGGTTTCCTGCTATCCTTATTTATTGCCTGGTTGTGGCTGTATTCAACCAGCAATGAATCAAGATTCCGTGTATAGAGGAAGGCTTTTGATTTTTTTAAGGCCCTGATAGAATCGGGATCAACCATTAATTGATTGTTCCGGAGTACGGTGTCAGTAATATAATCAGCTTCATCATCTGCCGGTTCATCATCCGGTGACACTTCGAAGGATTTAGCCTCCACTGAATCTGTATACATAATTGCGGTATCCCTGTACACATAAGGATTATCCTGCGACTTGCTGTTTAAAGCAAGCAATAATACAAGGCCAATTAATATAACGGATCTATAAAAGTTCATCTTACAACTACCGGTATTTTTAGTAAACCATCTTTTAATATAGTGTACCCTTTTTTGTGAAGGCGAATTGGATATATTACAAAATACCAGGTGATGAAAGTGAATGAAAGGGATAGTATTACTACGCTGGCCCATACAGGCAAACTCTCGTTGTTTTCTTTGTCAAATGTATTACTCATTAAATGGGTAACATAGCTTTCAAAAAAAGATGCCAATATGAAAACCGGCACCAGTACAATCATTATTTTTAGGGCATCTTTTATCCCGTTTCTAAATGATATCCCCCTTGAATAAGTGCCCGGAAAAAGAATTCCCCTGGTGATAACAAGACCTGCGGTGGCCGCAATTACGAGTGCCAGGATCTCCAAAGTTCCATGCACCCAAATCACCAATACCGATTGCAGCCCAAGCCCTTTTACAAAGAACATGTATTGAAAACAACCCAGCATTAATCCGTTTTGCCACATGGCATAAATAGTACCAATGCCCACCAGCAATCCGCCCATCACCATCAGCAATGATACAAATGTATTGTTCATGGCAATGCGGACAAACATGGTAAAAGGATTTTCATTTTTATACACGCCAAAAGGGTCACCTTTAGAAATATTATCTTCTGTCATGTCCACATACCCGTCGCCCAACACTCCCCTGATAAATGATTCGTCTTTTATGGAGCTAAAAACGCCGATGGCAACAAATAAATTAAAAAGTAAAAAAGTGAATAATAACAAGGGGTGGTATTTCTTAAACAAAAGTGGCAATTCGTACTTCCAAAATGTAAAAACCCTCGTGTACTTTTCTTTCTTGTTTTTATAAATATGCTGGTAAATATTGGAGGCAATGGAATTAATCCACCGGGTGACTTTGCTTTTAGGATAAAATGTTTTTGCGTATGAGAGGTCATCTACCAGGGTCATAAAACGTTCTGCTGTTTCATCAGGGTCATCAGTTGGGTGGTGCTGATATTCATTCCATTTATCAACATTTCTTTTAATGAACATTCCTTCACGCATAGGATAAAAGTAGGGAATTTTGTTGGCAAATAATGCGATTGTAATTTTTGATACCCTATTCTAAAAAAAATATATTTTCAATTATAAACACTTAATTTGTACCATGCCAGAAATTCAAATTTCCACTCCCTTTAATATTGATATAGAGTTTGAGATTGCCGCTTTTCATAAGCGGTTACTGGCTTATTGTATTGATTTTATTTTACTGATATTATATATGTACAGCATATTATTCCTGTTGTTTGGAGGTTTCAGGGTAGGTGAAGGCAGCTATGGTTTTGTATTAATTATTTTAGTATTACCCATGCTTTCCTATACCATGTTATCAGAATTATGGATGAATGGTCAAACAATTGGCAAAAAGATATTCAGGATAAAAGTAGTAAGCCTGGATGGAGGCGAGCCTACTCTGGGGCAATATGCTTTAAGGTGGTTTATGCGCTTTTATGAATGGGCCTTTATTATATTCTTTTTATTTTGGGGTAATGGAATTGTTGGAATTATCTGGCTGATTATTGGGGGCATTACTTCTATGATTATCATTTCCATTTCCCCCAAAAGTCAACGGTTGGGTGATCTTGTTGCAGGTACAGTAGTGGTAGAAACATCCTCCAAATTAACAGTGGATGACACCATTTTTATGCCAGTGGCGCCTGCTGACTATAAAGTAAAATTTCCGGAGGTAATGCGTTTGAGCGACCGGGACATCAGTACCATTAAAAATGTAATTAACCAGGCTAAAAAAACCGATACCTACAATATGTGTAACCGGATTGCCATCAAAGTGCAGGATGTATTAAAAGTATCTACCGACATGTATGCAATGGATTTCCTGGAAAAATTAATGGAAGATTATAATTATCTCTCCGGTAAAGAATAAGGCCCCGGTAAAGGGCATTATTGACTTGTGTACTGTTTAGTTTGATATCAGGTATTGATACTTGAAAGGTCAAAATAAGAAAGGTGTGCATTCATCGATATCCATTCACCATTGACCATTGACCATTCACATTTAACCCCAGATAAATACAGTTACTCAGGCACTATTATCCGTGACTAAACGCGGTAGCCAAAAATACTCCTACTATACCAAGAGCGGCAAATATTAAAGCAATAACGGTAATTACACCTGCAAACCGGAAATATATTTTTAGATTTTTAAACGAGTCCGTCAGGGTAACCTGGTCGTTTGATTGCAGTGCAAGCAAGGTTTTACGGGCAAAGCGAAACAGGAACAACGACATAAAAAATACAACCACGGCCATACCAAGGTATATAATCGCCACACTACCTCCCGCCAAAAGCCCTTCACTATTGGTAAGATTATTTCCGGAGAATTTTGCCAGCATCGATCCTGCAAAAACTGCCCCGATTGCAATCAGCCCGCTGTAAATAAAGCCAATTACTCCCAAAAATTTCCCCCATATAGCCGTTTCTTTCAGGTGCATATTAATAGTACTGTCTATAATTAAATCCGTTTCAATCAGGTTTTCCTGGTATTCCATTGTTGTTGTTTTTGGTAAAAATAAAAGACTGATTAAAATTAATTATTCTCCATAAATAATTTCAATCAGTCTAATAAATATAAAACTATATGTGATACGATGCCTGATTTTTTGATGAACGAAAAATCAATAGGCCCGTGCAAATAAAACTCTTTGTGTGCTTGACTTACCGGTTAAGATACATTTGCCATCTTCGGGTACGTTATCCATCGGAATACAGCGGATCGTGGCCTTGGTAAGTTCCTTGATTTTATCTTCTGTCTCGCCGGTACCATCCCAATGCGCAGCAATAAAGCCGGGCTTTTCATCCAACAATCGTACAAATTCATCCCAGCTATCCGCTTTTGACATTCTTTCTTCCCTAAATTTCGTTGCTTTGGTAAATATGGAAGACTGTATGTTATCCAATAAAGCTATTACTTGTTCACTAAGGCCATCAATGCTAAAGCTCATTTTTTCTTTGGTGTCTCTCCTGGCTACTTCCACTACATTATTTGCGAGATCCCTGGCGCCAATGGCTATACGTACCGGTACACCTTTCATTTCATATTCAGCAAATTTCCAACCCGGCCGGTTATTATCATTGTCATCATATTTTACGGATATGCCGGCGCCTTTCAACTGCTGCATTAATATTGTTACCTTTTCATCAATCAGTTGCTTCTGTTCTTCTCCTTTAAAAATGGGAACAATCACCACCTGGATAGGCGCTAATTTTGGAGGCAATACCAATCCCTGGTCATCACTATGCGCCATCACCAATGCTCCTATTAGGCGTGTACTAACCCCCCAACTGGTAGCCCACACATAATCCAGTTTATTTTGTTTGTCCGAAAATTTTACGTCAAATGCTTTGGCAAAGTTTTGGCCGAGAAAATGGGAAGTGCCAGCCTGTAGTGCCTTGCCATCCTGCATCAGGGCCTCTATGCAATAGGTATCCACCGCCCCTGCAAAACGCTCATTTTCCGACTTTACGCCTTTTATCACCGGCATGGCCATATAAGTTTCTGCAAATTCTGCATACACATTCAGCATTTGAATGGTTTCATCGATTGCTTCCTGTTCTGTTGCATGAGCAGTATGTCCTTCCTGCCATAAAAATTCCGTAGTACGTAAAAATAACCTGGTTCGCATTTCCCACCTGACTACATTGGCCCATTGGTTAATTAACAACGGAAGGTCGCGGTATGATTGTATCCATCCTTTATAAGTATTCCAGATGATTGCTTCGCTGGTGGGCCTCACTACCAGTTCCTCTTCCAGTTTCGCATCCGGGTCAACCATCAATTTTCCCTTGTTTTCAGGATCGGTCTTTAAACGGTAATGTGTTACAATGGCGCATTCCTTCGCAAATCCTTCTGCATTTTTCTCTTCGGCTTCAAAAAGGCTTTTTGGAACAAAGAGTGGAAAGTAAGCATTTTGATGCCCGGTTTCTTTAAACATTTTATCCAATTGCTGTTGCATGTTTTCCCAAAGCGCATAGCCATAGGGTTTAATAACCATACACCCGCGTACCGCACTATAATCTGCAAGGCCGGCTTTTATTACCAGGTCATTGTACCATTGCGAATAATCTTCCTGCATGCTTGTAATTTCTTTACTCATACCCTCACCTCTTCAGAGGTTAATTTTTTTTAAAATGATTAATTGGTTTAAAAATACTCTTTGATTGAAACTGCCAGGTTGAACATTTTGTCATTTTGATACATCAGAATTGTCACACATTGATTTTCAATTTCCTATATCGATAGCCAGCTTTTTGTTTTAGCACCACTTTAACATGAAATTTTTAAACTTTACATTACGATGGCAAAGAATTTGGGCATTTAATTATGTTGCCTAAAACGCCACAAAAGTAGTAACTTCATCTTATAATAATTTTAATCAAATTATCATGAACTCAAAACTTTTACTTCTCGCAATTTCTGTAGCCGCTTTTAGCAGTTGCAGCACACTTTATAAATCGGGTCAAACGCCGGACGATGTTTATTATTCACCCGTACGAACCTATGGGGAAGAAACCAGGAAAGAAGAAAAAAGGGAGGAGGCGAGAAATTATAATTACGAGGACAGAACAATCCGTTTCGGAATTAATGACCGCAGGTGGAGGTATTTTGATAACGATTATGCGTATAACCCATATAACTATGGTTACAATTACGGGTATTATTACAATCCTTATTATTGGTCTTACCCGGTTTATGGAGGCTATGTTTTTACAACCCCTGCCAATCCAAAAATCACTACCCCCCGCAAGGCTAACCTGGGTGGGTATAGTCCAAATTACAGTAATACGGCTGTCAACACTAAAACCGGGAGTGTAAGACCATCGAGGCAGTATAACAACAGCAACCGGGGAAGTGCAGTAGGTAATGTACTCAGGCAAATTATTGCTCCCAGTAACAATAGCAACAATAATAGCTACAACAATTCAAACAATAATTCCAATAGTAATAATTCATCCAATAACACAAGAACCTATACGCCGTCCAACAGCAGTAGTAGCAGTAGTTCCTCATCCGGAAGCAGTTCATCATCAGGATCAGGTGCTGTTTCCAGGCCCCCAAGAGGTGGTGGCAATTAATTTAATTACCTGATATAATACAAATTCATTCGGTGACTTGCTGCCATACCCGGTCGTCGCCCCTAAATACTATTGTTATGAAAAAATATATACTCTTGCCGGCATTACTATTTTGCAATTTTATTTATGCCCAGATACCAGAGGATGCATTGCGCTACTCCTTCTTTCCTCAAAACGGAACTGCACGAAGTTTGGCTATTGGCGGCGCAATGGGTTCGTTGGGAGGCGATATTAACGCCATTTTTGTGAACCCGGCGGGACTTGGCAATTATAAAACCGGCGAGTTTGTTTTTACCCCGGGTTTTTTAATGAACACCAATAAAACGAACTATTGGAATAACCAAGCTACCAGCAAGAAAAACAATTTTGCATTAGGCCCGATCGGATTGGTGTATGGTGCCAGTAACCGGTATAACCCCACTACGAGCCAGGCGATTAGTATAGCAGTTACCCAAACAGCCAATTATAATAACAGTGTTCTCTATAGCGGCCTTAATAATTATAGTTCATTCAGCGAGCAATGGGCAGAACAGGTAGCGAAAAGCAATCTCACTATAGATGATGCTTTGAATAATCCTGATTTTGCTTACGGTTCTGCGCCTGCACTATACACCTATTTGGTAGATACTTTTAGGGTAAATGGAGCGGTACAGGTAAGAGCATTACCTGAGAATATACTGGATGCCGGACAGGCCCTTCGCCAGAAAAGCGAAGTAAACACCAAAGGTGCACAATACGAGGTAGCATTGGGCTATGCAATTAATAAAAATGATAAATTTCAATTTGGCTTCACCGTTGGAATTCCGATTATGAATTATACCAATTCCACTAGGTTCACAGAAAGTGATACCTCCTCCAATCAATCCAATGGGTTTGGTTCTTTTACTTATACGGATGACTATAAAACCAGCGGGGCCGGGCTTAATTTAAAATTAGGGATGATATTTAAACCGGTTGAGCACATCCGGTTGGGCGTTGCGGTTCACACACCAACCTATATGGTTTCACTAAAGGATGTAAGAACAACTACATTGAATACCGATACAGAAAATTACGAGGGGAAACACAATGTCTCGTCTCAAATTTTCACCAATAACCAGCCCGGCGAGAGCAAGTACAGCATGCTTACCCCATGGAAAGTAATGGTGAGTGGTAGTTATGTGTTTAGAGAAATTGAAAATGTAAGAAAGCAAAAAGGTTTTATTACAGCGGATATTGAATACGTTAACCACAACGGTTCTAATTTTTACAGCGCCAATGAAACACCCACCGCTGATGAAAAAACCTATTACAAATCGCTGAACGAGGTAATAAAAGATCAGTACAAGGGGAATTTTAATTTTCGTTTGGGGGGGGAGTTGAAATTCAATACCATTATGGCCAGGCTCGGTTTTGCATACTATACCAATCCATATAATAATAAAGAAAATAAAGAGCTTAAAGCAAATAGAACTTTGTTAAGCGGTGGACTTGGCTACCGGCATAAAGGTGTTTTTATTGATCTGACCTATATTTATTCAATTAATAAAGATGTGAATTTTCCTTACCGCTTAATAGACAGAGATAGTAAATTTGCCACTGGCAGTAATCAACTGGGCAATATAGTTGCTAGCGTAGGGTTTAAGTTTTAAATAGTTGATAATGGGAAAATGGATAAACATTTAAAATCCTGAATCTTGTAAGTAAGGCGTTCTTTAAAAAAATACATAACATCAATTACCTGTTAGCGGTTATTTTGTTTAAAACAGCATGAAAATACTAACAGTAATTTGTTCAACAATAGTTTTAATTCAGTCCTGTAAGATCAAGGAAGACCAAATGGGGGCATTTAAAACAAAACTTCAGGATTGTGACCTGGTGGATCTAATTTTTTATAACAATGCCGATACTTTGATTTATCATGCCTCGGACGCATCAGAAATTGAAGTTCTGACTAAACTAATTTCAGGTGCCAATGAAACTGTTGACGACTCTTGTAGACCATCGGGACAATTAGAATACAAAAAAGGTGGACAGACGATTTTTATGGCAGAGTTTTCAACTATAAATTCTAACGACATCGTAAGTTGTGATTATATCTCATATTTTTTGAAACCTGATAACTTTAAACATAGGTTGACATATAACGCAGGCATGTTCATCGACGAAGTGCTTTGGAAGAAATTAAAATGGTCATCAGTAGATTTCTCAATTGACAGTATAAACATAAATAGGGACTCCGTAAAACTTATAATTAATCGACCAAAAGACAACCGCTGACATCGATTTTGTGCCCTTTCGCAAAATAATTTGACATTTTGATTTAAGGTTTATTAATTATCAATTATCCCGTTATCAATTAATCAACTTTAATACTTCTTCTAAATCAGGCGCACACCATTTTACTTCTTTGTCTTTTTTAAACCAGGTCATTTGCCTTTTGGCGTAATGACGGGTGTTGATCTTAATGGCTTCTGTTGCCTCTGTTAATGATATTTTCCCATTGAGGTAATCAAACAATTCTTTATACCCTACTGTCTGCAAGGCGTTCAGGTGTTGAAAAGATTGGAGCGCTCTTACTTCATCCACCAACCCCTGTTTCATCATGATATCAACCCTGGTATTGATTCGCTGGTAAAGCTCCGCTCTTGGTAATTCCAACCCTATTTTGATGATTGAAAAATCCCGGTATGCTTTTTTTTGAGTTTGAAATTCAAGAATGGATTTTCCGGTAGATAATTTCACCTCCAGTGCACGCATCAGCCTATGTGGATTTTGTATTTCGCCAATTGAAAAATACGAGGGGTCTGTTTGCTGTACTTTATTTTGCAACCAGGCCAGGCCTTTCAATTCATATTCTGCTGTAATATTTTCTCTTATGCCCTGAGTAATTACCGGCACTTCATCAATGCCCTCACAAAATGTTTTTATATACAACCCGGTGCCACCCACCATTACAGCTATATCCCGCTCTGCAAAAATCTGCTTTACTTTTTCAAGCGCAAATTGTTCAAATACAGCGGCATTTACTGTTTTATGAATAGAATGGGAACTGATGAAATATTGATGGACTGATGCTAATTCTGCAGGAGAAGGTTTAGCCACACCGATATTCAGTTCCTTAAAGCACTGACGGCTGTCCGCAGATATGATTTGTGTGGAATAATGCCGGGCCAGTTCGATAGCAATCGCCGTTTTACCAATAGCAGTTGGCCCAACTATAATGATGCAGGTCTTTTTAATGGATAATTATTTAATTGATAATTGATAATGCCTTAAACAGGTAGAGAAATGAATTAATGGAACAATTTTAAAAACCAGGCCGGTTAATTTATCGATATAAAAACTGCAACAAAAAGCAAGACAGTAAGAATCAAACCATTTATCAATTATCCATTAATCCATTATCCATTAAACTAAAACTCTTCTGCTGCTTCTTCTCCTGTCGCTTCTTCATCTGACTCAGTGGCATTGCCGTCTTCATCCTCTTCACTAAATCCTTCCATCAATGCCGTTGGATTCAGGTCGTATTTTTCCTCCACTTCCGCCAGGCGGCTATCAACCAGGCCCTTGGTGCCATATTGTGATGGAGCAATTCCTTCTTTGCGGATACAGGATGGGTAAGATAATTTTTTATTTTCTTCTTTATCTACATTGATCAACTCAACCATAAATGTCCACAATTTATTAAAATCATACACATAAATAAATTTCTGGTTGGGATCCTTTATTTCAGACCCCATGGTCACATCAGCCATTATCAACGGATCTACCTTGTAGCTTTTATCTTCATACTTCTCCAGTGAAATTTCTCTCCCCCTCAGCCAGTTGTCGTTGCTGCGATAAAAGGTAGCTTTATGCTTGCTATCAAATTCGTAACTTTTTAAGATGCATAAATGCAGATCTGCGAAATTCTGGGTGTGCTTGATAACCACATCTCTATAGATGCTTTCATCATCTTCCCAATAAACCCTGAAACGTAAAATAGCCATACCACGAAATTAATGTTTTAATTGATAATTGATAATGAGATCATTGATAAATATTCAAATTGTTGTTTGGTTAAAATGAATTATCCATTATCAATTAAATAATTATCCATTAAAAAGAAGTTATTGCAGGCCGAGCTCTGCTGCTTTTTTATTCATATAATCAAGCGCAGCATCATAGTTGTTTGGAATATGCCCGTCTAATATAGCCTCCCGGATGGCATTCTTTAAATCACCAATAATACGACCTGGTGGCAGGTTGTACTTTTCCATAATCATTTCACCGGTAATCGGTGGTTGCCAGTTGCGCAACTGGTCACTTGCTTCTACCTCTGCGCAACGTTTTCTTACCATCTCAAAGTTTTCGAGGAAGCGTTTTACCTTTTGTTTATTTTTTGAGGTGATATCCGCATTACACAAGGTCATCAACGCATCAAAATCTTCTCCTGCATCAAATAATAATCTCCGGATGGCAGAATCAGTAATATTTTCCTTTGTAAGGCCAATAGGACGTAAATGCATTTCTACCATTTTACGCACGAATTTCATTTTTTCGTTCAGCGGTAATTTTAACTGCGTGAAAATTTTTGGCACCATCCTTCCACCCAATGCCTCATGCCCGTGAAAGGTCCATCCGTGGCCAGGTTCAAATTTTTTTGTGGCAGGCTTGGCAATATCATGTAATACCGCCGCCCACCTCAGCCAAAGGTCATCGGTTTGTTCAGCTATATTGTCAACTACCTGCAACGTATGGTAGAAGTTGTCTTTATGTCCTTTCCCATCAATATATTCGGCACCCGCCAGGTCTACCATTTGGGGGAAAATGATTTTCAGCAAACCACTTTGATACAGCAGGTCAAAGCCAACAGACGGTTTTTTGCAAAGCAAAATTTTGTTGAGTTCATCTGCAATCCGCTCACCGCTTACAATCTTTATCCGCCCCGCATTTTCTTTAATGGCTGTAAATGTTTTTTCCTCAATGGTGTAGTTCAACTGGGCTGCAAAGCGGATTGCCCTCATCATGCGTAATGGATCATCACTAAAGGTGATATTGGGATCCAGCGGAGTTTTCAGAATCTTATTTTCAATATCACTCATTCCGTTAAACGGATCTACCAGTTCGCCATAACTGGATTTGTTGAGGCTGATAGCGAGGGCATTAATGGTGAAGTCCCGGCGGTTTTGATCGTCTTCCAGTGTGCCGGTTTCTACCACCGGTTTGCGACTGTCGTAATTATAACTTTCTTTTCGGGCGCCTACAAATTCAATGTCTATCTGCGCTACTTTTATTTGGGCTGTCCCAAAATTTTTAAAGAAACTAACGGGTGGTTTTGGATTAAATTTTTGAGCAACGGCGTGTGCAAGGGCAATGCCGTCGCCAAGGCAAACAATATCCATATCCTTTGTTGGCCTCTTGATGATCTTATCCCGTACAAATCCACCAATCACATAGCATGGCATCTGCAGCTCTGCTGCTGCTGCCGCTATTTTTTGAAACAGCTTTAACTCCTTATCATCACATTGGATATACATAGCCTGCAAAAATAAGATTAATGTATGATGTCTGATTTAATGATGTATGATTTGGTTGGATTGCGATGGTGCTATTGATGTAATCATCCTAAGCTTACAACAAAACACAATTAAAGAACAACAATGATATGCAGTACAAGCCCTCCCGGCCGAATGCCGTTCGGACGGGGGTGCGACGCCTCAACTGCCTGGTTGAAAAACAAATGCCTGGACAAAAAAATTAAAATGGCAGCATAAGTTTATGTATATCTATCCCGGTTATTTTCACCTGCTTCTACGCTATACCGGTTGGTGGGTGCTTTCTTTTCTTTCGGCACCAATCTTGCCAATATACACATCCACCTTAAATGATCATTTAAAACCAGTAGTTTTGTCATTTTGACTCCATATTAAAAATTATGAATAACAGCTTTTATTTCCAGGGCCCCGAAGAAGAAATGGAATTTATGCCCATCATCCCACTCAATGAAGACGATAGTGAAGATGCAGACACACAGCCTATTCCAGCAGAATTACCTCTTTTGCCATTACGTAATACAGTGCTTTTTCCAGGGGTGGTATTACCGATCACCGTGGGAAGGGATAAGAGCATTAAAGCCGTGAGTGACGCTTACAAGGCTGACAAATTGATAGGTGTGATAGCGCAAAAAGACAGTAGTGTTGAAGAACCAACTGTAAGCGACCTGGAAGAAATTGGAACGGTTGCAAAAATTGCCAAACTCATTAAAATGCCGGATGGTGGAACAACCATTATTATACAGGGTAAAAAGCGGTTTAAAATAGATGAAATCACCAGCGAGGATCCCTACTTTAAAGCAAAAATTCAAACGCTGGAAGAGGAAGTGTTGAAAAATGACAACGATTTTAACGCAATGGTGGGAAGCATCAAGGATCTTGCCGGACAGATTGTGCAAATTTCGCCCAACCTGCCGAGTGAGGCTGCCATTATTTTAAAAAATATTGAGAACCCCGCATTCCTGATTCATTTTGTAAGCAGCAATTTAAACAGTGACATTAAAGACAAGCAACGCCTGCTGGTGATCAACAATATAAAGGCAAGGGCGGAATTGCTGATGAACCTGATGCAGACTGAACTGCAGTACACCGAACTAAAAAATAAAGTAACCAATAAAACCCGTGCCGAGCTGGATAAGCAGCAACGGGAATATTTCCTTCAGCAGCAGATGAAAGCCATTAAGGAAGAACTGGGAGGTGATAATGTGGCGGAAGTAAAGGAAATGCTGAAGAAAGCGGAAGGGAAAAAATGGCCGAAAGCCGCCATGGAGATGTTTCATAAAGGGGCGGAGAAACTGGAAAGAATGCATCCCAGTACCCCTGATTATTCGATTGTTTACAACCATCTCGACCTGATGCTGGACCTGCCCTGGGAGGATTATACACCAGATTCCTACGACCTGAAGAAAGCAAAGAAAATACTGGATTTTGATCACTATGGGATGCATAAGATAAAAGAGCGCATCCTGGAATACCTGGCGGTATTAAAATTAAAGGGCGATATGAAAAGCCCGATCCTTTGTTTTGTAGGCCCTCCCGGTATTGGTAAAACCAGCCTGGGTAAAAGTATTGCACATGCCATTGCCCGTAAATATGTGCGGGTAAGCCTTGGCGGATTGCATGATGAAAGCGAGATCCGTGGCCATCGCAAAACCTATATTGGCGCAATGCCCGGAAGAATTATACAATCTATCCGCAAAATAAAAAGCAGCAACCCGGTGATGATACTGGATGAGATAGATAAAGTGGGCAATGACCAACGAGGCGACCCCTCTTCTGCCCTGCTGGAAGTATTGGATCCGGAACAGAATAATACCTTCTACGACAATTACCTGGAGCTGGAATATGACTTAAGCAAAGTGTTATTTATTGCAACTGCCAACAATATCAATAATATTCAACCTGCTTTAAGGGACCGGCTGGAAATCATCGACCTGAGTGGTTATGCAGTGGAAGAAAAAATTGAAATTGCCAGGCAACATCTGCTACCCAAACAACAGGAAGCCCATGGCCTGAAAAATGTAACCATTAAAGTAAGCGATCGGGTGATTGAAAAAATAGTGGAGGACTATACAAGGGAAAGTGGTGTACGTGACCTGGACCGGCAATTGGCCTCCGTAATGCGTAACCTGGCGAAACAATATGCTACCAAAGACAAATTAAAACCAACGCTTACACAGGCCGATGTAGAGAAAATCCTGGGTAAGCCCCGTTATAGTAATGAAATGTATAAAATTGCCAATATGGCCGGGGTGGCTGTGGGGCTTGCGTGGACCTATGTTGGAGGTGATATTCTCTTTATAGAAATCAGTTTGAGTGATGGTAAGGGCGAATTGAAAATGACCGGTAACCTGGGAAATGTGATGAAGGAAAGTGCCACAACGGCTTATACATGGCTACAAGTGAATGCAAAAAAACTGAATATTGATCCGGAAATGTTTAATAAGAAAAACATACATATACATGTACCTGAGGGTGCCGTACCAAAGGATGGCCCAAGCGCGGGAATAACCATGATGACTGCATTGGCAAGTGCATTTACCGGGCGAAAAATAAAACCCTACCTCGCAATGACGGGAGAAATAACCTTACGCGGACAGGTATTGCCGGTAGGTGGAATTAAGGAAAAAGTTTTGGCAGCAAAGCGTGCAGGTTTAAAAGAAATTATTATGTGTTGGCAAAATGAAAAGGATGTGGTGGAAATCAATCCCATTTTTATAAAGGGTACCAAATTTCATTATGTAAAGACTATGCAGCAGGTGCTGGATATTGCATTAACTTAAATCGACTATTTAACAAGCTTTAACAAAAAAAATAAAATTAAAAGCAAACCTTTTACAACCAAATAACGTTATTGAAGCTATAATAAGTATCAACATATTCATGTTGGTTGTTTTAAGGGTTAAAGATATCCCCTCCGGTTCCCCGGCGGGGATTTTTTATGCGCCCCCGTCCACTAAAGGGGAGTTATTCAATCACTCTAACCGGACTGTATGTCCGTCAAATTTCGGGGGTGGGTATTTTTTCCGGTGCGATTAGGGTTAATATTTTGTAATGGGTTAAGCATGGTTAGACTGGCCATTGGAATATATTTATCCCCGGACATCCCATTGATTTTGATTCCTTTCCTTATATTCATTACATGAAATACAAACTATACTTTCTTACGATCCTTTATCTATTGATGGTGGTGTCTGGCTTTGCTCAGCACCCCAATGATTTACTGCCAACAGGAAAATTGTTTATTATAGGCGGGGGAAGCCGTTCTGCTGATTTGATGAAATCGCTTATTACAACAGCACAGTTAAAAGAAAAAGATTATATCGTAATTCTACCGATGTCATCTGCAGAACCGGACAGCTCCTTTTATTTTATTTACCGTGATCTTGCAAAAGTTTGTTCCAATGCCATTACCAACCTGAATTTTACCAGCCAATCGGTAAATAATAAATCATGGATCGACTCTGTGAGAAATGCTAAGCTGATTTTTATAACCGGCGGTGATCAAAACCGTTTTATGAAAATCGTTTTAAATACGCCTGTACACCAGGCTATTGCTGCTGCATATGCACGGGGCGCCACCATTGCCGGCACCAGTGCAGGAGCTGCGGTGATGAGCCGGCACATGATAACCGGGGGTGAGTTTTCAGGTGATTCGGTTCGTTCCGGTTCATTCAAAAAAATACAATATCACCTGGTTGAAATAAAAGAAGGCCTTGGTTTAATAAAAAATGCCATCATCGACCAGCATTTTATAGCCAGGAGCCGGTACAACCGTTTATTGTCCGTACTGGCGGAGTACCCCTCCTACCCTTGTGTTGGTATTGATGAAGGCACTGCCATTATTGTTCAGGGCAAAAAAATAACAGTAACTGGCGAAGGCCAGGTGATCAAATTATCCTTGCCAATAAAAAGAAAAAGCTCTGTAAAGCCAACCGGGCTTGTAAAGATGCGAAATGTTCAGTTGGACATTATTGTTGCGGGAGATGTTGTTGTGCTTTGATGAAAGTTTTTAATGCATCATATCAACAGCTATCTCAAACAAGTTTAATTTTCGGGATAGTATTTTAAACAGTCCTTTAACAATTCAATGCCCTTTTGCTGCTTTTATGAAGTGTATTCAAATAACTTTGCGTTGAATTAAAAAACAACATCATGAAATTAAGAAATGTTTTTTTGCTGGGCCTCGCTTCTGCCTTTTTATTTACCTCCTGCGTGAGTAAAAAAATATTGAAAGGCGAGCAGTTACGGTATGTTCAATTGCAGGCCGAACAAACCAAACTACAGGAAGATTTAAAAAACTGTAATGATCTGAATGCAGAAAATTCACGTAAGAAGGCGGTATTGGAAGCAGAGATAGATGGCTTGAAAAAACAAATTGATTACCTGAAAGAAAACAATAACCAGGCGCTGAAACAACTCGAAAATCTGTCTGTAATCTCTGGCTCGCAGGCAGAAAGTATCAAAAAATCTTTAGATAATATCGGCGCCAAAGACTCCTATATACAGGGTTTACAATCTGCCCTTAACCGGAAAGACTCTTTAAACCTGGTATTGGTTACCAATTTAAAAGGTGCGATTGGAAACCTGGACGACCAGGATATCAATATCAAGGTAGATAAAGGCGTTGTGTACATTGATATTTCTGATAAATTATTATTTAAAAGTGGCAGTTTTGATGTAACCGACCGTGCTAAAGAAGTATTGGGTAAAGTAGCCATGGTATTAAAAAATCAACCGGATATAGAATTTATGGTAGAAGGGCATACAGATAATGTAGCATATAAAAGTACGGTGTTATTAGACAACTGGGACCTGAGTGTAAAAAGGGCTACTTCCATAGTTCGTATTTTACAAAAACAATACGGACTAGATCCCACTCACATGGCGGCATCCGGAAGAAGCGAGTACAAACCAGTGGCTGACAACGGTACTGCTGAAGGCAAGGCTTCCAACCGCAGAACAAGGATTGTAATCTTACCACAGCTTGACCAGTTTTTCAAATTGCTGGAGAAGAAGTAATCGTTTAAAAAATTACAAGAAAGGCCACCTATCTAATCGGTGGCCTTTCTTATTTTTTGGGTCCAACCCCACCAGAATTTGTCAATTGCAGCTAAGGTGTTGATGAAAGCGAATTGTTCGGGAGGCTCTACCTTATCACCTTTTGGCTGGTGGCAACCTCACTCAATTTCTGTAAATGCGGAAACATATTTATCAATGTAGAATTGTTTGGTTTTCGATTTGTACTGCATCACAAACCGCGGGTGTTCCAACGCAATGATTTTATCAAAGAACCGGTATTCCTCATTTACCTGCCGGAGAAATTTTTCGTTCTTTCCATTGCCAAAGCAAAAGCAGGTGTCAGTGTTTACTCCAAACGCAATCTGTTTCTGAATACTCTCAATTATAAAATCAAACACTGCATTCGTTAACTCTTTGCTATCATAATAATTATAATTCACTTCTTTGCCATTTACCCCCGTGGCGGTAAAGCCCAGAGGACAAATGGAGTTAATATAAAAGTTATTGTAGAATGCTTCTACCCCGCCATAAGCATCAATGGCTTCGTAAACAAATACCGATGATGGTTCATGAGTAATCTTTGCGGCATAAGGGATTTGACATTTCTCTATCAATCTTTTTGTATCAGTAAATGGAATGCCGGTTACCCCACCGCCAAACCTACCGGGATTGATACCCAATATCAAATGGCGGGAATGAGTATCATTATAATATTTTTTATAAAACAGAGATGACAGGGGGAGAATGTTTTTGTCCTCGTTAAACGGGTTCATCATGCTGATGCCTGCAGGTAGTTTTCCTTTGAAATCAACCGTTTTGTTAAATGCTATCACCTTATCTGCAAATGTTTTCATTTTGAAGTGCAATCCTGTTTTTAAGAGATGACCAGGAAGTTGAAAGTTATACAAACAATTTTATTTTCCCGTTTCCCAAAAAGTAAATAAGGTGGCAACAACGGTTACCACCTTATTAACTTTTGGTTCGTCCGCCTAATTAACCACTATTTCACGCTGTTCCGGTTGTTTGCCCGGAATCAACGGAAGGCTCACCTGTAACACCCCGTCCACATATTTGGCGGTAATGTTATTTGCATCAATGGACTCATCCAGGTCGAAGGTTCTTTCAAAACCACCACGGCTGTACTCTCTTAATATCCAGTCGGGGCGTGGAAAGCCATCCGGTGGAAGGTAAGAGACCGTAAGTTTGGAACCTTTTACATCCAGGTGAAAATGTTCCCTGATACGGCCGGGAGCAAACACCAGCATCTCGAAACTGCTGTCTGTTTTGTAAATGTTTACTGCGGCCCTTTGCATTGAACGGATAAGCAGTCCACTTTTGCGTGGTTGATTACTGCTTCCATAATAGTTGCCTTTTGCGGCGCATGACTCATTGTGGTGCATGTTCTTTCATTTTAAATTAAAAAAAGATTGTTACTCTAATGAAGACTAATGAGCGGGGAGGATGTTTTAATTCGGATATTGAGATACTGGATACTGGATACTAGATAATGGATACTAGATAACGGATACTGGATATTGGATATTGGGATATTTCGCATGCTCGAAAAGGGAGCTTTGATAAGACTATAAAATAGATTAATTTGATCCTGCAATCTTATAATTCCAATTATGTATCCGGTTTAAATAAATTAATCTATGGTCGATATCATATCTTTTAAAAACATGGCCCTCTCCTTTCCGGAAACAGTTGAACTGCCTCATTTTGAAAAGGCATCTTTCCGGGTAAAAAATAAAATATTTGCAACCCTGGATATAGCTAATCAGAAAGCTTGCCTTAAATTGTCTGAAATTGATCAGTCCGTTTTTTGCGCCATTGATGCCGCTGTGATTTACCCGGTAAATAATAAATGGGGCAAACAGGGCTGGACTTTTGTAGAACTGAAAAAGGTTAAAAAGCCCTTGCTGAAAGATGCGTTATCAAAGGCGTATGTGGAAGTAGCATCGTCAAAGATTAAAGCAAAAAAATAAACTGTAACCATTAAACTGTTTAACTATGAAAAAGGCTGCCGGTACAAAAGAAGACCCATGGGTATTGAAAACTCCACCGGGCTCGTCCGAATTTACCATGTATAAAGATGACAGCAAGTCTCCGCCTGTACTGGTTTGTACAGTGGGCAAAACAATTTTGCATTACAATTACAAGTGCCTGGATGACCTTCATCAAATGTTGAAAAAACATGGCGACTGGATGGAACTGGGCAGTGCAGACGAACAGAAGCCCGCCAAAGAAGGAACGGTGGAAGCATGGGGGCGTGCCCCGGATAATCCCAATGGAGGATGGTATGGATTAAAGAAGGGGTTCCGTGGCCGGTTTGGCATGTATATTCCGCCATTAATGGAATTATTAGGATTGGCAGAACTGGAACACCATCCAAAAAATAACCGGATGAGGGCTTTGTAACCTTCACGGTTAGGGCTGGAAGTCCGTTTATAAAGCGCATTTAAAGATCCACAATGTCATTTGGTACAAGTGTGCGATCCCGAGTTCCGTCGCAAAGCTCCTCGTCGGGACATGCTGCGCAACGATGTTAAATAGATATCCACCTGCCCGGACAAAAAAAAATAACGAAAATGCACCATCATATCATTATGATCGCTTTCGATAGTTTAATATGGCCCAGCTATTAAAAACTACCGCCAGTCCCAGTACTGATAACAAGTGATACTTAATATCTGTAAAGCCACTCCCTTTTAGCACAATCATGCGCATCACTTCTATAAAATAAGCAACCGGGTTTACTTTTGTGATCCATTTCGCCCATTCGGGCATGCTGTCTATAGAAGTGTATAAACCACCAAGCAACATGAACAGCATCATTATAAAAAAACCTACAAAAGTTGCCTGGGTCTGTGTTTCAGCATAAGTAGATACCAACAGTCCAACACCGAGTAATGCCAGCAGGAACACCATGGCGAACAGGTAGATTAACCCAATATTACCTATGGGTATAATTTGATAGAATAGCCTTGATACCAATAGCCCGATGGTTAATGTAACCAGGCCCATGATCCAAAATGGGATGAGCTTTCCTACAATAAAAACAGATTTATTGATGGGTGAAACATTGATCTGTTCGATGGTGCCAATTTCTTTTTCCTGTACAATATTTAGAGAAGATAGAAAAGTACCGATCATGGTAAGAAGTGTTACCAATATACCGGGTACCATAAAATCTTTGTAATTCATGGTTGGATTGTACCAGTTGGAAGAAGTAATTTCGATTGTTGGGATGGCATTAAATGAAGGAAGTGTCATCCATTGCATTTGTATCTCTGTATTAAAATCACGAATGATATTGGCAGCATAAGCTCCACCCAGGTTTGCCTTTGTACCGTTTACCGCATTTACGGCAAGCAGCATGGTGCCTTTATTTTCTTTCACGATATTCCTTTCAAATCCGGGTGGAATTTCAATGATCAGGTCTGCCTTGTCAGTTTCAATAGCTGTGAGTGCCTTATTATACGAAGGCGAATAATCCGTCAGGATAAAATAACCCGATGAGGTAATTTTTGAAATAAATTTTTGTGAATAAGAGGAGTGATCGTGGTCAACAATACTCAACAATACATTCTTTACTTCGAAATTGGCGGCAAATGGAAATACCAGTAACTGGATAAACGGCATTACCAGCACAGATCGTAATATAGCTGGGTTACGAAATACCTGCCTGAATTCTTTTTCCAATAAAAATAATAATTGGTTCATGCCAGCCGGGTTTTAAATTTTGATAAACTGATGACCAGGAAAAACAAGGTCATTCCCAAAAGTATCAGCGTTTCTTTCCAAACTGTTTTAAATCCGAGGCCTTTTATCATTACATCTTTTACAATGATAAAAAACCATTTGGATGGTACAAGGTTAGATACGATCTGCAAAGGCTTTGGCATGCTTTCAATCGGGAACATAAAGCCACCGAGCAGTAAAGTCGGTAACAAGAGGCCCATCAACGAGATCATCAGCGCAGTCTGTTGTGAAGCGGTTACGTTTGAAATCATTAAGCCCAATGAAACGGCGGTGGCTATAAACAGCAGCGCTTCGGCCATCAGCAACAACAAACTTCCATTGATGGGCACTTCAAGCAAGGTTACACTTACAATCAAAATAGTACTCACATTTACCAATGATAAAAAAATGTAGGGAATGGCCTTGCTTAAAATAAACAACAGGGGTTTCAACGGAGATACCAGCAATACTTCCATGGTATTGATTTCCTTCTCCCGGACAATCGCTACCGAGGTCATCATCGCAGAAATTAATATCAGGATCATGGCCATTACACCGGGAACAAAATTATAAGCTCCTTTTAACTGCGGGTTGTATAACATTCTTATTTGCGGAGTTATCAAATAAGGTGTTTGTACCAGCACATTTAAGTCGCCTTGATAATCCCTGATAATATTGGTGGCATAATTGGTAACGGTGGTGGCTGTATTTGGGTCGGTAGCATCAGCAATCAATTGCACGGCTGCCTGGTTGGTATGTAACAATGCTTCCCGGAAGCCGGGTTGAAAAACCACTACCAGCCTTATTTTACCGGTTTTGAATGCTGTTTCGATATCTTCCTGCGTATGTATGATTTTTGCCACATTAAAATACCTGCTGGCATCCAGACGATGAATAATTTCTGCGGTTGCGATATCTTTTGAGTTATCGAAAATGGCAATATTGGAATCTTTGATTTCATTGGTAAGGGCAAAGCCAAACAGAATAATCTGCACAATGGGCATGAGAATTATGATCAGTAATGACTTGCGGTCACGAAAAATGTGATAGAATTCTTTTTGTACAAATATGATGAATTGTTTCATGTAATTTTTTATTTGATAACACGAATTTTTTACACGAATTACACGAATTAATACAATACACTTTAGCGGGGAGGGCTTTCAATTCGTGTAATTCGTGCTTTAATAATTCGTGTTATAAATTAGGTTTAATCTCCTGCCCGCTTCGCCCCTCTTGCCAATTTCAAAAACACCTCGTCCATCGACTGCGCATTAAATGTCTTTTTAAGATTTCGCGGTGTATCCAACGCTTCTATTTTTCCATCCACCATAATGGATACCCGGTTACAATATTCCGCTTCGTCCATATAATGCGTTGTTACAAAAATGGTAATCCCTCTTTCGGATGCCTGGTAAATCAGGTTCCAGAATTCACGGCGGGTGATCGGGTCAACTCCGCCGGTAGGCTCATCCAGGAATACCACTTTTGGTTCGTGAAAAATTGCTACTGAAAAAGCAAGCTTTTGTTTCCAGCCAAGGGGTAATGATTTTACCAATACATTGGCTTCTGAAGAAAGATTCAATTGCTTTAGCAATGTCTCCGTTTTAAGTTTAATCAATGAACGGTTAGTACCATAAATGCCTGCATAAAAGCGAATGTTTTCCCTGACCGTAAGGTCTTCATACAAAGAAAATTTCTGGCTCATATAACCAATATTCCTTTTAATCTGTTCTGTTTGTTTGTACACATCAAAACCTGCTACCGTAGCCGAGCCGGATGATGGTAATAATAAACCGCAAAACATCCGCATGGCCGTAGTTTTACCAGCACCATTGGCTCCCAGGAAACCGAAGATTTCACCCTTATTTACCTGAAAGGAAATATCGTTGGTGGCAATAAAATCACCAAACTTTTTAGTCAACCTGTCTGCTGTGATAACCGTTTCAATCATCTTATTCCTATTAAATTAAAAACATTCATTTTTTACCCGATTAAAAGATTTTCGAAAAGAAAGGATTATCAAAAACCAACAAATCCTCGAAATCATATAATCCTTCAATCCTGTAAATTCTATAATCCTTTAATCCTGCTTAAGACGAGCCTCCCATCAATTCTATAAAACAATCTTCAATATTGGGTTGGGCTAATTCCAATTCAATTTCATGATGGGATAAATACAGGAGGTAATTCATTATCTCGTCCCTGCCCTCCCTGTCATTTTTCAACACCAGGTGATGAAACTCTCCAAACGCATAACATTTTTCGGTGTTACTGTATTGCTGCAAATCGTTGAGCAACCGGTACATTGATGATGAGCGGACTGACCACATAGGTTTTGTAAATTTTTTGATGATATTTTGAGGAGAATCAATGCTCATCATTTTTCCTGATTGCATCAATGCCACCCGGTCGCATAAGGAGGCTTCATCCATATATGGTGTAGAAACCACAATGCTGATTCCCTGTTGCTTTAACCCCTTCAGCATTTCCCAAAACTCCTTTCTTGATACCGCATCTACCCCGGTAGTAGGTTCATCCAAAAACAAGACGGATGGACGATGGATCAACGCACAACACAATGCCAGCTTCTGTTTCATGCCACCAGACAACTTGCCCGCCCGACGGTCTTTAAAAGGTTCAATCTGTATATAAATGTCTTTGATGAGTTCGTAATTCTCCTTTATACGGGTATTAAAAATGGTCGCAAAAAAACGGAGGTTTTCTTCCACCGAAAGATCCTGGTACAGCGAAAATTTACCGGGCATATAACCGATCCTGTTGCGTATTGCTTTGTACTGCTTTACCACATCAAAATCATCCACCGTTGCATGACCGCTATCTGCCAGTAGCAATGTGGTGAGTATCCTGAAAAGGGAAGTTTTGCCAGCTCCGTCCGGACCAATAACACCAAACAGTTCACCGGTTGAAACCTCAAGCGAAATGTCATTCAATGCCGTTACCAGCTCTTTTTTAGAGCCGTAGGTTTTAACGATATTTTGAACAGTAACTGAACTCATATATTTGTAGTAATCCGGTTAGTTAATTAGAAAGATACAGATCGGTGCATTTATAAACTTCTCAATCGGCAACCCACTATAAACTATCCATAATTAAACAGCACCAACGAATTGAAAGAAATCAGACATCAAAAAATCAGACATCCGACATAAAAATCAAAATCCTACCATCCTCCAATCCAAGAAATCCTAGTTAAAGACCACCTCCCCATACATCCCAATCTTCAAATACCCATCATTTTTCACATTGACCTTTACTGCATATACCAGGTTGGCTCTCTCCTCTTTTGTTTGTATTGTTTTAGGCGTAAACTCCGCCTTATCCGAAATCCAGCTAATGGTCCCCGGAAGCTCCCTGTATTTTCCCTTTCCATCATCTACCAATACCTTAACGGACTGATTTAATTTCACCAGCGCCAGTTGGTTACCGGTAATATAGGCCCGCAATTTCATGATTGACAGGTCGGCAATTTTATAAATGGCTTTACCTGTATTGGTGTATTCGTTTGCATCCGCATATTTTGTAAGCACTGTTCCGCTGATGGGATTTACGATCCTTGTTTTATCCAACTGGTCCTGGATTTGGGCAACCCTTTTCTCCATCGGATTTTTTTCGCTTAATATACCACGGTTTTGTATGGCAACTGATTGACGTTGCGAGTTTACCTGGCTTCTCAAAACAGCTAACTGGCTTTGTGATGCGCCAATTTGTTCCCGCAAAACATTCACCTGCCCGTTGATATCATCCAGTTGCTTTGCCGGAGCAGCCTCTGCTGCTACCAGGTTCTTATAACGTTGCTGTTCCCGTAGCAATGTTTTTAATTGTTCTTCCTGTACCCCGATTTGTTTTGTTTGCAACACCATCTGGGATTGTAAAATATCAACCTGGGGCGAAGCCTCATTTGTTTTTTGAGCCAGCGCATCTACTGAAGAAGCAGCCTGTTCCCTCTGTAATTCAATCGCCGAAGGATCAATAATACCTACCACGGAATCTTTTGACAATGTTGCTCCTTCTTCTACATTCAAACGCAGGATTTTACCGTTTGCTTCTGCTGAAACGATGATTTCATCTGCTTCAAATGTGCCGGTAGCATCGTATTTTGTAGCGCCGTTGTTGCAGGCAAAAAGAAAAATGGCCGATAGCGGAAAAAGAAATTTTACTGTTGATTTCATTTGTTATTGATTACTTTTTTGCAATAATGATTATTCGCCGATGATGATTTTATAGTTGTATTGCGACTGCAGCAAAGACATTTCATGCACTTTTTGACTGAGCATTGCCTGGCTTTCCGCATTCAGCTCCCTGATATAGTCGTTGGTAGTGACGATACCATTTGACAATTTGGTAAAAGCATTTTCTTTAATCCTTGTTCGTAGTGCGATGAGCGCTGAATCCGATGCTACCAGTTGTTTAAACTTTTCGATTTCGTTTTTTTGTTTCATTATTAACTGACGGTTGCTTTTCAGGAAATTTTCTTTTTGAGTTACAACCACCTGCTCTTGTAATTTTAGTACTGCTTTATCCTGTTTCTGTGTAATGCGGCTCATCAATGGAATATTTAATTTCACACCCGACACATAAAACCATTGAAATTCATTTTTTAACTGATTTAATCCCGGCTTGCCATAACCGCCATTGGCAAAAAATGAAAGCTTCGGATTATTTTTTGCATGGATCAGTTTGGACTGCAACTGAATGGATTGTTGCTGGAAATCATACAGCTTTAATTCAGGCCGGGTAACCAGGGTATCAGTAATATTGTAAGAAGCAACCGGTTTAACAAGTAAGGTTTGGTCGTCAATATTGACGCCTGTAAGAATGCCTAAATTTTCCATAGCCTGTTTTTTTACAGAATTCAATTCAATTACCTGTTGTTCTGTTTTTAATAGTTCCGCATGTATAAGATCTTCATTACTTTTAGTAGCAACCCCGTTTAAAACCTGCGCAGCCACTGTTTTTAAACTATTGTTGAGGTCCAGCTTTACCAGGTTCAGTAATGCTATATGCTGATCCATCAGCAAGGCGGTAAAATAATAACTGGTGATGGCTGATCGTAACTGGTAAAGATCCACTTCCACCTTTTGCGCATCTGCCCGGGTATAGATATTTTGAAGCTTTTTTTGATTGGCAATTACGCCACCATCAAAAACGGGTTGCACCAGTTCCAGGGTTCCTTTATATTGATCCTTATCTAAATCCTCAATAGTAACATTCGGAAGTTTAATGGGCAATGAAGTAACCGCAGACTGGTATGTAGCCTGTGCATTGATATCCAGTTGTGGCAACCATTTAAGATGTAGATTTTTCTCCGCCATGTTGCCTGCTGCAATGGTCAATGCTTTTTGCTGGTACATGGGCGAGTTTTTATTAGCCAGGTCGTAGCATTGTGATATAGTAATCGTGGCAATTTTTTGGGCACCCAGTATCTTTACAACCAGGAGTAAAAGAATTGAAAGCTGAATTTTCGAAATCATAATTATCTCTTTTATTAAATATTCTTTATTTGATTTTTTGTGCTTCGGTTAAGCATTTATGAATTAACTTGTTTTGATGGCACTAATGATAAATGCGGCCACTTCATTCTTCCTTTCCTGTATCAGTTCCTGGTATTGCGTTTCATTCATCTGCATTACATTCTTTATCATTGGTTTAGCAAGGAACGGAAATACACTCAGTGACTGGATGTTGATTAGCAATTGCTGCGCAGTGATATTTTTTATAGTTCCATTTTTAACTTCACCATCAATCTGTTTCTGAAAAATGGCCATTACTTCTTTTACATTCATTTGCTTAAATCGTTTTGCCATAATGGCGGGGTTACGACTTATCTCATTTATAACAAACATTGGCAGGTCGGGGAAAGTTGTCATGCGTTCAATATCCAGCGAAACAACCTGTTCTATTTTTTCAAACAATGGAAGCGCTGAAGCGATTACCCCCGCCAGGTGAGAAAAGAACTTACCAAACTCCTCCTCAAATACCAATGTGAATAATTTTTCTTTGGACTCAAAGTAATAATGTACGAGCGCCTTGTTAATCCCCGCCTCGTCCGCGATGTCCTGCATCCTGGCACCAGCCAATCCATTTTTGGTAAAGGCTTTCCTTGCAGCCTGTAGTATAATCTCTTCTGTACTCTGGTCTTTTTTCTTCATATCAATATTTAACCATTTGGTTAATTTTAATAAAGATAGAAATCATTTTTATTATTCCGCCATCTTTTTTAACCAAATGGTTAAAAAAGATGATTAAGGGATGTTACAGCTACGTGAATGGCGTAAAAGCCGGCGATGCTGTTTTAGTTGATTCAAATGGCGGGTACCACATCCCACACTTTGCAACCCGGTAGGTTTCTTGAAAAAAGGCAGGAAGCGTATGGTGAAAAACGGGCTACATTATTATTTGAATACTATAATCAAAACGCCCTGGCCATTAAAATTTTCAACTTCTTAGGAAATTTGATGAACGAGCTTTTAGGGAAAGGGAGCTTTTCCTTACTTTTGTCGCATGTCAAACCCAGTAATCTGTATAGGTGCCGCATTGGTAGATGAACTCTTTCATGCTACCGATAAAATGCTGATGCACACCACCAACGAAGTAAACGTAATAAGAAGTGCCGGCGGTGTGGGCAGGAATATTGCACACCAGTTATCACTATTAAATGTACCAGTGCAACTCATCTCAGTTTTTGGAAATGATGCTGAGGGCAATTGGCTTAAACAAATCTGTAATGAAGTGGGTATTCAGCTCGATTCCTCCATTACCACAGCAATGCCAACGGGAAAATATACCGCTATTATTAACAATGATGGCTCTATGTTTACCGCCCTGTTGACTAATTCGGCATTGCATTTAATTACACCGGAATACCTGCAGGAACATGAGGCATTGCTAAGTAAGGCAAGCTATATACTGCTTGATGCCAACATTAATGTGGACACTATAAACTGGCTGGTTCAATTTACCAACAAACATGCAATCCGGTTAATTATTGAACCGTGTTCTGTACCGCCCGCTAAAAAAATCGCCGCTGCCAACCTCGGGGGATTGTACCTGATTACCCCCAATGAAGATGAATTGCCGGTGCTGTGCAGCGAAGGAGCTCTTACCACCGAAGAACAGATAAAAGAACTGCTGGACCGTGGTGTACAAAACATCTGGCTGCATAGGGGCAAGGCAGGTTCAGCCCTGTATAAGAAAACGGAAACCCTGCAATTATCCGCACCCGAAGCGGATGTTATTGATTGCACCGGCGCAGGGGATGAGTCTGTTTCGGGGTTTATATTTTCAAAATATCATGGCAAAGATAACCTGGCAAGTCTCAGGACTGCCCATACCTTATCTGCTGAAATATTACAGGTAAACGGAGCCATCGCTACCCATTTAACGGAAGAGAAATTATTACAACTCGTATCAAAATATTACAGCGAATGATTCATCCACTGGTAGAAATTCACCCGGAAGTTCAACAGGCACTATCCGAAAATAACCCGGTAGTGGCACTGGAGTCAACCATCATTTCACACGGTATGCCCTGGCCCAAAAATGTAACAACCGCACTGGCTGTAGAAAAGGTGGTTCGTGAAAATGGCGCTATTCCTGCTACCATCGCCATCTTTAATGGTAAATGTTATGTAGGGTTATCAAAGGACCAAATTGAATATTTTGGCAAGGCGCCGGATGTATGGAAAGTTAGTTTAAGAGACATGCCCTATGTATTGAGTAAAAAATTATATGGCGCCACTACAGTAGCGGCCACCATGCGCATTGCATCGATAGCCGGCATTAAAATATTTGCAACAGGCGGCATCGGTGGTGTACACCGGGGGGCAGCTACTACCATGGATATTTCTGCCGATCTTACTGAAATGGGGCAAACCTCCGTAGCCGTTGTTTCAGCCGGTGTTAAATCTATTTTAGATATTGAGCAAACGCTGGAATACCTGGAAACAAAGGGAATACCGGTAGTCACCATCGGGCAGGATGAATTCCCGAGTTTTTATTCTGTTAAAAGTGGTTACCCTTCCCCGCTTCGCCTGGATACTGCCGCGGAAATAGCTGACTTATTGCATACTAAATGGTCGTTGGGCCTTGAAGGTGCCGTACTAATCGCCAACCCGGTGCCTGCCAGCCAGGCAGCAGGAAGGGATGAAATGGAGCTTCATATCCAACAAGCATTGACGGCAGGCACACAGCAAAATATCAAAGGAAAGGAAGTAACTCCCTTCCTGTTAAAATACATTGCAGAACATACAATGGGCGAAAGCCTGGAAACCAATATTGCATTGATTTTAAACAATGCTAAAGTGGGTGCCGGTATTGCGGTGGCATTTGCGGAGATTAACCGGGAATCGTAAATGCCTTAGAATGTAAAAATTTAACTAACTACGTGATACATGGTTAAGTCACAGTCCCGAATATTAGACTTTGCGACTTACAGGCTGCTTCAATAAAAAGTTTACACCTTTCGAAAAGGTGTAAACTTTTTATTGAAGCAGTGGTCGTCTTATATGCGCATTCAACCGTTCCATGCAATTAAACTCACGCTAACTTATACAACCTGTTTTATTCCCAGGCGAGTCTCTTCAGAAAAGAGTTCCAAAGTTTTGAAAGGTTATTGCAGGACTCGCCTTCCTACGGAACAATGACTAAATACGCACTCAGCCGTAACATACAAATAAACTCACCATAGCTTATTCAACCTTTCTTTTACCTGCTGGTTCAAACGGAAATTTTAATCACTCCGTTCATCAAAAATGCAACCAGCACAATACGCTGATAAACAAACATTACCTTTTCAACACACTGTGTATAAATAATATATCATAATATTAAAGTCAATTCGTTAAATTTGAAATAGAAGATTATAAAGAAAGTTTTATTCACTACTTCAGTTAACTTAAACCCAACCTACCTTGACAGAAACAATTATTAACCTTGAAACCGTTAACCCAATTGAATTCTTTGGCGTTAACAATGGTAAACTTGACATTCTTAAAAAGAAATTTCCACTTCTCAAAATTCTCAGCCGAGGCACACAAGTAAAACTGAGCGGGGCGCCCGAACAGATTGTAGATGCCAAGGAAAAAATCAATTTGATCGTTCAATACATTGAGCGCAATGGTCACATGAGTGAAAATTATTTTGAACAGATTTTGGGTGGAGATGATCAGCAGGCGGTTGATAATTTTGTTGATCGCAATCCCAACGATGTGTTGGTGTTTGGCCCCAACGGCAAAACGGTAAGGGCAAGAACCGCTAACCAGAAACGCATGGTTACCGCGGTAGATAAAAATGATATTGTCTTCGCAATCGGGCCGGCCGGTACAGGAAAAACCTATACTGCTGTTGCACTGGCGGTTAGGGCATTGAAAGCTAAAACGGTAAAGAAAATCATCTTAACAAGGCCCGCTGTGGAAGCTGGCGAAAACCTGGGTTTTTTACCGGGTGATCTGAAAGAAAAAATTGATCCTTATCTGCGTCCTTTGTATGATGCGTTGGATGATATGATTCCCGCAGATAAGCTGGGGTATTATATGACAACAAGAACTATTGAAATTGCACCGCTCGCCTACATGAGGGGGCGTACATTGGACAACGCCTTTATCATTTTGGATGAGGCGCAAAACACCAACGACGGTCAGTTGAAAATGTTTCTCACCCGTATTGGAGCTAATGCCAAAGCCATCATCACCGGCGATCCTACGCAAATTGATCTGCCCAAAAATATGCGCAGCGGTATTGACAAAGCATTGCGCATTTTAAAGAATGTAGAAGGCATTGCGCATATTGAACTGGATGAGGAAGATGTGGTGCGTCATAAACTGGTAAAAGCGATTATCAGGGCTTACGATAAGGATAAGGAATTTGACCCAACCAGCGAACGCAGGTAATCCTTTTTCGAAATTCATTGTTAAATAATTGATAAGGCTTTATTGTTTCATGAATTTTGAAACAATAAAGCCTTTTTTGCGATGGGTATTTGATAGTACGCCAATGAGTGTTTATTTTAATAGCCTGATTAATTAGATATATTTGTAAAAATAATTTTAAACTCAAAAAAGTCACCAATGAAAAGAATGCTCGCCTGTTTAAGTTTGATGATCGCTTTATATAGTTGTAGTAGTATTTCCTCCGATTCTCCCAAAAAAGCAGTTGCTTCATTTATTGAAGCTGCCAAAACAGGCGACCTCGCTGAAATAAAAAAGTACATTACCAAATCAGACGCATCCCTGATGGATATCGGCCAAAGCTTTCTCTCTAAACTGGACCCGGAAGGTGGAAAAAACATGATGGATAAAATGTCGAAGGAGTTTAAGGAAAAGACAAAGGATGCAAAATTTGAAATAAAGGACGAGAAAATTGATGGTGACAATGCAACGGTAAATGTTGAATTCATGAATGAAGGAAAAGCAGAAACCCGCCCGTTCAGCCTGGTGAAGGAAGATGGCCTTTGGAAAGTTTCCTTAATGTCGACAGGGATGAAAAACTCCGGCGGAAATCAGCAGGATATGGAGGACGCCATGAAAGCAATGAATATGGATAGTTTGAAAGGTGCTATTAGTGAAGGCATGAAAGAATTCAATAAAATTGATAAGGATTCATTGAATAAAATGATGCAGGAAGGCATGAAAGAGTTCAATAAAATAAGCCAGGATTCACTAAAAAAAGCAATGGATGAAGGCATGAAAGAATTGGATAAATTAAAAGACATCCCGAAAAGGAATTAGAAGGTCAATGGTCAATAGGCAATCAATGTCATTGACTTAAGAGTGGTTGGTGAGACACCAACCACGGCCCGAGCCGTGGCGGGTGTCCCCACCCGCCACTTGAACGCTTAATTCAACGACATTGAATGGTCAATGGTCAATATATCCGGCTATCATCCATCCCGGATTTATCAGATATCCAGTTGCATTTAATAACCACGGCCCATCTTTTAGAACTAACTGCTTTTTTATTTCGGATATTGCAAAGATGTTTAACTTTAACTATGAAACTTAAATTATTGTTTGTCGTTGTAGGAATCGGCCTGTTATCATCCTGCAATAATAAAAAGACAGTGCCCAATACGGATATAGAAGTAGCGCGGGCTTTTATAAAAGATATCCTGGAAAATAATTTTAAAGAAGCTGAAACATTTGTCTTAAAAGAAGAAACAAACAAACAGTATTTTGACCTTTTTAAAAAAGAATATGAATCTAAAAGCAAGGCCGAATTGGAAAATTATAAAAGTGCAGATATCATTATCAACGAGATCAGCCCGGTAAATGATTCCGTCAGTATCATCAACTATTCCAACTCGTTTAAAAGGGATAAAAGCAACAAGGTAAAGATGGTAAGGGTAAACGGGCAATGGCTGGTGGATTTAAAATACACTTTTTCAGGAAACCTGTAAATACAATCAATTAGCCCGGAATTTTATATTAATTGGCTTGGGTGGTGCATTGGGAAGCATGCTGCGGTATGGAGGTGATGAATATAGCAGGCAGCCTGTCTTCGGGATAGTGGCAGTTTGGTCCGGATTCAGACTGATACATTTTATAAAGCAATAAAAGCATTCCTTGTAAGGAAAATTATCAAACAAAAAAAACACAAAGACTTATGTACGTATTACACCCATGGCATGGCGCCAGTTATGGAGATCAAAGACCAGCAATTGTAAATGCGCTCATCGAAATTCCCCAGGGATCAAGAGCCAAATATGAGATAGACAAAGAGACCGGTTTACTGATCCTGGACCGGGTAATTCATTCGTCGTTCCACTACCCTATCAACTATGGTTTTATCCCGCAAACACTGGGGCATGATGGTGACCCGTTGGATATACTGGTGATGTGCAGTGAAAGTATACAGCCATTGTGCCTGGTACAAGCCACCGTAATTGGTAACATGCAGATGATTGATAACGGCGAAAAAGATGATAAGATTATCGCCATTGCAACAAACGACCCCACCGTAAATCACATTACCAGTCTGAAGGATTTACCGGTCCATTTTATAAACGTATTAAGAAATTACTTTGAGAATTACAAGATGCTGGAAAATAAAGTGGTGGAGATTGATGAGTTCCAGGACAAACAAACAGCATTTGAAATTATCAATGATGCAATTGGATATTACCAGAGAAAGTATCCTAACAGAAAATGATTGTAAACAAGCGAAAAAATATGGATACGCAAACAATATTGATTGTAATCATCATTGGTATTGCAGCCGGTATGTTGAGTGGATTGGTAGGTGTTGGAGGCGGGTTGATCATCGTACCGGCATTGGTCTATTTTTTAGGCATGTCGCAACACTCTGCACAGGGTACTTCACTGGCCCTCATATTATTGCCCGTTGGAATCCTGGCGGTGCTGACCTACTATAAGCAGGGTTATGTGGACCCTAAAATAGTTGGCCTGCTGGCGATAGGATTTGTTGCGGGTAGCTTTTTAGGGAGTAAAATTGCGATTAATCTTTCACAGGATACCATCCGGAAATGTTTCGCTGTTTTCATGTTGGTTGTGGCGGTAAAAATGTTGTTCTTTGATAAAAAAAAGGAGCCTAAACCCAGTACCGTAGAAGTGCAACGAAACGGTTAAAGAATTTATCACCAAAATGCCGGGTCGCAATCCAAATTATCGCATAGGGTTGCCAACCTTTTTAATAAAGCACTGGTATTGGTAAAACTCTTCGCTAAGGTTGGCAACCCTTGGGTGCTTCTGTAAACGACAAGTAGAAACACCCCTAAATGCTGTTGCCAATGTTATGTATTAAATTCAACAGCATTCAACCCCTTAAATCCACAATTTTTAATAACAAAAAGGCAACCAGCCAGGGGTTGATTCTTAAGCTCATCTACTGAAAGGCCAACCTTTGCTGATGTAATGTAAAGGTCATCCAGGTTTTCACCACCAAATGTGCAGGATGTTATTTTTGCTGCAGGTAATTGAACCTGGTAAAGCTTTTCACCACTAACAGGGTTCCATCTTGTTACCTGCCATCCATCCCAATGTGCGATCCAAAGCATGCCTTCATTGTCAATTGTCATCCCATCGGGATAGCCTTCTTCAGGTGCAATTTTTAAGACCAATCTTTTGTTACTGATTTCGCCGCTGGCCTTATCATAATCATAAGCCACTATTTCAGATGTTGGCGTATCAATGTAATAAAATGTTCGGTGATCCAGGCTCCATGCCATTCCGTTTGAAATCGTTACGTCGCTGATTTTCTTTATTGGTTCAAGGCTGTTGCTCATCATATAAACATTACCTGCTCCCGGTTCTTCAGTAAGCGACATGGTGCCGGCCCAGAATCTCCCTGCCGGATCACATTTTCCATCATTAAAGCGGTTGTTGGGTAAGTGACTTTCGGGGTCTGAAATCATTTTTATTTCATCACTTACCCTGTTGATAAACGCAAGGCCATTTTGTAAGGCCGCAATAAAATTACCATTGGTACACACAGCAAAAGAACCAATCATCTGGTGAACCGGGATCGTCCGATGCGTTTTTTGTACGGTTGAAAACTCATGAATTTCGCCATTCAAAATGTCAATCCAGCAAATCAGTTTTCGGCTGGCATCCCATACCGGCCCTTCGCCCAGTAAAGCGCTATGATTGACTACAATATCAATTGGAAGATTATTTGATTCCGGCATAATATGCATTTTTTAAAATGGCGATGGACTGATGCAGGTCCAGCCACCATCTACAATCAAAGTCTGACCGGTAATATGCCGGGCCTCATCCGACACGAGGAATATAGCGCTGCCTGCAATATCAGCTACCGTAGCCGGGCGCCCCATGGGTGTCAACCTGCTCCAGGTGGCATTGTAATCGGGGTCTCCTGATGTCCGTTCTGTTATGGTAGCACCGGGGGCAATGGTATTTACATTGATTTTAAATTGGGATATTTCTATCACCAGGTTTTTGGCCAGCATTTCCAAAGCGGCCTTGCTCATACCATAAGCGGCCAGATCTTTATGCGCCTGGTGCCCGGTTACTGAAGAAGTAAATAACAATGAACCTCCCGATGCCTGCTTTTTCATTTGATTAGCGGCAGCCTGGGCGAGAAAGAAAGTGCCACCTAAGTTTACCTGCATTACCCGGTTAAATGATTCAGGGGAATAAGTAAAAAAATCACCAAATAAAGTAATGCCGGCATTGGCAATGGCAATATCCAGTTTGCCAAATTGAGCAACCGCGGTATCCACCATTTTATGGATGAATGATATATCACTGGAATCTCCCGCAATGGCAATGCAGTTTCCACCGGTTTCTTCATTGACCTGCTGCGCCGCATGATCAGCCAGTGCCTGGTCAAGATCATTCAGATAAACCCGTGCCCCTTCCGCTGCAAGCCGGCGGCATATTTCAAAACCAATCCCCTGCCCCGCCCCGGTTATGATGGCTACTTTATCTTTGAAAGGCATAATGTTGTATTATATGTTTTGCGTTTTTTGTTTTCGGTTGTTGCCCTTTGTAATTTAAGCCGCGACTTGCATCCTGTTATATTAATTGAATGCCACATGGAATCTAAAAAACAGAAAACAGTAGACAGAAAACAGTAAACAAAAAAACTTCACTAATGCGAATCCCTTGTCACCTCGCTGCCCGAGCCGCCCTTTAAAAAATCCATATCCGCACCAAGATGCGCCTGCTCCACATGGGTTTGATATAAATGTACATAACCACGTGATTGAATCTTTTCCGTCTGCTTCCAGTTGGCCTCCCGTTTTTGCAACGCTTCTGTCGAAATTTCTAATTGCAGGGTTCTTTTATGTGTATCCAGGCTGATGATATCACCATTTTCAACAAAGGCTAAAGTGCCGCCAATGGATGCTTCCGGCGATACATGCAGTACCACGGTACCAAAACCGGTACCGCTCATTCTGCCATCCGAAATGCGAACGATATCTGTAACCCCAAGCTCCAGTAATTTTTTCGGCAAAGCCATATTGCCTACTTCCGCCATACCGGGATATCCCCGGGGACCGACATTTTTTAATACCATGATACAATCCGCGTCAATGTCTAATTCAGGGTCATCTATCCGTGCATGATAATCTTCAATATTTTCAAAAACGACCGCCCTGCCGGAATGCTTCAGGAGCGCCGGGCTTGCGGCGGAAGGCTTTATTACTGCACCGAAGGGTGCGAGGTTTCCTTTCACCACTACAATACCTGATTCCGGTTTAAATGGTTCTTCCATGGTGCCAATAATCTGCCGGTTATATACTTCCGAAGCAGCACTGTTATTGCCCATCGTTTTACCATTTACGGTGATGGCATCCTTATGAATAAAGCTACCCATTTCCTTAATAACAGCAGGCAAACCGCCGGAGTAATATAGATCTTCCATATAATGCTCCCCGGAAGGTTGTATGTTGGCAAGCAACGGAATACCCTGCGAAAATTTATCAAAATCATCAATGTTTAATTCGATACCAATCCGGCCGGCGATGGCCAGTAAATGAATCACAAAATTAGTGGAACCGCCAATGGCAGCATTCACCATAATGGCATTTTCAAAAGCCTCACGGGTAAGAATTTTAGATAAGGTAAGGTCTTCCTTTACCATTTCTACAATGCGCCGGCCGGACAATTGTGAAAGTACTTTACGGCGTGCATCCGCTGCCGGTATGGATGCATTGTTAGGCAATGAAAGTCCCAATGCTTCCACCATCACCGCCATGGTAGAAGCGGTACCCATTACGGCGCAATGCCCCTGCGTACGGGCCATACAGGCTTCTGCATCCACAAATTCTTCCGGAGTTATCTGGCCCATTTTTCTTGCCACATCAAATCGCCATACATCGGATGTACCAATATCCTTTCCTTTCCAATGCCCCTTTAACATGGGGCCACCGGATATCACCAGCGTAGGAATGTCTACACTGCATGCTCCCATTACAAGAGATGGCGTTGTTTTATCACAACCACAAAGTAATACTACTCCATCAACAGGATTGGCACGGATGGATTCCTCCACGTCCATGCTTACCAGGTTGCGGTAGAGCATCGCGGTAGGCTTTATCAGGGTTTCGCCCAACGACATCACCGGGAATTCAACCGGGAAACCACCTGCCTCCAGCACGCCTTTTTTTACCGCTTCTGCCAGGTCCCGGAAATGGGCATTACATGGAGTTAGTTCGCTCCAGGTATTGCAGATGCCGATTACAGGTTTCCCCTCAAACATATCGGGAGGAATTCCCTGGTTCTTCATCCAGGCACGGTAGATAAAGCCATCTTTGCCTTTTCGGCCAAACCAGTTACTGCTTCTTAATTTATTTTCTTCCACTATAACAATTTTGCGGTTAATGAATTTGATTTTGATAGTACAATGTAAAATAATTTTTTCTCAGGGCGATCATAATTTTACCAGCCTGATATAATCAATCATTGCCTGGTTGATATCACCATTCATGTTATCATCATAATCTTCCAGGACTAATTCCAACTGGTATGTTCCCTTCTTAAAATTGTGCTGCACCGCATTACTAAATCCCCAGTTACTCCACTCTTCCTTTCCTCTCTGTGGAAAAACAAAGCTGCCTTGTTTAATCCCATTTATTTTGATCGTTCGGATAGCGCATTTGTTTTCTGTGTTGACCGGGCCATTGCCATTCGAATATCGTATGTCAATAGCGTAAAGTCCCGCCTCATTGATAACGATGGGAATTTGAATGGATTTGTTTTCCTGTTTGCTGATTTCAACAAAGCCATCGCCTGTAAAACCTTTGTAATTTAAGGATGCCTTCGGAGCAAACTGCTCGCACTCATAGTTACTGAATAGCTTATCACCAGCTATCACCAGGGGTTCACTGGCAAAGGATTGAAACCCTTTTTCATCTACCGCAACCACCTGGTATTCGGCATAGGCGCCGGTATTTATTTTAACAGAAGCCTGATTTGTCTTTGTCATCAAACGGCCGTTTTTTAGAACCTGGTATTCTTTAACACCGGTCATTTTTTCCCAGCTAATGGTGTTATTGGTAAAGTTGACAATGGGTGAAGCCGGGGCCACATGATTATTGGTTTTATTAATCACCCCCTGTTGTAAAATATTATTGGCTAAAATAATCCGGATGCTATGTTCGCCCTTTAAACCGGAAGGTATTTCAGCAGCAGGTAAGGTTTTGCCATCCAATGAGAACTGCTGTATTTTATTTCCAAAACCTTCCATTGAAATATTCAATACAGCTTCCCTGTATTTGAAATTGGTGAGGGACCGATTGCCTTTCAGTGCCGTTGGCACAAAGGGGTGAAACAGCATTTTGTTTGGTTGAAATTCTATACCAAAAATTAGTCTGTGAACCATAGAAAGGTTACCAGACAGGCTCCACAACATATTGCTGGAATTAATGACCGTTCCTGCAAAGTCGCCGTTATCGGCAACAAAATTTTCTTTATTTGTTAAAAACAACGCAGCAGGCCGGTAAATGGCCGCCAGCGATTCTATCACCGATTTTTCATTGCCCACCTTAGCGGATGCCAGCGCCCAGTAGGATTGTACAAAGGGCCATACGGCGTTATTATGGTAAGGAGGAATGCCGGGAATCTGTGGATAGATGCAGGAAATGCCATAATCTGTAACCGGAGTATGGGCAACCAGGGAAGCTTGCTGACCTGCATCCGCAATGCCAAACAAGATGCACAGTGCTTCACCCAACGCTTCGGACCCTGGGGAGGCAATTTTAAAATTTCTGCCATATAAATACCGGGCATAATAGCCTTTATCACTCATCCATAAATAACGGTTGATGCCGGCCTTTATCTTTGCCGCGTTGGCCTTGTACTTTGCTACGGCGGTTGATTTATTTAGCAAACCAGCCATTTGCGAAAGCACCATATTTGCCTGGTAGTGCACCGCATTGGTACCCAGGTTTTCTGATTCATAAATATCAGCAGGCTGCATCCATTTGGGATAGGTTTGCTCCCGCCAGTCCAGGAAAGAAGACTCCCCTTTTACAAGCCCGGTTACTGCATCGTATGCTACCTGTTCGTCATCTTCAATGGTATTTTGAATGATTTGGTAAGCCTGTTGCAACCAGTCTTTATCGCCGGTGGCTTTGTAAATTTCCCATGCTGCTACCGCCCAGATGATGCGGTCGGTGGAGCAGGGATAAGCACCGCCTGTACCCGTATCCTGTATGATCCTTTTCTTTTTATTTACTTTTCGCATCAAACTGTACATGGCTACCTGCGGTTGTAAATAAGCCATCGACAAAATGATGCTGTAACTGATATCTCTTGTCCATACGCCCGACCACTCCTTACCGGTTCTGAAGGTACTGTCCGGCTCAACCGCCCTGATCATTTCTTCTACCGACATATTATAAATAGCATCCGTCATCACATGCGGTGATTTGTATTGGGGGAAAGCCGATATATCCTTTGATAATTTCCAGTTGGCTGCCGTTTCCTTTTCATCTTTCTGTGCGTTCAGTACCAGGTTGGTTTCATAAATACCATCGCCATCAGCATCCTTCAGTTCCAGTTCATCGCGGTTGTGCAGGTTGTCAAAATCCCAGATCATCGGCAATGTATTGCCTGCCACATACAAACCTTTAAAATCTTCTTTATAAATCTTATCTCCTTTAAATGTGGTGAAATATCCCTTCGTTTTTAATTCATTGAGCAGGGGGTTCATATCAACCCTTATTTTCAGTTTTGTGTCCGGCTCCAGGTAGGTATTGGTTTCACCTGAATTATCTTTCAAAGGCAGACCAAATTTTATCACCGGGGTTTCGCTTACGCCCGGCTGCAGGTTAAAATGGTGATCCACACCAGCCTGCATCTCATTGTCTTTTCCATTGATACTAAATTTAAAAGCCAGTTTGGTAGTTTGAAGCTGGCTGGCCGGGCTTTTATAATTGGAAATGATTTCAGTGGAAGAAAGGGCCTTTGCCTCCTGTTTACCCTGCACCACTTTATTGGAATAAATACTGTATGCCTTTGATTGAAATATGGGTTTCTGGCTGAATACAGGAGTGAGCATGAATAAGGTAATTACAATTGAAAGGACTTGTTTCATATTATGCCATTAATCGAATGAAATAACTGCAAGGTATCGGTTATTTTTATTCAAACTATTGAACAGGCACCGGCGCCCATTTTTTTATCTGTTGATGGATTAAAAACAGGTTGAAGACAGAGTGCATGTATGATTACTTTCGGAGCCGCTTTAAAATCTTCTAGTGTCATACATGCAATATCAGCAGCATCCCCGTCAACATCTGTCAGGTTTTATTCTTTATCACTTCCATCATAATTTGTATCTTCAACAATCGAGTCAATCATTACTTCCTGAATCCATTCGTGGAAGCTGGGATTACATATTTCCACTTCTTCTTTATTGTCATAAGAATAATCATGTTGCCAGAAGACAATCGGGCATATGCTGTTTTCTAATTTGGATAAGTCCAGGCAATAATGATTTCCGGCACCATCCGGAGAGAAGGGTAAAAATTCTTTAAACATTGGATTGCTGACTTCATTGTGCTCAAATATATACAGGCTTTCGATGGATTGATTTTCAAACTCTTTACCAATTGATAAAACTTCGGTGCCACCCAGGGATAAATAGTTATGCCCCGACATTATATATTAAAAATCCAGGGGCAACTCAAATCCAATTTGTTTTTCTAATTCTTCTATTCGATTATCCATTATTGGGTATCCTAAAGAAAGAATACTTTCTGAAAATTTATTAAGTTCCTTTAGAACAGTATCACATTTAGAAGTTACGATTGTCATAATGGGGTGCTCCAAACCTTTATTATCCAGCAAGTCACAAAATAGTGATCTTGTACAAACCTACCATTTAACTTGATAAAGGGCGGTTTGAAATATCTGGTTAATAGTGTCTTTAAGCCACTTGCTTTAATTCATGCAAGTTACCTGTTTTGGAATCGGGCAGATGTTGCCTTTTTAAAATTCGAATCAAATCAAAATATTACGAGCATTTCTCTTGCGAACTATAACCGCTCAATCTCTTTATGTGAAATTGATATAAGCGTTTACCAGCGGATTGTTTTAAACTTCCAGCCCGGTTCTATCTTTTGCATTTCTATTTCGTCTTCTCTTTTTGTTAAGCCACAGTCCAGGTAATGCTGATGCAATATAGCCAATGCATCCCTATCCAGTTCCACTCCCAGGCCGGGACCTTCCGGAACTTTTACTGAACCATCTTCAAATGGTATACGGCCGCCCACAATCACTTCATCCGATTGCCAGGGATAGTGAGTATCCAACGCATATTTAAGATTTGGCAGGGCAGCGCCTAAATGCACCATGGCTGCCAGTGATATCCCTAAATGACTGTTTGAGTGCATGGATAAATCCCTGCCAAAAGTGGTGCAGATAGCAGCAAGCCCTATGGAGGCATGCAGTCCACCCCAGAAATGATGATCACTCAAAATGATATCTTCCGAATGTAGTTTGATGCTGTCAGGGATGTCATCAAATGAAGTAGTACACATATTGGTAGCCAATGGTATTTGAAGTTCCTTTCCAACCATAGCCATATTGGTCTGGCCACGAACAGGGTCTTCGAGATATTCAATGATCGGCTTCAACTTTCTTCCATATTCTATTGCAGTATTTACTTCCCATACTCCGTTCGGATCTATCCGGAGTGGCGTATCCGGCCCGAACGCATCCCTTAATGCGAACATGGTATCTACTTCCAGTTGCGGTTCAAATACACCTGCTTTCAGTTTGATGGATTTGAAACCAAACTCCTTGCACATGGCTTTTGCCTGCGCTACCATTTCTGCCGGGCTTGTTGCATTTGCCTGTCTTGCTTTTGCCCACCCGGTGGCCGTTTCATCTATATTAAATGCGAGCTTACCACCGGCACCGCGGGGCTTGTAAAACAGGTATGCTGCAAAAGGGACCCGGTCTCTCAATTTACCACCCAATAAATCAACTACAGGGCGGCCGATGACTTTCCCGATTATGTCTAAACAGGCCACTTCGATGGAGCTGAATATATGCACCAGTTTTCGTTGATCCCATGGCGTAAGTCCACGCTCACTCATATTTTCTTTTCCAAAATGATTGTCCAATATTTCCCTGATATGGTTTAACCGGAAGGGATCTTTTCCAATGATGAGCCGACCCGCCAATACCAGCGCTTCATTGATGGCTATATTACCGGGAATCTCACTGATACCGGTGATATTATCATTGGTAATAATTTCCACGATGGTCCTTAGCGCATAAGGCGCATGCAGGCCGGCGGCATTTAGTAAGGGTGGATCAACAATGGCTATCGGCGTAATGATTACTTCCTTTATGTGTGGACCATGGATAAAATTACCTGTTGAAATGTTCATATCATTTGGTTAACTAATTAATAAATGAGGCCCTCTTACATGTGCTTCTGATCTTCTGCTGTATTTTTATCATCATCCATTTTAATTTCTTAATGTGTATAAAATGAAAATTGACAACTGATTTTGAAATGAATTCCTATGCTGTTATTACTTACAATAAAGGAAACAATTTGGCTGAAATAAGGATAATGATGAGCCCGGTAATTCCCATCACAACATTGAGCGGGGCAAATGATTTAAGCGCTTCCTTCTCAGTGAGGTTGCTCATTTTACAAACGATCCAGAATCCTGCGTCATTCATCCAGGGCACTAACTTGGAACCACAGCCGATTGCCAGTCCTATATACAAATGATGGTATTGCAGGTGGCCGCTGCCTGCCATACCCGATAAAATACCGGAAGCGGTGATTAAAGCCACGGTAGCAGAGCCTTGTGCGGTGCGGATAATGGCCGCAATGATAAATGCCAGTGGTATCAGCGCCATTTGATAGTATTTGGTGAGTTCAGCAATCTGTGCACTGATGCCGGTTTGCTGCAGCATGCCACCAAATGCACCACCTGCAGCGGTAATCAATATAATGCCACCACCACTCATGAGCGCTGCCTGTACAAAAGCAGATAAATCGTATTTGGTTCCTTTTTTCTGACTGATCAGGAGGAGCAATGCAACCAGCGCTGCTATCAGCAATGCCATATTCTTGTCCCCAAAAAAGTGAATAACCTGGGTAAGTTTAACCATTAAAAAAGAGGACGCATTGTTTGGGGAAGCATTTAAATTGAGAAATGTATCCGCACAAATCAATACCAATGGAATCAACACCGGGAGCAGCGAAAACCAGAGTGAAGGAAGCTGCGAATCATCCTTTAAATTATTCATTTTAATATCCTCCAGCCTTGCATCCAGCGAATCCCTGACCGGCACCGTCATCCTGCTGTTTACCCAAAGGGCAAATACATATCCTGTGGCGCTGGTCATGATACCTAATATAGTACCCGCTACCATCATTAAGCCGATTGGTATCTGCATGGCACCTGCCAAAAACAATGGCCCCGGGGCCGGTGGCACCAGTGAGTTGGCCATCACTGCCCCGGCCATGATAGCAAGTACCAGTAGCAGGTAGTTTTTACCAATCCGGATCGACATGGCTTTAGCCAGCGGCATCATGAGGAAGATAACGGTATCAAAAAATACCGGTATCCCAATAAAAAAACTACTGATTACAAAAGCAACGGGTGCCTTTTTGATACCGGTAACAATTAACATGGATCGTATGATGCGTTCCGCTGCGCCGCTTTCCAACATGCATTTGCCAATGATGGCTGCCATGGCTATCAGGATACCAATTTTACCGGTGGTATTGCCAAATTCCATCGCCACTCTTTCGCCAATCGTTTTCTTAGCTAACTGCAAAGCAGCCGCCGGGGTTGATCCTTTCCCAATGGCAAATTGCTCAATAGCAGCAACGGGCGTCATCCAGGCCACTACAAAAGCAGCGATCAGTAATGCCAGGAAGGGATGTAACTTCAGGCCGATAATTCCACCAACTACAATCATTACCCCAATGAATAAAATGAAAATGGGATCTGTCAGGAAAAGGGGTATACTCATCATATTAATTTGTTTTGGAAGCTTTAATGGGTTTTAATTTAGCAGCGGTATTGCGTGATCTTCAAGGAACAAAACTGGCATCTGTACCACAGGCAATCATCCGGATACCCATATCATAATACGTGGTGTAATCGTTGGGATTAAATAACAGTATGCCAACGCCCTTACCCGTTATTTCCTGAGTTAATACTCCCCGCAGGTTTAACCAGCAGCCATTTACTGCTTTTCCGCTCTTGATCCGCTTGTTAAGATTTTTCATTGCTATTTTATTGATCCCCCTACCTGGTTAGTGACTTACAATTTACATTCTTTATGAAAACGGTGAAAGGAAAGTTCCAAAAATTATTCCTGGTCATGGGTGCTTTGAAAGAAACAACAGGCATCTTTATTCATCGGATCTGTTTAAGCCGGCTACCAAAGTCTGTGCGTTATTAATTACCGTCTAAAATTGATTAGAACAAACAATACATTAAAAATAACAAGGTGCAAGCCTTTTGATATAGCAGCAGCCGGAGTTTTGGGCAAGGATCAATGGAAACAACTAGCCAAACTCCCTGCAAAAATCCTCAATGCGTTTAAAGCATCGGTAGTTAAAAATATGCTGCGCTGGATGGAACGTAGGATAACGGATGCTTTACAGGTTAAAACGATTTTCAAAAGGTATCAGTACCATATTTTATTATCCCTGGTATTTTTATCAACTGTTTATGCAATTGATCAGCAAATTTATAATCACGAAGTACAAAAAAAAGGCTGCCTGTTCGGGCAACCTTTTTTTTATTACAATTTGATTTTATCTATTTAACCGGGAACTCAACTTTCTTATTTCCCCAAACAAAAGAAACCGCTTTTGAGCTGATGAAAAATGTCAGTTTTTCGGCAGCCGGTGATTCTTCTTTCACTTTGGTTTTAATGCGTAATGCATCTTCTTCTGCTTTGTACTTAAAAGCGCCCCATTGTTTCCAGGTTTTATTGAATATCACCGTTACATCATTACCCTCAAAAATCGTGAATAAGCCATACTTGCCCGCAGGTAGTTTTTCACCATTAACAGTAATATCCTGGTCTGTTTCAAATACAGTAGCGTCATTGGCACCGGTACGCCATACTTTTCCATCCATTGGTTCAAGGTCCTTGCCAATTGTTCTGCCTTTTACAGATGGCTGGCTGTAATTAATGGAGATGGTAGCGCCGGATTTCAACTTTTCTGAAACGGTGGCCGGTGGACTAGGTTTACTCTTATTGTCCTGGGCGTTGGCTTCCTGCATGGACAGCATCAATCCGGAAGCCAGGAATGCAATTGCAAATAACTTTTTCATTGGTTATAATTTAGGCACCAAAAGTAATGATATAAATGGCAATAATTACCTGAGCTTCGCTTCCGTTAAAAATCATCATGCCTGCTATCATGGGGCCATAACAATATTACCAGGTACCATTACCGTTTACATTGATGCACGTCCCCGGGGGCAACCGTTTCCGCAAAGTTACTATTAACAGTGCCTATCCGCTGGTTTTAGGTAGCTGTTTCTCTGACTGTTTACACAAATAGGTTTAATGGAAAGATGGAAATTATAAAAATGTATTCGATAAATATTTAAGTAAATAATAACATGGTAAACAACAAGACTTGCCTTATTGCAACGAGGAAATTGAAAACCCAATAGTAACCTCACTTCATCCTTTTTAATAACTTTTCCCTATACCCCCATCCTACCAACTGCAAGGTGTTATTAAATCCTGTTTTGCGCAACATATTTCTACGATGTGTTTGGACGGTTGATTTTGTGATTGCCAGGGACGCTCCTATTTGTTCACTTGTAAATCCGGCTGCCACTAAAGCAAGCACGTTCAATTCTCTATTGCTGAGTATTTTGTTTGCATTAACAGTCATTTTGTGTACCTGGCTTATCGGTATTTCAAAGATTAACAATCAAAGGCAAACATGCAATACCTACTTATAAGTATTTTTAAAATTTATTAATTCATCACTAATGGATTTCTGTCTATCTTAGCCATGGATGCCGATACCCAAACTGATCCTTCCTCTTCTTGTAATCAATCTTTTCCTTTGTGGCAATAAATCATTTGCCCAAACTGGAAATAATGGCACATTTTACCTTTACGAAGACAGTACAAAAAAACTTACAGCAGAAAATGTGCTTGAATTATATCAGCAAAAGAAGTTTAGGGCAACAACTACAGATGAAATAAACATTGGTTTCACCCGGTCGCTGTTCTGGCTGGCATTTGAAAATGACCGTCAGTTTACACCCGATTCCCTTTTATTGTTTATCGGTCACCACCACATTAACCGCATCCATTTCTTTTATGTTGCCGAAGGTAATATCCAACGGCAATGGATTACCGGTGATTATTTTCCATTTTCGCAACGGCCGGTTACTGCTACCGGGTTTTATTTTCCTGTTAATAAAAAAGGGCTATACCTGGCACAAATTGACAAATCCAATGAATCGCTGCAATTATCATTCAGGCTCATCCCGCAGTTTGAAGCCCTTTCAAATGAAAGCTATACCAAAAGCATTATGGCGTTATTTACCGGGATGATTTTACTGCTGGTAGTTTTTGGAGTGTATCTTTTTATCATTTCGAAACGCCCGGTTTATGGATATTACAGTTTATATATTGCAACTGCCTGGCTATGGGTATTGGCCAACGCCGGTTTGGGCTTTCAATACCTGTGGCCCAACCTACCCTGGTTTGCCAGTAAATCGAGGGCAGTTTTTGTAGCCAGCTCGCTTATTTTCTCCCTGTTGTTCCTGTTGAATTTTATAGGAACCATCCGTAATAAGAAGATACTTGCAATCATACGCGGACTAAATATTTTCCTGACTTCCTGGATCATCATCATCTTTTTTCTAAACGACAAGGGCTACGATAACACATGGTGGGTTTATATTCAATACCTGGTGCCACTGGTATCGGTTTTTCATTTACTTATTACCATGGGAATATTGATAACGGAATCACTGCGTGGTAACCGGCTGGCTGCTTTCTACTTAACAGCCATGTCGGTTTTAGTAGTTTCGATAGTGTTACAGGTAAGCTATTCCATGGGCGCCCTTCATGGATACGATCACTTCTTTGGCAACTTCAGTCTTTCCCTGGGTATCATCATGGAGGCTGTTATACTTACTGCCGGTATTGCTTATAGTTTTAATCAATACCGCCTGGATAAGGAACGGTTATTAACAGAAATGTATGTGAAACAGGTAGAGAACACCCGGATCATGATGGAAGTGCAGCAGGCGGAGCGAAGCCAGGTAGCCAACCAACTGCACGACGTAGCCGGCTCCCTGCTGTCAGCGGCGAAGCTAAACCTCAGTTCACTGATTGAGAACGGTATGATCAAAGATGAGCGGGCAAATGCACAGGCTATAAAAGCGGAAGAAGCAGTAAGCATGGTTTCAGATATAGTAAGAAATCTCAGTCATGCCCTTAGCCCTGTGATGCTGGAACAAGTAGGTTTTAAAACAACGCTGGAAAAAATTGTTGCTATTTTTAATGCATCCGGAAAAATTAAGATCCAGTTGCTGGTAATTGGTTTTGAACAATACAAACCGGCGCTTAACAACTACTACACTGCGCTATACAGCATTGTGTATGAACTGCTCAATAATATTGTAAAACACTCCTTTGCAGCCAACGCCTTATTGCAGGCCACCGAAGACGATGACTATTTCAGCCTTATTGCGGAAGATGATGGTATAGGAATAAATGATGACCAGGAAAAGCGAGGCGCTACGATGGGCATGGTTGCCATTCAATCCAAAATAAATCATTTTGGAGGTAACATAGCCATTGATAATCTTCAACCCAACGGACTTTTGGTAACGATCGTAATACCCATAATCAATACCCCATGATACAAAAAAAAATAGTGCTGGCAGATGACCACCCCTTTTTATTAAACGGGATTGCAAACATTTTGCAGTCGATGACTTCGGTTAACGTAGTTGCCACCGCACTAAATGGATTTGAGCTGATGGACGCAATGGAAAGGCATCATCCGGACCTGGTTATTTTGGATTTGAATATGCCCGGCTATGACGGGTTGCAATGCCTGCAAAAAATTAAAGCGGGTTTTGCATTTGCAAAAGTGCTGGTGCTTTCAAACTACAACCAGGCCGAACTGGTGGAAGAAGTAAAAAAAATGCAGGCAGATGGATACCTGGTAAAAAATTCCTCTGCGATCGAACTGCAGGCAGCAATAGAAATCATTTTGGATGGGAAGAAACATTTCCCCCAGGACAGTGAACTAAAGACTGTATCTGAAGACTCCTATTTCCTTGATGCGTTCCTAAAAAAATACCAACTCACCAAACGGGAAGTAGGTATTATCCGTATGATCTGCAATGAAATGAGCAGCAAAGAAATTGCCGGGAGCCTGTTCCTGAGCGAACTAACGGTAACCACCCATCGCCGGAATATTTTACGTAAACTGGAAGTGAAGAACGTGGCGGGGCTGATTAATTTTGCAAAGGAGAATTTGTTGATGTGAGGGATACAAATATGCTGTACGTTTTATAATCGGGCCTGGTGCATCCTGCCACCTTAATAATTTTTTTACACATTAATCTCTAGACTGGTTGCATGTATTTTTTTATTTATTGGTTACCTTAGCCTTATTAATTACTCCGGATGCAAAAGAAAACACCACACCAGATAACTATTGGCAGGTATGTTGACCCGTTGAGCGATTTCGGATTCAAGCTTTTTTTTGGAAGTGAGCCGAACAAGGATTTGCTAATTGCTTTTTTGAACGAATTGTTCTATGGAAGGAAGTCAATTGTGGATTTGACTTACAATAAAAACGAACACCAGGGCCCGCAAGCCGGTTTCCGTAAATCCATTTTTGATTTAACCTGTACCGATGAGAATGGTACACAATTCATTATCGAGGTTCAGCGGGTTTACCAGCGTTTCTTCAAAGACAGAGCTATATATTATTCCTCCACCCTCATTCACGGGCAAGGACCCAAAGGGAAAAGTGAATGGGATTTTGAGCTAAAGGAAACCTACCTTATAGCATTGATGGATTTCGGTTTCGATGATAGCGATCCGGAAGCCTATCTGCACCGCATACACCTGGCAGATGAAGCTAAGGGTAAAGTATTTTATGAAAAGCTAGGTTATATTTTTATAGAAATACCGAAGTTCAACAAGGCATTAAAAGATTTAAATACCGGCCTTGACCACTGGTTATATGTGTTGAAAAATCTGAATAGTTTAAAGAAAATTCCAGTATTTTTGAATAAGCGGATATTTCAAAAATTGTTCAATATTGCGGAGGTATCCAAATTAACAAAAGAAGAATATATGAAATACGAAAAAAGCCTGATGGCAAAGTGGGACGAATACGCAATTCTTAAAGCCGCAAGGGAAGAAGGCATTGAAAAAGGTATTGAAAAAGGTATTGAAAAAGGGGTTGAAAAAGGGGTTGAAAAAAAGGGGTATGAGGTAGTAAAAAACCTAATCCTGAAAATGGGCTTAACAGATGCACAGGCGGCAGACATTGCTGAAGTACCGCTCAATTTTGTGAAAAAGGTGAGGCGTGGTTTAAACAAGTAATTCACCCCCGCTAAAAAAGTCAAAGGCTGCTACGGTAGCCTTTTTTGCATTTTCGGGGCAAGGGGAAGATTTACAGATACTTTGTTTGCTAAATTATATTCTTCTGAACATAGGAGCAATATTTATTTCTACTTTGACAAGTCACGATGAATCTTTTTTGTTTCGTTGAATCTTTCTTTGTTCATGTCTTTTACGAATTTGTTCCATGAGTTCCTTTTGCGTGGATCCTTTTTTGGAATACAGATTCAATATGATTTCTCTTACATC
>JANPIJ010000296.1:0-3199 GCA_031424955.1 Ferruginibacter sp. | reverse complement strand
ACATTATTGGGTAAAAATTAATCGTGAAAAGATGACGAAATACATCCAATAAAAAGAGGTTGCTCAAATTTTGAGACAACCTCTACGTGAACCCTATCGTACAATTCTCGAACCACTTTATACCTGATTTGACAAGACTCGCTAATCTTTTGGGTGCTTAAAAAGATTTGGCGGGTTTTTCATGTGTTGACTATTAAATACTTATGACAATTATAGAGAAAACAGGTGAAAATTGACAAAAACTATCTGGAGTTCATTCAATCGAATAAGAGGCAAATTGTGCAAAGCCGTTATGCAGCGACAAGACTCGCAAACCCGGAGCAATTGCTACTTTATTTCAAAACAGTGAAGATGATTTTCGATAAGATAAAACATCAAAAATGGGGCGCTAAGGTGTTTGACTAAATTTTCGCCGACCTTCAAAATGAATTACCCGGCTTAAAAGTTATTTATATGGCAATCTTAAAAAATTTGAAAGTATTGCAGAATTATTCAACATAGAGTCTATTAATCCACACCCTCACCTCACCACCCGTTTGCCCGGCATCTGCAAAAGGCACCAATATTAATTGAACAGGTTTGCCATTGTATGTAGCGTTGGTTTTAAATACCTGCTTACCTACCCATCCTTTTGGCAACACAGTTTTTGAAACAACTGGAAGAGCAGTACTTCCAATAACCACATCTTCTAAATTTTTTATTTGTGGATTTAATGTTTGATCAATTGCCAACACCTGCGGCCCGGCTTTAAATGCAATAGCATTTAGATAGCTCATTCCGCCATCAAGCTGTACCGTTTTCAAATCAAATGATACTCTAATAGTAGAATTTTTATCCCATGTTTCATCAATATTCAAATAGGTTCCCGGTATCCCTTTATATGTTTTACCGTTAACAGTGGCTTTAAAATTGCTGCACCAAACCGGCACCCGTAAAGCCACCCGAAAGGCAGTTTTTGTTGCCGGATTAAGTTTAATAGTTGTCATTCCGTTTGCAGGAAATGCCGTTTCCAATTCACAGTCAACAGTTATTTCTTTTCCATCTTTACCTTTTATTTTACCGTTGAATTTACCAGCCGTGTACAGGTTAATATCAAAACCGTTAACCGCATTTTTTGTAAACGCCAGCTCTGGAATGGCAGCAATAACACGAGGCACACTCGCCAGGCAACAATGTGCATCTATAGTACAACGGTATGGTTTTACACCCTGCAATGACGTATAGTAACTAACGCAACCGGTTTGCGGATTTTCAGCAGCAAACAAATGATTATAAATTGTTTTTTCAATTTCATTGATGTATTTGGCTTCGCCCGTTAGGTTATACAAAGCCTGGTTAAACTGCAACCAAGTAGTGGTTACGCAACCTTCACCCATGCGGTTATCATTTTCTGCCGGCAGCACAAAATCTGCACGGTAAAATTCATGCTCACTTGCGGTGCCTGTTATATAAAGCTTGTAATTGGAGATATCTTTCCAGGCATTTTCAGCAGCTTTCAACAAAGTTTTATCACCCGTTAATTGGTATAATTTTACAATGCCGGTAAGGTTAGAAGTCATTTCGTACGCCTTGGCATTAGCAGTTTTATCTACTTTGCCAATGCTGGTTAATGTGGTGATTATTTTTGGGCCGTTGGCATAATCATACGCCTTGATGATGTAGTAACAAAAGTCGAGATATTTTTTATCGCCGGTGTAGCGATATAAATAAGTCATCGGTTCCAGCACACTGGTAGAAGCCATCCCTACATGGCCGGATGATTCAATAATATTGCGTTGCCCTTCTTTTTCTCCAAATGTTTTGCACAATAAATTGCCCATTTTTATAGACGATTCCAGTGCTGGTTTGTGCCCGGTAACAGCGTAATAACTCAGCAAGCCAAGCATATTGTATTTATGTGCCCACACATCCCAATCGGTCCAGTAATTTTGTGGCAGGTAAGTTCCTAAATAACCATCTTCATTCTGACAGGAAATTAAAACATCCACAATCCTGTCCATCTGTATTTTTAGCTGCTCATTTTTTGTTGATTGCCATACACGGCTGGCCGCATGCAAATATTTTCCGGTGTACTCTCCTACCCAGGTTTGCTTGCCCGGCCTGTTGTAGTAACATTCTAAAATACCTGTTTCATCTATATTCAATAAGCGTTCGGTAAGATTACTATTCAGCCGTTCATTTAAGTAACCGCCAAAACTAATATCCCCCAAATCAAAAGGCATTGATTCATCCGGCACCAGATTTTTAATTATTGGAAACTCCCTGTGTTCCTGCAGGCGTGGAATGCTGGTGTAGGTAAATAAAGCACTGTGATTTATCGCTCCACTCAATGCTTTGGAGGTAAACAAATAATCAATTTTATAAGCCCCCGGTGTTTTCAATTCAGCAGCAATTGGGTAGGCCGAATTTGCTTTATTGCCAACAACGAAATTTTCACTTTTTTCAAAAGCCACTTCATTGTTCAATGGGTTATACACTTTCGTTTTTAAAATCCCATCAATACTGTCAACCGGTACTTTAAATATAAAAAGCAGTGTGTCAGACAGCTTTGTTGCTTCACTAACAAACGCCGTGGGTACATGCTTAGACGTAACATTTAATACTTCGGCAAGCTGTACATCACCTACCGCATGAGTGCCACCATACATGCCACCATTGCCACCGGTATCATCCACACGGATGGCAATTACATTTTCTTTATCCCACTCAATTACGCCGAAGGGAATTAAGTAAGAACGGTCGAAATCCCAGCCGGTAATGCCGCCAATTTTTTTTCCGTTAAAATAAGTTTCATCTGCATCATCAATTCGCCCCAAAGAAATTTGAACGGCTTGTAATAACTGATTTTTTTCTTTAAGGGAAGACGGCAGCATCACTCGTACACGGTACCAGGCAATGCCATCGTATTTATCATAGCCCTGCCTTTCCCAAAAAGTATCTACCCTGATTGTTTTCCATGCTTCATCATTAAAATTCGGCTTTGCATAATCGGCATTATCACCGGTAGTAAATTTCCAAAAAACAGGCAGTGTTGGGCCATCATTATTATTAATGGAGTTAAAACCGAACAATGCAAAACTGATAAAACCGGAAGCAATGATGGCGGTAATGCTTATTAAAATATTTATCTTTTTTCTCATGATGAAAATTTGTAAGGATTAACGTAATGGGAATAAATAGTTATACCCCGGCATAAATG
>JANPIJ010000295.1:0-1994 GCA_031424955.1 Ferruginibacter sp. | reverse complement strand
TTGTTTTTCAGATAAGAAATGGCGGATTTTAAATTTTCTACGGCAATAAAACTCCTCAACGTATCAGATTTCAAACCTTTCCCCTGTGCCAAAAAGGATCGGGAATCCTGAAGAGCTTTGATATTTCGCTGCAAACTCTGATCAAGTAAACCAAGTTGACGATACATCATCAGTATACTCAAATAGCGGGTAGAAATCTGGAGTGCCAACCGACTTTGTAAATCAGTTGTTTTTACATTCTCGATTTTTTCACTAATTGCAGCCGCTTTTATCTGATGCTGAATACTTGGAGCAATGAGGGGCTGGTTTAAAGAAAGGTATGCGTTATAAGCATTTCTTCCACCAACGGCAATATCCTGCACGGGCTTCTCCGTACCAGCAAACGATCCGGGTAGAAAAATAGCCTGCCTGTCAAAATAATAGGAATAACCTACGTTACCTGAAATAACTGGCAATAACCCGCCCTTTATTTCCCGGGTCATTTCTTTAGCATGAATTTCTTCCATAACCTGCACTTGCAAGGCTTTATTTCCTTGTTTTGCTATTTCCAAAGCATCTGCGAGGGACAGGTTTCTTTTCTGTGCATGCACTACATTTACACTGCATATCAACAGCAATAAAGTAATTGTATTTAAAATATTTGATTTCATTTTATCTACTTTGAGATTTAAGATTTTAATTGTACCACCGTAATAATTTTAGCTTCGGTATCTTCTTCCGTAATAACTCTCTCACCTTTTTTGCTGGATAAATACGAGTAAACTGCGGGGATAATGAACAATGTCAATATTGTAGAGAACACCAATCCTCCGACAATCACAATTCCTAATGACTGGCGGCTATTAAGGGTAAGCGCAATAGGCAATGCTCCAAATATCATCGCCAACGAAGTCATCAAAATAGGACGAAAACGTTGCTCTGCTGCCTGTATGGCTGCATCTCGTTTTGAAAGCCCTGAATTTTTAAGATGGTTGGCAAATTCAACGATGAGTATTCCGTTTTTGGTTATTAACCCTATCAGTGTAATGATCCCGATTTGACTGAACACATTTAAACTCTGGCCAAACCAGGATAGGCTGAGAATAGCTCCGGTTATTGCCATTGGTACCGTGAGCATAATGGTAAGAGGATCACGCAAGTTTCCAAACTGGGCTGCTAAGATCAAATAAATAAGTAGCAAGGCGAGGATAAGTGTAAAGGTGATATTGCCCTGGCTTTCTGTATAATCTCTTGACTGGCCCGCTAACGATGCTTTGAAAGTTTCGCCGAGTACTTCTTTTTTTATTTTTTCTATTTCTTGAATGCCTTCGGCAAGGCTTACTCCAGGAGCCATTGCTGCCGACACTGTAGCAGAGGTGTATTGGTCATAACGGTAAATGGCTGCTGGACTTACGGATTCTTCTGTTGTTATCAGGTTGTTCAAGGGAATCATCTGACCTGTTGCCGAGCGGACATAGATTGCACTTAAATCACTTTTATCATTTCGATATTCTCTGTCTAATTGTCCGATCACTTCATATTGACGATCGTCTTTTAAGAAATAACCGTAACGCTGACCCGAGAAGGAGAGTTGCAACGTGTGCGCCACTTCTTCCATTGATACACCCATCAAAGCCGCTTTCTTCCGATCAATATTTATTTTTACCTCTGGTTTATTTATTTTAAGATCGGCATCAATGAACATAAGTTTTTTACTTTGGCGTGCAGCTGCCAGAAATTTTGGAAGAACAGATGTCAGAGTGTCCAGGTTTTGCGATTGCAATACGAATTGTACAGGCATGCCTCCTCCATAACGAGTTCCAATAGTTGGCGGCAGATATGGAAACAAAAGAAATCCCCTGAATTGCCCGGATTCAGCTCCATATTTGTTATATAGATCCTGAACGCTGTACTTTCTGTCTTTAGGATCTTTTAGATAGATACTTTGCACGGCCACATTCACAGGTGCTGGCGCGGGAATGAAGGAAATTGCTACCATAGAATAGGTTTGATAC
>JANPIJ010000294.1:0-13967 GCA_031424955.1 Ferruginibacter sp. | reverse complement strand
CTTCAATTCAGCAACCGTCATTTCAGAAATGAAACAATTAACTTCTCCAATTTCGGCTATTTTCTTATTCAGTTCGTATTGACCTTTAATAAAGTATATACAGATGTTCGTATCCAGTAAGTATTTTTTCAAAGTGGTTCTATGTTACGGTTGAATACTCGTGACGCTCTGATCCCGGCAATAATTTCGTCAGCGGTTTCATCAGACTGGTAAGCTCCAAAAAGAGATTGCAATGAAGTTTCTGGAATCGTCTCTTCCTTTTTTAAAGATTGCGAAAGCTTCGAAATAAGGTCAAGTTTGCTATCAGCGTTAAGATTTTTTAGAAATTCAAAATAGTATTCTGCCAAACTTATATTTTGGGCTGATGTATTCATGGGAAGTATTTAGTCAAAGTTAGTTTTTTTTATTAAAAATGTGAACTGCACGATTTTTAACGATTGCACACAACAACGTATAAAAGAATAAAAGCAACCGTTCAAAATTGCCAAAGCATCCTGAGACATCCTGCTCCTATTTAGCCGGTGCCCGCAACAATTCCATTTCAAGCAAACCTCCTTTCATGATATCTGAATAACGGATCATTTTTTTATCATATAGCTTGCCATTTAATTTCACACGGCCAATATAAATAGCATCCTTGCTTTTCCTCCTTGATATAATCTGTAGTCTTTTACCATTTGACAATTGAATGGTTGTCTCATCAAATAAAGGCGAACATAACTGGTACTCGCCGGATACGGGATTCAACGGGTAAAAGCCCATTGCGGCAAATACATACCAGGCGCTCATCTGACCTGCATCATCGTTACCACTCAGTCCACCTGCACCATCGCTGTATTCTTCTCTTAAAATATTATGCACCATCTTTTGTGTCTTCCATGGGGCAGCGGTATAATTGTACATAAATGGAATCTGGTGGCCCGGTTCATTGCCATGCCAGTATTCATTTTTTATAAACAGGCTATCCAGTGCATTTTCCAACTGTTTGGTACCGCCCATTAACCTGGCAAGACCGGGGACATCCTGCGGAACATAAAATGTGTATTGACGGGGCGTACCCTCTGTTATATACGACTCTCTTAAATCAGGGTGAAACGATGGGTACCACTCCCCATTGGCATTTCTGCCCCGAACCATGGCTACCGATTTATCAAATACATTTTTATAGTTGAGCGAACGTTGTTGCAGTATTTTATAATCTGCTGTTTTATTCAATCCCTTTGCAACCAATGACAATGCGTAATCATCAAAAGCATATTCCAGGGTTCGGCTTACCTGTTCCTTTTTATGAAAGGCTTCCGGCACGCTGTCTTCCATAGGAATAAACCCATACTTTAAATAGGATGGCAATGCCCTTCGCCCCATGCCGTTTTTATAATCTTTGGCATTTGCATTTTCAAAAGCATTTTTTCGCATGAGCTGGTAAGCAGCCTGCACATCGTAGTTGCGTATGCCATTGTTATAGGCCGATGCGATAAATGCGGTTGCATGGTCGCCAATCATTGCAGCGGTATAACTGTTCCAGCATGGGAAGATGGGCAGCCAGCCACCCTGCTGCCCTTTCAGGATGATGGAACGGACAAACTCATTGGTTAAGGCCGGCTTTAGTATTTCCATCAGCGGTAACTGTGCCCGGTAAATATCCCACATGGAAAAATCGTCGTAGTAATTTCCATTGGCCATCTTCTTTAATTCATAATTGCCTGTAAAAACCGGGTAGGTGCCATCCACATCGCTAAACAATCTTGGGTGCTGCATGGCATGATACATGGCCGTATAAAAAATCCGTTTGTTTCTTTCATCGTTACCGGTAACCGTTACCTGCGACAAAGCATTGTTCCATGCCTGCTTTGCAGCGGTTAATATTTGATCAAAGCTTTTGATGCCCACTTCGGATTGCAGATTTCTTTTGGCTCCTTCCAGGCTGCTAAATGAGGTACCGATGCGAATCTGCAACTGCTCTCCTTTCATCATCACAAAACCAATATAAGCCCCGGCATCCTTTTTATTGCTAATGCTGTCAAGACTAAAAATTTCATCATTACTAAATGTTCCGTTGTTTACAATTGTCTTTTCAATTTTGATATAAAACCAGCCATTAAAACCAGCCGGCTGCCCCCAGCCCTGATAAATCCGATGCACAGGATTGTACCCCCATACTTCGCCTTTTTTTGCATCTACTTTTACAAAACCTTTTGCCTGGTCGCTGTTGGGCATGATGAGTAAATACAGGCTATCTTCTTTTGTTGAAGTAAACCGCATCAATCCGCAGCGGGCTGTTGCCGTAAGTTCGGTTGACATATGCTGCCCGGGCAAATCTAGTTTATAATAGGCAGGTGTTGTGGCTTCATTGTCATGTGAAAATGGAACCGAATAGTCTTTTAAAGTTGTTTTTAATTTGCCGGTTACAGGCATAATGGTAAAACTGCCATAGTCCTGCGTACAGGAACCGCTGAGCCAGTGGGTGCCCCGGAATCCGCTGAGTAAATTATCTTTATAAAAATACGGAGGCAGGCATTTTACTTCGGTAGTTCTAGTTTGCGGTGTCCATTGTGTCATGGCGAAGGGCAGGCATACCGCGGGTATAGTATTGGCATTTTTTTCGGAACTGCCCTCGCTGTGTTTTATTGCTGCGGTGGTAGTTGATGGAGCCGTTCCGGAAAGTGGCTGCACGTATTGAACCAGGTTTTGAGATGATAATTTTTGCGGGGAAAGGATGGCAAGGAGGAGTATCAGAACGCTTGTCAGACGGAGACCGTCAGACAAGCGGCTTTCGGTCTGACGGTCTCCGTCTGACCGAAGATTTAAAAGTGCCAATCTCATTTTCATTGATAAATTTTATGCTTAATTTTTAATTAGTCATTCTTCACCACAATTCCCTTAGCCATATCTGCCGGCAAATTTATTTTATTTAAAACTGGTTGTGGTGTGTTATTTAAAATAACGATTGGCAGTACAAGGTAGGATGGAATATTGAGACCATTGATCTTTAATGCCTTTTAAATAGCAACTGTATTAAAGGTTTTACCATCGGCCTTTGCGCCGAAATCAGTGATCTATAAGTTCGCTGCGCAGATACTGTAGCAAATGAACCGATAAAAAGGAATGAAAGAAAGAAATTTTTCAAGTAAACCGATTTAATGAGCATTGTAAAAAATTGCGTGCAACTACGATTCATTTAGAGCAATTGAGATCTTTTGTACAATGTGTTCTCCTTATTTTCGAACGGTTAGTATTAATCTTTTCCCTTAACCTAACGTTCGGGTTAATAAAGAGATGTGTTCGAAAAACTCATTTGCCCCCATCCCCTCCCGATAAAAATCGGGACCCTGTTCCGGGGAGCCCTTCGAACGTCTCAGAGGGTTGTTAAAACTTTTCTGAATGTCATTCATACATTTCCATTTTGTTAGCCGTTGTTGCCTTTTTTAACTACTGCTGAATTGAAATCTTACCAAAATCTCAATTCGAAACAGCGAATAATTCCATCAGACCTGTTATCCTGGGTTTACTTCTTACCAAAAAACAGCATACAGCGCCACCAAAATCCCCATAATAATGATTGAACCAATAGCAAAGCCAGGAGTAATCCGAAACATCGATTTATCCACTTCAATTACATGTACATCATTTTCTTTTTTAGGGTATACCAGGCTCATTGCAATCATGATTAATACGATGGATACAAAGGTGATGCTCATCCTGTCTAAAAAAGGATAATCAGGAAAAACACCATTGGTCCATACCGGTAAAAATTTCAATACCGTTGAAATGGGGATTGTTAACAAAGCGCCTGCCATGGCTGCATTGGCAGTGGTACGCTTCCAGAAAAAGCCCAGCAGGAAAATAGCCAATACACCGGGTGAAATAAAGCCTACATATTCCTGTATAAACTGGTAGGCCTGGTCGAGCGATTTTAGTGCGGGTGTGACAATAGCGGCAATTACCATGGCAATAACAACGGCCCATCTTCCCACCAAAACCATCTTTCTTTCTGTGGCTTCTTTATTAAAATATTTTTTATAAATATCCAATGAAAATATGGTGGAGATGCTATTGGCTTTTCCGGCCAGTGAAGCCACCACAGCGGCAGTCAATGCGGCAAATGCAATGCCCTTTAAACCTGCAGGCAACAGGTTCATTAATGTTGGATAAGCATGGTCGGGTTTTAACACACCAGCATCCGACATCTCAGCTTGAAAAAGCCCTTTATTATGCAGCACATACATTACAATTCCAGGCAAAACTGCAATCACCGGTACCAATAACTTTAAAAAAGCGGCAAATAAAATTCCCTTGCGGGCTGTCGCCAAATCGGCACCCAATGCACGTTGCACGATGTATTGGTTGCATCCCCAGTAAGCCAGGTTATTGACCAGCATTCCTCCAAATAATACGGATAAGCCGGGCAATTCCTTGTAATATTTATCGGAAGATTTAAATATCATGTGAAAATGTTCGGGCGCTTCCTTGCGTAAAATAGAGAGCCCTTTAAAAATGTCTTTACCAAAACCATATTCTTCTGATAATAGTGAAAGAGCGAGGTAGGTTGTTACCAATCCACCGAGGATCAATACCACTACCTGCACCACATCGGTATAGCCAATTACTTTCATGCCACCCAATGTTACAAACAAGGAGAATACTACCAGGCCAACAATACTCCATTCAAAACTGATAGTAGAAATAGAAGATATAGCAAGCGCCCCGAGATAAATAATGGATGTGAGATTAACAAATACATACACCAGCAACCAGAACACCGCCATGATGGTACTTACCTTATCATTGTATCGCATCGATAAAAACTGGGGCATGGTGAATATCCTGTTCTTCAGATAAACCGGGATAATAAATACCGCCACAAGAATGAGCGTAGCAGCCGCCATCCATTCGTAGGTGGAAATGGCCAGCCCCAATGCGAAGCCTGAGCCTGACATGCCAATAAAATGCTCCGCCGAAATATTGGATGCAATCAATGAAGCGCCAATAGCCCACCAGGTAAGGGAACCTTCTGCCAGGAAAAAATCTTTTGAACTGGTAGTGGCTGATTTCTTCCGATGATAGATATAATATCCATAGGCGGACACAGCAATAAAATAAACAAAGAAAACAATGTAATCGGCAGTTTGCAATCTATTCATGAGCAGTTTTTAAATTGTAATCAAATGCTGGACATTAACAGGATAGCAATAATAATGTATTCCTTCAATTATTCCTGCTACACTAAAACAAAATTGTACACGGACTTACGCAACGGATAAGTTCCTTTTATAAATTATGTATTGCTAACCAAATGTGAGGGTATGTTTAAAAGGTGTTACCCCGGTAAGATATACATGCATCCCTTCTGTTCTTAAACTTCCAAAATGAGTGCTGTACCGTTCGCCTTCCAGGTTCCTGATCGTTTTATGGGCAACAGTTCCCGGTCCAAACCGGATGGTATCCCCTCCCGCTTCGTATTGGCCCATGCCATTTTCCAGCAAATAATCCCCATCTGCTGTTGGTGTTGCCCCTGACAATTTCCCGCCTGGTGCAAAACAAAGCTCAATGGTAACGGCTACTCCCGACTGCCCGGTTACATCAAAACGAAGTTCATTACCGGTGGCAGTTTCCCGGAAGACAATGGTTGTTTCCAATTCTTTGATATTGCTTGTTGGCCGGTGGCCAAAATCCATTTTATTCCAAAATCTGCCATCGATGCTTGGAGACAACTTATAATCACCTTTGCTGTTTCGCAGGTTTTTTGGCAGCGGCTGGTAATAGGGAGCTTCCAACGTTTTATGCAGGATATAATGATCACCTTCTTTACGGATGCCCTCACTATAAAAATAGCCCGTGCTGAAAAAACTGGTTGACAGCCGCATGTATTTTAAAATGGCTTGCCCTTTTCGATAGGCATAAAAGTTTGGACTATTCGACCTTCCGGAGGCGATGATGATTGGCCAGTCGGCTCCCCCAAAAACGGTAGTGGCCGTATCCTGGCGGCGGATACGTAATAAAGACGAAGTGGTAAACAATTTTTCATAGTTAACAGGAGGCATGGTGGCAACAGGGAGCGTTTTAAGCAGAACAGGATTTTCCAAACACCTGAAAAGCGACCTGCTGAGGACTTCTTCCCGGAAGCCTGGCAACGTTTCCATCACAGTTGCGATACCTGTAAAAACAGCATTATTATCGCGGATAGCCATGTACCTGTAATGCAGGTAGTAACCCAGTTTATCTCTTCCGATCCACTGGTCCTGCCTGCGGGAGTCCGTGGTCACCATATCACCATTGGGTTCAATATAATAACAGTTCATGAAAAGATTCTTCCGCACTGCATTTAACAACTCCGGCTTATTTAATAACCGTGCCATGGCAATGAGCGAATTGTTTTCAACATAATCGTAGGTCCTGCTCCGTTCGGGATAGTGCCCGTCCGCATCAATAAAGATGCCCTCCCCTAACCATTCGGCTATCCGGCTAACGTATGCTTTGTTTGGATACAGTGCATTGATATGGGCAAGCGCCGCACAAACCACCCAGCGATGGTTCGGCGTATGTACTCCGCCCTTCGCCAAAGCCTCACCGCTTTTAACAATAAAACTTTTGAGGGCTTGATTAATATGCTGAAGTGCCGGTGAATGGTCCTTTTCCAATATCGAAGCCGCCGCACAGAGCAGTTCCAGGAGAAAGGCGGTATCGGGAGGCGACTCCAGGTTACCAATGTCTACAGTACCGTCTTCGGACTGCGCATTTACGAGCAACTTTAGCAGCTCTTCCAACTTTTGTATGACAAGGCTCTCATGATAAAATTTAGAACCAACGGAACAATAGGCAGCGGAAAGAACGGCGATATCTGAACCGGTTCTCCGGCTGAAAACGAGTCCGGTTGCCGGTACTTTTAAAAGTTGCTCCACCTGCTGATCGTTGGCGGCCAGCAGTTTTTTTAGCAATTCCCCGTCGTCACCAGTTGCTCCTGATTGCATCACCGGCATCGCTGTTAAAAAAAGACTGTTGGTAAAGGGGGCCAACATTGTAAGTGCCCCCATCTTCAAAAATGTATTCCTTTTAATTTTGTTCATTGAATGAAATTGATTTTTAAAAATGCTAAAACAGGCTGTTTGATTTTAATGAAATATTGCCCTGTACGAGCCCCCTTAAGTAACTTTTCATACAAATGGGTTTATAGGAATTAATTACTAATTTTTTGTAACAAAACCAACTTATAAAAAAATTGCCAGGCATTCATCATGGATGTATCACCTGGCAATTTAACCCTAAAAAAATGATTAATAATTTGGATTCTGTTTCAGCTTTGGATTGGTGGTCAATGCAAATTGCGGTATTGGAAAAATACGTTTATAAGTATTGGCATCCGTTTTCAATCCCCAGCTATCCTCAAATTTTCCAAAACGGATGGCATCATTTCTTCTCCATGTTTCCCATGCCAGTTCACGGGCACGTTCGGCATAGATATCATCCAGTGTTACAGATGCCCAGGCCGCAGAAGTGGTACGCCTTGCTCTCAGGGAATTCACCAGTGAAAGTGCTGTTTGTCCGCCGGTGGCTGCACCGCCCCTCAATATAGCCTCTGCTTTCATCAGTATAATATCGCTGTAGCGGAATATAGGAACATCGTTGTTTTGATTGCGATTGGTCTTATTGGTGGCGTCCGGATAAAACTTGATATTCCTGGTGCCCATGTTCCAGGCAATTTCGTCGTTGCCACAATCAAAGGTAGCAGGGTTCTGACGTACAGAAAAACTGGGTGACAACTCAAGGTGATAGGTTATCGCTGCACCGCCATCAGCACCGGTATAAAACTGATCGTATCCTTTTTTGGTAGTGCTTACCATAATCGGACTTCCATCCTGCCAGTATTGTTTGCCGCTTAGCCACTGCTGATTGCGGATATCATTGGCATCATTGAAATAAGCAAGGTATTCAGGCAGGGTCATCCTTGGTCCGCTGGGTTTATTATTTTGCAAACCGTTTCCTGTAGTAAGATTCATAACAGGATTTACGTTGGTTCCAGGCGTCGACCCGGAATACAGGTATCGGATACCATGATTCCTGTTAAGGTCGTAACGGGCATGGAACATGTAACCATTCGAGGTGGCTGCATCATAGGGAATGGCGAAAATAAACTCCTTATTTGCCGGGCCATTTGTTGGGTAAAACATTTGAAGATAACTACTGCGTGGTTCAAAAGCATACAGGTTTCCACCACCGGCATTAATCACACTGTCACAAGCCGCAATCGCTTCATTCAATTTGGGGGTTCCAGTATATACGGATGCATTCAGGTACATTTTAGCCAGCAGGGAATAGGCTACATACCGGTTGGGTTTACCATACATCACAGCCCCTCCGGTTGCGCTCAGTTTTGGAATAGCGCTCTTTAATTCAGACTCAATGAAGCTAAAAACATTTGCCCTGGGTGTATTGGTTTGAAGTTCTTTGCTGCCGTAAGCCGTATCAATCGGTACATTACCGAACATATCCATCAGCAAAAAATAAGCATAGGCCCGCATGGTTTTCATCTCTGCAATACTCTGGTCCTTCGGTGCACCCTCCGGTGCACCCCGAAGTATAAACAGGATTTGATTGCTGATTCCTACCATATCCGATAAATAACTCCAGTTGCCTCCAAGCAGGGCATTGTCTTTATCCCATGTATGAAGATGCATTTGCATAAACCTTCCGCCATCAAACCAGTTGCCACCGTATGCCGGCTGAACAGACTCATCGGAGGAATGGCTTTGTACCTGGAAATACCCGGTTGCAAAATCTGACCGTAGCCTGGTATAAATAGGCCCCATCACTGAATTGAACTGGGCCTGGGTGGTTGGGTAAACCTCCGGAGTCAATTGTGACTTTACCGGTACATCCAATTTGTGGCAGGCACTCATCACGATGGAGGTGACGATTACGCCCAGTGTTATTTGAAATATTTTTTTCATCTTGAATTTATTTATGTTTAATTACTTTTTCTTCGTTGCACTTTTAGAATGAAGCGTTCAGTCCTATCATGAACACCCTGGTTTTTGGATAGAAGTTATTGTTATCTACGCCCGGAGCCACACCGCCCTGGTTGATCTCCGGATCAATCCCGGTATAATTGGTGATCGTCAATAAATTTTCACCGGTTAAATATACCCGTATGCTTTTAACACCTTTTATTTTTGCATTGATATCATAACCAATTGTTGCATTATCCAGCCTTACATAGTTTCCACTTTCAATATACCTGGTTGAGAAGAAACTGTTTCTTGCATCGCCCACTTTATCATCGGCTGTTACAAATGATGAAAGATTACTGGTAGATGCATTGGGAGTGTAAGAAAGATTTGCACGGCTGGCATTGAAGATTTTATTTCCAAACACTCCCCTGAAAAATACATTGACATCAACACGCTTGTACTTCACTGTATTGTTCCATCCTGCGAGAATCTTCGGTTGGGCGTTCCCTACATAAAAATAATCTGTACCATTGAGTGGTGCTGTTGTGATAGTACCATCCTTCTTTCTAAATTGTGAAAGGCCTGCCTGGTTTTTACCCTGGTAATCGAAAGAGAAGAACTGCCCAATGGGTTTACCAACTTTTAATATCTGTAGTGAAGCGCCGGTTTGTCCAGCCCCACGTGGACTCACATACAGTATCGAGTCACCACCGGAATACGGATTTGTTAAACTGGTAATTTCGTTTTTATTATGGGCCATGTTGAATGAGGTAGTCCATGACAAGTCCCTGGTTCTAACCGGGGTTGCATTAAGTGTAAGTTCAATACCCCTGTTGCTGATAGAACCGCCATTGGCCCAGATATTTCCACCCGGTACCAGTGCCGGACTAACAAAATACCGAAACAGCATATCCTTCGTCAATTTTTCGTATACATCAATTGAACCGCTTACCACTCCTTTCATAAGCGTAAAATCCAGTCCAAGGTTTGATGTAGAAGTACGCTCCCAGCGTAGGTCAGGATTGGCGCCCTGTAACGGCCCGTAGGAATTATCCTGTATCCCGTTGTTATAATAGGTACCTGTGATGCCATATACCAGTTTGGCATTGAAAGGCCCGATGCCTTCGGAATTACCGGTTACACCATAGCTGGCCCGAAATTTAAGGTCGCTGAATATTTTCTGATTTTGCATGAATCCTTCCTGGTCAATTCTCCAGGCCACACCCACTGAAGGAAAATATCCCCACTGGTAATTGGCTCCAAATACGGAACTACCATCACGACGGATAGAACCCTGTATTAAGTATTTATCACTAAAATTATAATTCAAACGGGCGAAATCAGAGATCAGTCTTTTTTCACTCACACCTCCCGCCAGGTTAATTCTGAAATTAGTTAGCGCATATGGATTTCCAAGTGATAAATTATTGAAACTTATAAAATCGGTTGGGAAGTTACTACTGGAAGATTCAATACCATCTCCTGAAACCGTACTAATATAGGAGTAACCGGCTACCGCATTAATCGTGTGCGCACCAAATTTCCTGTTCCAGGTAAGATAGGTTTCGAGGTTGTTTTGTTTTGTTTGGTAGGCATTTTTGTAAGCAGAACCATTGGTACCAAACAGGTTTCCAACCAACGATGCACCCACACCATAGCCGGGATCGGGGTTGGTATAGAATTGACTGGAACCATAATTGCCGTAATAACTGTTATAAAACTGCTGCCCTGTAGAGGATAGATTCTGATGCGATAACAATAGATTATAAGTAAGACCGAATGGCAACTTTACTTCAGTATTGAGGCTCGCAATCAAATTGTTGGCACTGGCTTCATCTCTTGCATTGTCAATCAGGCCTACCGGGTTATAATATCCCGGCGTGTTAAAGTTCTCAAACCATTTTCCATTCGCATTAAAAACCGGCGACACAGGTAAATGAGAGGAAATTTGCTCCAGCACTGTATTTTGTAAGGGAACAAAGTCAGACTGTGTTCTGGAGTTGGTGACATTTACATTAAACTTCACCTTATCGTTCAATGCCAATTGTTCAATACTCAACCGGGCGATCATTCTCTCCTGTTTACTCCTTACCATAATACCTTCCTTATTTACATAGTTCACACTGGCGGCGTAAGATCCATGATCACCTCCTCCACTCATAGAAATATTGTGATTGTGTGAAACAGCCTGGTCACGCAATACAGCCGACATCCAGTCAGTGTTGGCATTTAAATCATCCAGGGGGCTATAGGAAAGCCCTTGTGATTTAATGTACGCCCTATGTTGATCAGCGTCCATCAGTTTAAGGCGGTTACTCACTTTTTCAATACCGGCAAATCCGCTGTAGGTTACCTGCGACTGGCCCTTGCTGCCTTTTTTGGTCGTAACCATAATAACACCCGCTGCGGCACGGTTACCATAAATAGCTGTTGCAGCCGCATCTTTCAATACATCAATGGAGGCAACATCATCCGGAGCTACCAATGAAATATCTGCACCGGGTACACCATCTATTACAAAGAACGGACCACCGGGACTATTAACCGTAGACACCCCCCTGAGAACAATGGCAGCTCTGCGGTTGGGATCTCCACTGGCTGATATATTAAGCCCGGGTACCTTACCCTGAAGTAAACGGCCCACATCGGTAATGGGGCCACGGTTCATATCTTCCGGTTTTATCGTGGTGATGGCACTGGTGAGGCTTTTACGGCTGCTTCTGCCATAACCAACCACTACCACATCAGTAAGAGCGGTGGTTGCATCAGTCATTTCAATTTTATAATTTGTTTCACTGGTAATTGATATTTCTTTTCTCTCAAAAGAAACAGAACTCAATACCAGCACATCTCCCTGTTTGGCCGTTGTTGTAAATGCACCTGAAGCGTCGGTTGTGGTTACTTTTTTTGTTCCTTTAACGGCAACCGTCACGCTCATAGCTGGACTTCCCTTGCTATCCGTTATTGTTCCCGTTATTCTTCGCTCATTTTGGGCCTTTAAAATATTAAAAGGCTGAACAATTAGTACAAGCAGCAGCAGGAGAATCCGGCTACACCTGAACACAGTTAATTTTGGTAAGGTCATCTTTTTTGTTTTTTCTGTTTTAAAAATTGGCGAATAAAAACATATCAATATATCCCCGCATAATAATTGTTGGTGTTACAATCATTATTAAGGCCATAAAAAATTGGAATAAAAAATTGAGTGTGTTGGCTAAAACTTTAAATTTTCGGGCAAATATTTTGCAACCAGGCTTTCGTAATATGGTTTTAAAACATTCCAGTCAGGAGGGGTTGGATTTTTTGAATACAGGTCGTAAGGATTAAAAAGATCTACCCATTTAAACATCTCATGGTCATGTGCATCCATCAGGTGATCATAAGCATGTTCCCTGTGTTGTGAGTAGAAGGAATGGTACCGCAACATATACAAACCAGGCTCAGGCAAATAATCTTTTGCCATCTGGTAAACATATTCATCGTGGCCCCATGAAAGATGAACATTATTCAATCCGCAATTTGGCGTGTACACACCATACTTTGTATTGTACCGCTCATCGTTGTAGTCAGGATTGTCTTTAAAAAATTCGGGATATACAATTTTGTCAGAGAAGGCGCAGCCAACGGGAAATGTATCACCAACCACTGCCCATTGAGGTTCACCAAAGAGGCATAGTACTTTGCCCATATCATGCAACAGCCCGGTCATCACCATCCAGTCAGGATGACCATCTCTGCGGATGGCTTCGGAGGTTTGCAGCAGGTGTTGAAACTGGTCCAGGTCTGTATCAGGGTCAGAATCATCTACCAACTGATTTAAAAAACGGAATGCATCCCATACGGGCATTTCCTTTTTATCAAATTTTAGATAGTTTTCTTTTTTCTCCAATACAAAATCATAACCCTGGTACGTATGGTTAAGGCGATAAAACTCCCGTACGGTATCCCGTTCGGGGCTTTCGTAATTGCGGTAAGCTTCAGTTGATTTATCATGGGCGATAGTTGCCGGATCGGGATACCGTTCCAGCACATCTTCCTCCCATACATCAAGGCTTTTTAAAGGATTGATTTCGCTCTGTTCAAATTGATTTGAAGAAGTTGTCATACAAGCAAAAGTTTTAAGTTTATGTGCAATTCGATACGCTAAATTGAGCTTTTAAAAAATGATTTGACCACTTGGCACCGCTTTTATTTACGAAACCGATTTCGTATAAAACAGTAATTTTGTATCACTTTCTGCTTTGGAAAACATAAATGAATTACACAACAGATGAATAAGCTTACTATAAAAATGTTGGCCAAAGAACTCCAGCTTTCCAAATCCACCGTTTCAAAAGCCATCCGGGATAGCCACGAGATAAGCAAAGAAACCAAGCGGAGGGTAAATGAACTGGTTGAAAAGTTAGACTATGTACCCAACCCGTATGCAAGCAGCCTGCGAAGAAGAAACAGCAAAACAATTGGGGTGGTAATTCCTGAAGTGGTAGATAGCTTTTTCGCCCAGGCAATCAATGGAATTGAATCGGTTGCTGTGGAAAAAGGTTATCATGTACTGATCTATTTAACCCACGAAAGTTTTGAAAAAGAAAAGACTATTTTGAAGGATTTTGAAAGTGGCCGTGTGGATGGTGTATTGATGTCTGTATCAAGAGAAACTACCCATTGTACGCATATCAATAATTTAATGAACAAGGGTGTACCACTGGTATTTTTTGACCGGGTGGCCGACGAAATTGAGACCACTAAGATAACCACCAATGATTATGAAAGTGCCTACCAGGCCACCCAACACCTGGTAAAAAAAGGATGCAGTCAAATTCTCTTTCTTTCCTTTTCAACCATTCTTTCCATCTCCAGCAAAAGATTGACAGGCTATAAAGATGCGCTGACTGATAATAGCATAAAAGTTAACAAAAACAATATTCTCACGTTTAATAACGATTCTAAAAACGATTATCTGTTATTGAAAAAAAAGTTACAATCAGCCAAACGGGCGGATGGCATTTTAGCGTCCGTTGAAAA
>JANPIJ010000293.1:0-16085 GCA_031424955.1 Ferruginibacter sp. | reverse complement strand
CTGGCCGACATTTTTTTCGTTGTTCATGGTAATACTGTTTTTATATTCGTGTAGCCCGGTAATCGAAACATTCTTCAACAGCCATAATGAAACTTACCCTGGCCAAACGTTTCATCACTAATCTGCTGATCTATACTTTTCCTCCTTTCATTGCCTTTTGCAATGCATGGTGGATGGCCCGCTGGCAGAGCTCAACTTTAAATTTATTATGTTCCAGGGTTTTGGCTTCCTGCATGGCAAGTTCCCCGGCTGCTTTAAAATTGGCTTCCGTGGCATCTTTCCCGGTTAAAAATTGCTCTGCTTTAAATGCCCGCCAGGGTTTATGGGCCACCCCTCCCAGTGCAATCCGGGCGGCTTTGATTTTGCCATCATTCGTTTCCAATGCGGCGGCAACCGAAATCAATGCAAATGCATAACTGGCCCGGTCACGCACTTTCAGGTAATATGAGTTGGCGGCGAAATTATTTTTCGGAATTTCAATGGATACAACCAGTTCGCCGGGGTTCAAATTATTATCCTGCTGTGGAGTGTCACCAGGCAAACGATGGAAATCTGAAAAAGGAATACTGCGTTGTTGCCCATTGGGCCCAAGCACTTTTACCACGGCGTCCAGTGCAGCCAGTGCAATACACATATCCGACGGATGAACCGCAACACATGTAGCTGACCAGCCGAAAATGGCATGCATGCGATTTACTCCTTCCATTGCACCACAACCCGTGCCCGGCTCCCGTTTATTACAGGGCATGGCGATATCATAAAAATAGGGGCACCGGGTGCGCTGTATCAAATTGCCTCCATTGGTGGCCATATTCCTGATCTGCGCAGATGCACCCGCTAAAATTGCCTGGGCTAACAAGGGGAAATTTTGGCGGATCAACGGGTGATTAGCTGTGTCGGTATTTTTACCCAACCCGCCAATAGCAACGCCACCGGTATTTGCACCGGCTATTATTTTAGTAACCCCGGTTAATTTATCACCCTGCAAATTTGAAATATCAATCAGTTCGTCCGGGTGTTCTACATCTTCTTTGATCAAGTCAACCAGGTTGGTGCCTCCTGCCAGTAATTTTGCGTTGGGGTTAGCAGCCAGGGACTGTAAGGCTGTCGTCACCGATTTTGCCCGGGTATATTTAAATGGTGTCATGGGTTAACTTTCTTTGGGGTTCCCTTCAATATTATTTACAACCTGTACGCTATGTTCGGGAGTGAGCAGCCAGTGTTGAGCCACCCCCTTTCCGCTAAGCACTTCCCGTATGGCGGCCACTATATTTGGATAAGCACCACAACGGCATATATTGCCCGACATCCGCTCCTTTATTTCATCATCCGAAAGCTGCGGCAATTGCCCCATGGTACGAATGTCAGCAGTGACATAACTGGCCTCGCCTTTTTTAACTTCATTGATTAATGCAATACCCGAGCAGATCTGCCCCGGTGTGCAAAAGCCGCATTGAAAGCCGTCGTGTTTTATAAAAGCCGCCTGTAAAGGATGTAGCTTGCCTGCTTTTGCAAAGCCTTCAATGGTTTGCACGGCCTTGCCTTCACACGAAGCTGCGAGTGTAAGGCAGGACAAAACCCGGCGGCCATCCACCATTACGGTACAGGCACCGCACTGCCCGTGATCGCATCCTTTTTTAGAACCGGTCAGCTGTAGTCTTTCCCGAAGGGTATCTAACAAAGTCATCCTCGAATCTACCTCCAGTGATTTTGACTGGCCATTCACTTTAAAGGAAACGGTAACGCCATTTACAATATGTTCCGGGGGATAAGCTTCCAACTCCGCGCCGATGGAGTGGGCAAAAGCAGACTGATCACCCAGCAACTGGAATGCCAGCAGTGCACCGCCCGCCCCGATTAGCTGACTCAAAAAATGCCTTCTTTGTAAACCAAATTCAGATAGACCGCTCCCGTCTTCTGCCATTAATTCTTCCAACAGTTGTTTTTCATCCGCGGTAAGATCCGGGTCCTGTATTTCTTCTGTCATAATGGAGTGGAGATTGATGAAGTGAAGATAAAAGTAAATTAATTTTTTATGATCTGCGGCAGGGTATAAAAGAAAAACGACCCTTTAAAATGTATCCAACACAGTCTTGTTCCCGTTCACACAACAGGATTATATTCTCTTAAATACCCCCACCAAAACAAAATTTATTTGATAAACACTTGTAATGGAAAGATGGTTTTAAGAATACCACCGCCTTTTCCGTTACATCCTGTACGACAAATTAAATACCGGTTTCCCCGGCAAATGATTTATTGAGCAATTGTTTACCAGGTTTCAATCAATAATTATTGATTGAGCCTGAATCATTGAACAACTAAAGCAAAATAAGGTTCGGCTTTGCAGTGGTAACAATTTTCATTTCACGTCCCTGGTTGCCAAATTGGGTAACCCTCTCACGCTTCCGTGTAAATTTTTCTCCAGTTTTTAATTGAAATATTTTAGAACGCACCTGCCAATGAATGTTCACCTGGCAATCCACTCCCGTAAGGGACCTGGCTTTAGAACAAAACTTCGCTCCTGACTACACTCAACAGTTTAACTAATCACAATCATTGCAATCCCGGGATGGAGTAGCTAGCTTTCTGATTACTAAACTGAACGGTATGAAAAAGTCTTTATACAATATCTTTATTACCATTGCTATTGCAATCAGCGCACTTCCATTAATGGCCCCCGGCTGCAGCGATCGGGAAATGAATGTGGGTTATCATTATATTACCATCCCCGGTTTTGAAGAAGCCGATTATATAAAGATGCTTGACAGCGGCAATGAAGAAATGCAGTATAACGCCATCTGCTATTTTATGGAGCAAAATAATTATGACGCCTGGCTAACAACGGATTCGCTAAAGAATTCACCCCGCTACGATACCGCCCTTTTACTATATCAAAAAGTATATCCGTTGATGGAATCCAAAAACCCATGGATCAGTAGTTCAGCCATTCGTTATATCAGTGAATTTCAGTACAACAGGCCTGTATACATCAGCTATCTTTTAAACAACAACAATCCCTCCCTGAATGTGCAATTAGAAATCATCATGGATCTTTTATTTGATACCATTAAAGATCAGCAACTGCTCCAACAAAAAATTCTCTTTCTGCAGCAACAACCATCCTGGTTATTGAAAAACGGGGCTTACCTATTGATGGGTAAAAAAGATAATGTACTCCCGGATCAATTGGCGCAGGCATACAGCAACAGTAAGGAAGATTATAAAAAATTACTAATCCTGGATGTGCTGGTCAATCATATGTCCGATACTGCGTTTACATTTCTTACCAGGGAATGGGCGGTAACCAAAAATATACAAATCAAAAACACCATTTATTCAAACCTTTTCAAAGGCAGTAACCAGCAGCAGGTGATGGATTGGTTTAATACACATTATGACCTGCTGGAGAAAGACCTGGCAAGAATGATTGAAATTACCAGTGAAAAACAATATGATGACATCAGCAGTAAACTCATTGTACTGGCACTTGAAAAAGGCTGGAAACCATCTTCCATCATCCAGCAGAAAGGCGAATACGAAAAAGAGTATGATGGCGAACCCCGTTTGTTTACCAGTTTGTTCCTTCATAAGTATGATCAATCCAACCGGGACGGTATCCGGTCTGGTTATTCAACAGCATTTAAGCGAATTGAAAATGCCTTGCTTCAATATCCATCATTAAAAAAAGAATGGCTGGCATTTGAAAAAAGGTGGTTCAAATATCCGCTTCCGGAAGACCTGGTTAACCGGCATCGCCAATTAACAACTACCTATTTGCAGCAAACTGCATTGCTTTTACAGCAGCATAAAATTGATTCCACTGTTTATAACAATTTTATGAACGACTTAAACAGGGAGGCAAAAACATTGTATCAGTTAAGGACCAGGAAATTGGAGGAGTAGTCAATGGAAATTTATTATGTTCCCGCCGGATAAAATTTTTTATTCGATTTTTCCCGTGCCTCAATGCCGGAGGTTCATAAATAGTATTGGCTAACATAAGACTAAAAAGTTTTCTGCCCCAGTCAAAACCCGGCAGCCTGAAAACCAGTTGATTTTATTCAATACATTTGCCACTCAATTGCTTTGCCTTCCACAAGAACATATGATAACCGCTGTCAATACTTTTTTACGGGTGCAATCCCTTTTCATTGGGTTGCTGATATTTTGCCATTGCTGCCCGGTATCGGCCCGGCAGGCAAACTTTAATGAGCCCGTTGATTCCCTGATTACTCATTTGCCGGCCATGATGCGTAGCAACGAACCTGTTGCCCGGCAAATGATTGATGACCTCCACAGGCAATCGGTGCAGTTAAACCACCGGCATGGTATTATCCAAAGCGTTTTTTTCAGAGCCTGGCTCAGTTACCGGCATAGCACGGCAGATGTTGCAATCGCTGCTATAGACAGTGCCTTGCAGCATTTGGAGGGTATTGACTCAGATACCGCATTGGTAAAATTTTACATCTTAAAAGGGCAATGTTTTGTAAAGAAAACCCAGTTTAGCAAGGCGCTGGAAAATTTTAACCAGGCGATAAAAATTGCCGAAAAGAGAAACGACCAGTCAAGCAAAATAAGTACCCTTATCAGCATCGGCTGGGCGTATATGGAGGATGGCAAGCCCAACGAAGCGATCCGGTTTTTTATGGAAGTGCTGCAGTTAAACCCCTCCGTAAATTATGAAAACAGGGCGGTGTTACTGTGTAATATTGCTTCCTGCTATAATACCACCGGCAATTTTAAACTGGCCGAATTTTATGCCCTGAAAGGCATATCGGCTGCCCGCAGTAAAGTAAGCAGCATGGACCTGGCCAACGGCCTCAACATCCTTGCACGCAGCTATTACCAGCAGGGGAAGATCGAAAAAGCCATTTCTTTTTTAAAGGAAGCGGCAATTGCCCGGGGAAAAAATGCTGACCCGTCAATGGTGGCATCCGATTACCTTGAGCTGGCCGACCTGTATAGTAAGAAGGATCAGCACGCCATGGCTATTACATGGGCAAAAAAAGCGGAGGCCTTGAGTGCCCAAAATGCCAATAGTTTAAAGTTGGCCGCGGCATACAAATTTTTGTCTTCGGCGTATGAAAGCATGGGCGATTATAAAAATGCTTCCCTGTATTATAAAAAAATATTGTTTCAACGGGATAGTTTGGCAGACGATCATTATGACCAGGCACTTGCACAAATGCAGGTGCAGTTTGAAACTCAAAAGAAAACAGCCGAGATCCTCGGGTTAAAAAAAGAGAACCTGGAAACAAAACTCCAAAATAGTAACCAGCAACGCTGGCTGGTTTTATTGGTAGCCGGGTTGGTTTTACTAACAGCATCGGTTGTTTACATTTATACATTAATGAAAAGCCGCTACAGAACCCGCCTGGCCCTGGAACAACTGAACGAACAAAAAAAGCGAACATTGGCCGTAATGGAAGCAGAAGAAAACGAACGCAGGCGGATCGCCGGAGATTTGCACGACGGTGTGGGGCAAACGCTCGCAGCGGCATCGCTGCAATTAAATAAAGCCAGGAAAGGCCAGGTGGCATTGGATAAGGTAGATGAACTGATTAACCAGGCTGGTGCGGAAGTGCGTAACCTGTCGCACCAGGTAACACCGGAATTGTTATTGCACCACGGTTTGGTAAAGGCATTGGAACAGGCTGTGGACAGGTTGAATGATGCCATTGATCAACCCGTTTTCTCACTCTTTCCACATATAGAAGAAGCCGTAGAAAATGAGATGGCTTCATTAACAATTTACCGATGCTTCCAGGAGCTTTGCACCAATATTATTAAACATGCCCGGGCAAGTGAAGTAAATGTGCAACTCAACCTGTTCCCTGATGAAATACAACTGGTAATGGAAGATAACGGGATAGGGTTTCAGCCTGGGATGGTACCTTATGGACTGGGAATAAAAAATATTAAAAGTCGCCTTGCGTTGTATGATGGTGAATTGATGATAGATAGTACCCCTGGAAAAGGCACAACCAGTATCATTCAACTTAAAAGGGCGGCACTGATGAAAACCCCTGCTAAAGCAATTTAATGGTGGAAAAAATAAAAGTCATACTGGTAGATGATCATGATATCCTGATGGATGGCATTGAATCTATTTTGAATGAATCTTCCCATCTGCAGGTGGTTGGTAAAGCATCTTCTGCGGCCATTGCACTTACGATGATCCGGCAACACCAGCCCGGGCTGGTGCTTACAGACATCAGCATGGGGGATGTATCGGGGCTTGAATTGACAAAGCTTATTACCCATCAGTTTCCTTTGATCAAAGTAATGGTATTGTCGATGCACGACGATGTGCAGCATATATCTTCCTTACTCGAAGCCGGCGCAATGGGTTACCTGCTGAAGAACGTAAAACAAGACGAGTTGCTATTGGCTATTGACAATGTAATGGCCGGCCGGCAATACATTCAGCATTCCGTTGCCTGGCAGGGTCAACGGGTTACTCAAAAGCAAGGCCTGCTTTCGCCAAGAGAAATTGAGATAATCAGGCTGATAGCCCTTGATCTGTCCACTACCGAAATAAGTCAGCGATTGTTTATCTCCGAACATACGGTTGGTACGCACCGCAAAAATATCGGGCGCAAAACCGGCGTTAAGACAATTATCGGCCTTTTAAATTATGCCAGGGAGCAAGGCTTAATATAATCATACTGATAAAATACCTACCCCTAGGTATTGTGGGGCATTGTATTTTCAATTTTATTTGTGTAATCTCTTAAATCATCTAAAAACACAGTATGAAACCATCAACTTACAAGAAAATGAATTTTTGTCTTTCCGTCATGTTATTCCTTTCTCTTTTGACTTCCGCAGTAACTGCCCAAAGCAAAGACGAGATCATTCATGGCAGCTATTTTGTAGCGTTTGGCCGCTTTGCCAACAGTGGCGAAGTAACATATTGGCGCAAAAATGTTGGTAACCGTTCTATCCAGCAAATGGTAGCCAACCATAAGGATTACATCCGGTCGAATCAAACTGAAAGAGAGCAGGCCGTGAAGCGTTCTTATATGGATGCATTTGGATGGCAGCCCAGTGCGGATGAATTGAGGTACTGGTCGGGGCAGAATAAAACCTATGGGGAAATGATGACCAACCATGTCAACAACTGGCTGAATGTATACGCGGATAAAAAGGAACTTGTAATAAAACAATCTTATTACAAAGTGTTTGGCCGAAATGCCACTGCTGCTGAATTAAAATACTGGAAGGGACAACCTACCTATTCTTTTGTACAACTGGTAGCCACGCATACCACCTGGAAACAAAAAAACCAAAGTAGTTCCTCTGTAACCGGGGTTAACCCAAATATCAATGCCAATGGTATTTCAACGGCGGGCCTTAGTCCACAGGCGATTAGTGGTGTGGTAGCTGCAGGAGGTATGAATGTAATTGCCCCGGGCGGCGGAAATGTAGTGGCTGCAGGAGGCATGAATGTAATAGCCCCGGGCGGGGGAAATTAATCAACTCATAAAAAAAGTTATGAAAAAATATTTATTCTTTATGATCATGGCTGTTGCAGGTATAGCAGCGCCTTCAGCTTACGGTCAGCAAAAATTTGCCGGGAGTTTTTCCAACGGATACAAAGGTGCAAAACTCAGTTTTGTATTGTCAGCCGATCAAAAAACAATCAGCGATTTTACCTTTACTGGTTACTGGCGGTGTGGTGGCAGCACAGAAAGTATCATTGCGGGGCCTGGAAAATCCTTCCCGGTTAAAAATGGCGAAGTACATGCCGTAATTACAGACCCGGAGAATGGAGGTTCATCTGCCTTCCGGTTTAATATAAACGGAACTGTCAAATCAAATACTGCCAGTGGTACATTCAGGATGAACATCACAGGATTGAGTTGCGATACATACCTGCTAAACTGGACGGCTAAGAAACTATAAGCAAGAGTAAATTATTATGTAAAAGCCATGCTTCGTATGAAGCGTGGCTTTTATATTTAACCAAATACCTGCCAGGAAAGATGAAGTGCCTGGTGCCAATATTTCAAATGAAACCGCTTGAACCGGCTACCCGGTTGATCGGAGGCGGAATGGGGCAGGCGTCACTGCACACGCTTTTACCGGTTGCCGTTGGTCCCGTTGAGGCCGGTCTGTTTCCAATCGCCTTTTTTGATTTGCCTTCCAGCGTATGCATCAGCATATCCCAAATAATAAAGTAGTTCCCATAATTACAGTTGAATTTTTTATGGTGTACATCATGATTGGTAACGGTATTCTGCCAGTTAAAAAACCAATGCCGGCGTAGTTTTTCCGGCATCAATTCAAAACCGCCATGGCCGGCAACATTCGATATTAAATTGTACAGGTGAAACGCACCAAACATGATGGGGTGAATAGGAATAATAAAAATCAGCAGGATATACACCAGGCCATGAATCATTGCTTCGCCGGGATGAAAAGCCAGCACACCAAATGGGGTTGGGCAGGTAGATTTATGATGGGCAAGGTGAATATACGGGAACACCCATTTCAAATGCATGAACCGGTGCGCCCAGTAAAAAATGGTGTCATTGGCAAAAAGATTAAGGACAAAACTGAATCCAAAATATAGCAGGCTGTAATCGTTGATATTGAAATACATTTTAGTGTACCCTCTCATCGCAGATTCGTACATCAATAATCCGGTAAAAGAAAAGACAACAACAGCCACTAAAGAAGATTTTATTTCGCGGCGTATCTGCGTACTGCCCGGAATTTTTTGCTGTATTTTTAAGTGCTGCCATTTAGCCTTGTTCCTGACATAAAATTCGTAGTAGAAAATAATTGCCGGAACAAAACAATATAGCAGCATGATGGCAAAAACCGCTGCCAGGTGGGTGAGCAATGTGATGAAGGTTTGCATAATCGCAGGTTTTAATTTTTTTAAATAAAAACCAAACCTACCTGACAAAAGAAGTAAAAGCAAACGGGTAAATGCGGGGGATATAGATGAATTAGTATTTATCGCCACAACAACGGACGGAACAATAAAACGATAGCATTCTTCGCAATTAAAATTTTGTGGGGGAAAAAAATGGTAAAAAATACTAATCTATAATTTGATTAGAGAAGGGATTACTAAAAAAATACCGCTGTTTCGTTATGAGAAATATTATCCTCAATTGATGCGGCCCGATCTGATTTATTTCCACAACCTGTTAAATATTTTTCAATAGAATTTTATGCCGGGCTGTTGTTAACCAAAATATATTCTTCCAGGGTTCAGCTATCGAAACCTACCTGGTTTTAAGATTAATTATAAAACAGATATGGTTTGCCATACCCACTTACAGGTCAAGTTCGATCAGTTGGTTTCGTTGCCCGGTTAGCCGGTGTTTCAACGGGCCTGAAAAAGCTTCTTGTTTCTGGCAGCTTAATTGCAATTCAATTGTTACAACAAATAAAAAACAGTATGAAAAGGTTAACGATGATTTTGAAGACAGTTACGGTGATCCTTTTAACGGCATCACTCCCTTTCGCCATAGTAAATGCACAGGGGAAAAATAACCGGATGCTTGGAGATGTACAAAAAGCCAAAACTGAATTTGTAAAAACAGACCAACTGATGCAAAGCCTGTTTAATAATGCTTATGGTTACGTGATATTTCCCAATGTTGGTAAGGGTGCCATTGGTATAGGTGGAGCAGCCGGACAGGGGATCGTTTATGAAAAAGGAAAAAGGATTGGTACGGCAAAAATGAAACAGGTTACCGTGGGATTACAATTAGGCGGTCAGGCTTACCGCGAAGTAATCTTCTTTGAAAATGCAGCGGCCCTTGACCGGTTTAAAGCAGACAAATTTGAATTTGCAGGCCAGGCTTCAGCCGTAGCTGTTACGAAAGGGGCTTCGGGTAATGTAAAGTATCGGGATGGGGTAATGATATTCAGCCAGCAAAAAGGCGGACTGATGTATGAAGCATCCCTTGGTGGACAGAAATTTGACTATACACCGTATTAAAAAAAATACCGCCGTAAATGGATGGCTCACGCCTCCACAGGCAATTAAAATAAAAAGGCATTGGACTTTGTCCGGTGCCTTTTTATTTGTACTGCTTAATGTGCAGATATGCGTATTTGCCAAAGCCGTGTATACCAGCGTTGTTCATAAACTAGAAGCCCCCTGCCGATTGGCAGGGGGCTTCTAGTTTATGAACAACTACTCTATTGCTTTACTACTTTTATTTTTTGGTGCTGTTGTCCCTGTATCACCTCCACGATGTAAATGCCAGGCCTTAAATTATCACCAAATCTTACGGTATTGTTTTTCCCTGCATTTATATTGGAAATGAGTCGGCCTGTTATATCCAGCAACCTCACATCCACTCTCTCATCCCCGGCAGATTCAATCCGTAGCGTAAAGTATTGGGTAGCCGGGTTAGGCATTACAGTAGCCTTCAGCACCGAAGGTACATTAGCCGAATACAGTCCTTTTGCGTGTACGCCGCCCATGTTATGCGGTACCAGGACATCGATTGTTTTTGTTGCAACATTCCCTGAAGCATCTGTGCTGGTAATGGTAACAGTATACACTCTTCCGCTACCTTTCCCCGACCGTTCTGCTCTTAACTGCAACCGGTGATTATCCAGTATTACCCAATCCGGTGCTGTATCGCCATCGCCGGTGCCGCTCACCGGTTCGTTGCTTCTTACGGAAAGCGAACTGGTAGCCCCTCCGCAATTGTCTGCTGTTTTGTAGTCAATCATTACGTCTTTCATTTTATGATTGGCCGGCCACAGCGAAGAAGGATTGGCACTTACCTGTGTGATGACTGGCGGCGTCACATCTTTCACTGTTACATTGAAACTACAGAAAGCTACCCCGCCTTCGTTGAATACGATAAATTCATTGGTAGTAGTTCCCACATTGTAAAAGGAACCACTCGGTAATCCTGCAATCTGGTATTGAAAGATATTTCCACAAGGATTGGTTACTACCGGGGGATCAAACCAAACTACTGCACCACAGCTGGCTGCGTCAGCATTCACCACAATATCCCCGTTACATTGCAAAACGGGGTTTGGACAAATCAATTGAAAATAATAGTTCCCGTTGAGCCGGTTAAAATAGATATTATAATTGCCTGCCTTTACCGGAATATTCGGGCCATTCCGATAGGCAACTCCACCCGGGAAATCTGTATTTCCCCAGTTGATTTCCCAACTGTTATTTTGCCTGAATTTTACTTCGCCGTCAGTCAACGGATAGTTGAACAGGCTATAATTTGCACCGTCCGTTGTTTGCAGATCAATATCGTCATCCCAGCCATTGAGTGCAGAACCTAATATTCCGATAGACGGTTGGGAGCTTTCAAAATAATATTCGCCGGTTTCCCGGTTGAAAGTAATATTGTAGGTACCCTGTAGTACCTGGATACTCGGTGCATACATATTTCCCACACCGGCAGGAAAAGTATATCCGCCCCAATTTACAGACCAGTCGTCATTCTGCCTGAAACGCAATTCACCGTAAATAAGATAATAATCGTTTAAGGTATAAATTTTACCATCTATCGTATTCATTTTTACATCTACCTGCCAATTGTAAGGCGGAACCGAAGACCCGATAATGCCGATACTGTTTACACAACCGCTCACACAAATAAACTGGTATACCCCTGTAAGCCGGTTAAAAATAATATCATAAGTACCGGGAGCCACCGGTATATTCGGCCCATCCTGGTAACCGGTACCCGATGGAAAAGTATAGTTACCCCAGTTAACCGCCCAGTTTTGATCCTGCCTGAATTTTACCTCGCCGGAAGGTAAGCTGTAATTCAGCAGTTTGTAGGTAACACCATCAGTAGTGGGCATGTCTACACCATTGATCCAGTAATCAGGCGGAATGGCTGAACCGATTATTTCAATTTTAAACATTTTACCGGCACCGGTTTCTTCCAGTATAATATTGTCGAAATACATGGGAATGTTTTCAGCCCCCATTTCAAAACTCAATTTGTGCAGATTAAAGACAGCCGTGGCGTCAAATTCAGTTACCCTGGTTGTCCAGCCGGTGGTAGCGTCCTGTAAATAATTTGCTGCATTGAGGTTAGTCCATAGCCCGCTTTCTTCTCCAATGTAAACGCCGAATTTCCGATCGGCATCCGCCTTTACATCAAAGCTAAGCCGGTAATGCCTGCCCAATACCAGGGGGAAACCATACTGGCTTAATTGTACATCCCAGGAATTATTTCCCTGGTTGAAAAAACTATAATTACATACACCACCCGATACATTGGTGGTAAAAGAAGTTACTGTGGCCTCATTATTCCAACTGCACCAGGTATTCAAAGGTAGCGGGGGTGCCCCGATTGGCGTTATGGCCGTAGTGGTATTAAAACTGCCATCGGTTAACAGGTTTTGTGCGTGCCCCGGTTGGATAAAAAAAAGAAGTCCCCAGAAAACAAAAACTCTGCTTAAAAAATTTTTCATGATTTTTTTATTTAGTTGTTTAGAATAGGTGCAGACAGAGGATTAGGGCCTTCTTTTTTGTACTTCAGAGGTATAGAACCAGCGTGCAGTAAGTATCTGTTGAAATAACAGCTACAGAATAAATTCGCGGCAGTATGTTATGACAGCAACTGCTATTATATTTTTGAATACCAAAGTAGTGTGTGGAATTTTATAAAATAATGACGGCCATCATAATTTTATTTAAATCAGGATAAAGTTTAGCTACCTGCAAGGATCCGTTAGATAATAAAGTTTACACCTTTTTGAAAGGTGTAAACTCTATTATCTAATCAACAGCAACTTTAAAAAAGGAAAAGGAAGTGGCTTATGAATTAATTGTAGACGTTGCAAACCAATAGAGTCAGGTTTTTATTTACCAATCATCAGATTTCATGTACGATAATCCGGGGTATTAAAAAAGAAGGCGCAGGAAAATCCTGCGCCGGAAGTTATTATGAATGGGTAATGATTCTACGTTTCTAACTGATATCCTTGTCAAGCGTTTGCTTCTTTTCTATCCAGTAAGAAGTGATCAACCCCAGGCCACCAAAAATGCTCAATAGAGAAAAGTACATGACCGGGTTATCGCTATCCATATGCAACACATAATTACTCATGAAATAAGCCAGGAACAATCCAATTCCTGCGCCCACCATCAGCAATCCCCATTTAAGGTTTCGGTAGGGGGCGGGCCGGTTGGTAAATTCTCTTGGGTTCATTCCTTTTTCAACCAGGGCCATATTCTCACGGCTTCGCAGGTAAAAAAGTCCAAAGATCAACGTAAAGCCGGTGATAAAAACCAGGGCTACAAAAAATTCCTCTTGCATAAATTTATTTTTCGGGTTTATTAATAGTTGTTGCATATATGACAGCAGCCATGGCAAGCTGGTTACAGATTAAGGCAAATTTATTTTATTCATTTGTTGTAAATTTTCTTTCACCTTTATCAAAATAATGTAACCTGCCTTTAACCGGCAGCGTCAAAGAGCTAGTTATGCAAACTGGTATGTCGGAAAAGGAAATAATCGCCCGGATATTACAGGGTGAGCAAAAGGCTTACGAGGTATTGGTTACCCGTTACCAGGGTTTTGTATTTACTATTGCCATGCGTCATACGGGTAACAGGGAAGATGCGGAAGACCTGGCTCAACAGGCTTTCATTAAAGCATACCGTTGCCTGAATGATTTCAGAGGCGATGCAAAATTCAGTACCTGGCTCTATACCATTGTAAATTCTATCTGCTTCAGCTTTCTGCGAAAGAAAAAATTGACAGTCCATTCCATACACCAGCCAGGTATGGCAGCATTGGAAAACATTCTGGACCCGGGCGTACTATCAAACAGGGCAGAAGAAAAATCCACCATCAAACTGGTAAATGATGCCATCGCCCTGCTAAACCGGGAGGACGCAAAAGTGCTAACGCTGTTTTATAAGGCAGAGCAGTCACTGGAAGAGATTGGGATGATCATGGGTATTGAATCGAATAACGCCAAAATAAAACTGCACCGGGCAAGGCATCGGCTGAAAGAAAAGATGCAGCAATATTTTGCAACGGAAATAAAAGAATACATTCAATCGTAAAAAAGAATTCGTATGCAAGCGCAACTAATAGAAACACAAATATGGAACTATCTTGACGGCACTGCCAGTCAACAGGAAATTATTTTTGTGGAGCGTATGATTGCGACTGATAAGGAATGGCAGCAGCAGTACAAAGTATTACAGGAGCTAAACGAATTACTTGTCACCGAAATAGAAACAGATCAACCTTCCATGCGTTTCAGCAAAAATGTGATGGAACAGATCAGGAATGTACAACCTTTACCTGCTACGCTTCATTACATCAATAAAAATATTATCCGCAGCATTGCAGTCATCTTCATTTTCACCATTACTGCTTTACTCGTATACAGTTTTACAACCATCCATCTCACACCCGCCAACGCCGCTTCTTCACTTCCGGTTGATATAAAAAACGGGTATGCAAATATCATCAACTTTAGTATCCCGGCCAACGGTACATGGATCAACCTGTTAATAATGGCAAATGCAGTTTTGGGCCTGTTACTGTTGGATGGTTTGTTGAGGCGGAGAAAAAAAACCAATATGGTGGTGTAATAAATCCCCGGTTATTTCCATTCAAACCGGTAAGTACCGGCCGGTAATGTGGCAGTATAAGTTCCTTTAACCCCAGGTAGTTGTTTTTCATCCTTAAACAAACGCTGATTTTTTTCAACAGGCAAATTCACCAGTCCGGTGGAATTGGGGGGAATGGTTACAGTGTATTCAATCCCGGTGCCCGTTCGCTTCCATGCAGATGAGATGATGCCATAAGGTCCATTGTGTGTGGCACTAAAATGGTCAAGCCCGGTTACAAAATTTGGTTGCAGTACCACCTCACTAAAACCAGGTTTCGCCGGATTGGGTTTAATACCTCCCAATGCTTTGTACATCCATGCGCCGATTTCACCAAACATAATATGGTTCATCGAAATATCGGAAGCCGCATCAATGGGCCAGTTTTCATATAGCGTGGTAGCACCATTGGTGATCCACCAACCCCAGGATGGAAAAGTTTCTCGTGCAGCAAGCTGGTAGGCCAGCCCGGCATAGCCATTTTCGCTCAACGCATTCAGGATAGCCTTGGTACCCAATAACCCAACATCCAGTTTAACACCATCGGCTTCCACCCGCTTTGCAAGATTGGCCGCTACCCTGGCTTTGAACGCCTGGGGAACCAGCCCCCAATAAAGTGGTACACTCAGTTCTGTTTGTAACCCGCTTCCGTATATACCCGTTGCTTTGTTTAAATATTTTGCATTGAAAGCTTCCTTAATTTTTAAAGCCAATGCCGAATATTTTTTATAGTCATCGGCTTTACCAAATAGTTTGGCTGTATTTGCCAGTATAACAGCATCTGCAAAATAATACGCGGTTGAAGTGAGTTCAACAGGTGATGCCGACTTTACCGGTACCCAGTCACCAAGTCCCCAACTGGTTAATCCGGAGGGATACAATGCGTCAATATGATCAACATACCGTTTGATGTTGTCATAACAATCCTGCAGCAATTTGCTGTCGCCATAAAACAAATAAATATTCCATGGAATAATGGCGATGGTACTGGTCCAGTCGGGCCCGTTGGCCCACTCGTACCCCCAGCCGCCGGTAGGAATAATGGCAGGCAATACCCCATTCGGTTGTTGTTCATCCCGATGGTCGGCCATCCATTTTTCATAAACGGTAATACCATCAAAATTGTATAAACCGGTTTCAATGGCGATCTGTGCATCACCGGTCCAGCCATTCTTTTCCCGTTGCGGGCAATCGGTTGGGTAGCCAAACAAATTGGATAAATAGGAATTGTTGGTTGCCTTCCAAATTTTATCAATCGTAGGATTAGATGAACTGATACTACCGGCAACAGGCACATCGCTGTGCATAAAATAACCCGTAATGCTTTGGGCCGTTAGGGCCACCGGTTTTGTAGCCGTGACTTCTATATATTGAAAACCCTTATAATTAAACTTCGGCATAAATACTTCTTCTGCACCGGCTCCTTTCAAAATAAAAATATCTGTCTGGAATGGATCTTTATCATCCGTAGGCCGGTAATGCACATCAA
>JANPIJ010000292.1:0-15516 GCA_031424955.1 Ferruginibacter sp. | reverse complement strand
TTTAATTGGTTTTGAAGAACGAATGGCAAAAAAGACCTTTTGTTCTTTGGCCCAACCTGATGAGAAACGATAGCCCGCCAGGGTATATTCGTCGGTTTGCTCCAGATAAGTGGCAGTACTTTTATCGTTGATTCCTTCTTTAAGGTCTACCATAATATGTGCCTCCTTTCCTTTTGGGAAGCGATATTGATGAAACCCTACCCGTTCGGAAGCAGTAAGTTCTACCGCAACTCCATTATCCATTTTAACAGCATAATATCCGGGTTTTACTATTTCATTTTTATGACTAAACGTGCTGAGAAATCCATTGTGCGGAAATTCCTGTCGCCCTTTATCAAGTTTAATTGCTCCGGCTATTGGCATAAGTAATACATCTGACAAATCACCGATACCTGTGCCACTCAGGTGCAAATGTGAAAACCCAATGATAAGACTATCGGAATAATGATACCCGGAACACCAGTCCCAGCCTTTATAAATGTTATTTGGGCCAAGCTGTACAGCCCCAAAAGGCACGCTTGCTCCTACAAATACATGACCATGCCCTCCGGAGCCAATCAAGGGATCAACATACCGTGTTAATTTTTGGGCGTGAGCATTTTTATTAATTACAACAGAAAATAAAAGGAACAGTATACATTTTAGGAATGTAAAAAATATTTTATATAATAGACTACCCATAGAGAATTATTATAATAGTAACAGTTCAAATATTAAACGAACAGTTACCTGAAGTAGAAAAAGGTATGAAAATTAATTTAAATTAGGGGCAATAGAAATTGCCCCTCTTTAAAACAAAAAGTACTGCTATACTTATGAAAATTTTTAAATGCACCCTATGAATTATAAACGAAAAGACTGCATAATTAATTTTTTATTTTATTCCTTGAAACCAGAATCCAATAAGTAGCAAGTACTATCGAATAGGCTTGGTATTACTATAACCACCTTCTCCATGAAACCAGTTTCCTGCTTTTCCTGTGAGCCATAAATAATAATCAGTTGCAAGATTACTTTCAATACCGACAAATTTTTTGTCGCCATTCAGCGGTAACTCACCTTCCCGCAGGCATTTGTAAATAGCGGTACCTTCATCAATTTCGTCAAACATGGCTACATACAGAGATTGGGCCCCGGAAACCTTCGCCCCGGCAAACTGCTGCCATAAAAAATCTCCCCCATTCCTGGGAATAGAATTATAACTCGCAGCGTTATTTTTAAGATTACCCCAGCTAAATCCGGGAAAAACCAGGGGCACATAATCAATCTTATTGGTATTGCACCATTGAATGTCTGCAGGTAATACTGACCCAGCCACATTAATATAGCTACCTGAATTATACCTTCCAACCGCCCAGGGCATTATAACGTCTGACTTTTTTATAAGACTATGCAGGAAGGGTGAATTTTCGGTATCATTATTTAAGGTTCTCCAGGAATAAGGCACTCCCAACATTACCGAAACTTTTTTGGTGGGGCCCTTAATTTTGTCAACCAGGTTGTCCACGTCAGCTATTGTATACTTTCTGCCATCATTAAAACCCACACCCCATATTGCTATGAGCGGTTTTTTATTGTGCCTCAAATAATTTGGATGCTGGGTATTGCTAAAAAGAGAGAATAAAGATTGTAACTCATTCCAATCCTGTTCAATATAGGCCACATCGGCACTGGTACAACCGCTTAAATCGTACATAATGCAAATTGCTTTTTTGTACTTATTAGCAGCCTTTAATGCATTTTGCAACACCTTATTAAAATGAGCTTTTCCTTTTGTATTCGATTGTTTTATTTCAACGACAAATCGTTGCATAAAAACGCCGTCAATACCATAATCCTTCATCCATTTGAAATGAAGGTCCACCGTTTCTTCATCATTGGGACTGTACAGATTGGCGTTTTCGCCGTTGGCAAAACTAAACGGAGAGGGATACTTTTTTGAGTACTCTTTTATATCCGGCCAAAAATCTACCGAAGTGCATCCTGGAAAGAAACCACCACAGCTGGAATTTTTATAATGATACCAGCCCCTGTCAGCGGCATCGCCTTCTGCTGCAAACCATCCCTGGTAACCGGCCATTACAAGGGTTTTGTAGGAAGTGTAATTACATCCTGTCTCGTCATAGGTAACTTCTGTAACGATCGGTGGAACCACAGGAATGATACCTCCCCCATTTCCACTTCCTTTCTTTGAACAACTTATTATTGCAACAAAAAAAAATACTGCCGGTATTATTTTATAAACTTTCATTGCATCAAATTTTCCAATTTTTAATAATAAATCAATGTGTTGGATCAGGTAAAATATTTTTACCAATTATTTACCTGATCCAACACAATAATTTCCTGTCCTGTTATAATTTCCTACACCTTATTTTTTGCTAACTACTAGCATTTTTTTTATAAAGATTTTGCATCAAATAGTAATCTTTATTGCAGGCGCATAGTTTAGTTTTGATTCCGGGAGATCAATTCGAGCACCCACTCTAAAATAATATTCAAGACCTGGCTTTAGCGTTGAGCTGTTGGATGGCAAATCAATTTCAAGCGTATAAACAGTATTTGGATCAGATGCCACATTGAGGATTTTTTCTGCTGCTACGAGTCGCATTCCATCACCTAATCTTGAATCGCTGTGCGCAAACAAACTAATTTTTCTAACGGGAGCAAGCACATTTTGTTCGAGTTTAAAGGTGGCGATCACCTTTGTTCCGCTTTTGTTAATATTTGCATCTTTAACTCTAATAAAGGGCGTTACAACAAAGTCAAGCTTGGTTTGCCCATTAATGACTACATCCTGAGCTGCAATATCTATAAAATTCCCCTTTACCGGCCTTACTGAATAGCTGTTAGCAAAGAGCAGGCTGTTATCATAAGAGCCATTATTTTTTACAATAAGGTATTGCGGTGTTACCGGACTATAGCCCTTTTCTATCAATTCGATTGTAGTGCCATTGATAATATCCTGCTCAATAGGTTTGTTGGTTAGCGCATCGATAAAAGTCCCCGACAGACCGGCAGTTGGCGCTTCGTAATTATCCTTTTTACAGGAGAACAATGCAAATGTTGTTATTAGCAATGCCAATAATAATTTATTCATAATTGAAATTTTAAAAGTCTTTAAATATCTTTTTTATCAGTTTTTAGCAAAATCAATAGTCCGGATTTTGAACCAGTCCATTTGAACCGATACCCGGTATGGAGCGGTAATAGGATCTGGTGATAAAAGTTCTTGGATTTATATTTGGAGCATTCATCCGCACAAAAATGTACTTTGTTTCGGGAAGCGCCCTTAAATCCTGCAACGGAAACAGTGAATGCACAGAGCTGCTGTTAAATAACGTATGAAATTCCCTTCTTCGAATGAGGTCCCAAAATCTTTTATGTTCAAACGCCAGTTCAACTTTCCTTTCCCTTTGAACATTAGCAACAGATAAAGGAATATCTACCGTATGCCCGGCCCTTCTCCTTATGTCGTTGATTGCCTTGGCAGCAGCTATTGCATCACCCGTGCCACTTTCAACAACCGCCTCCGCATAATTCAACAAAACCTCTGCATACCTGAATTCAATAAAATCTGAAGTACTCTGGTTCCATCCCGGTACAATTGGACTTAGCTGGTTCATAAACTTTTTAAAGGAAAATCCAGTCTTGGTATTATTACCTCCAAACCCATCAAACCCTGAATATTGGCTGGTGCTTGCAGCGCCATATGTATGATAGGTGATTCCATCAATTGTTATACTGGCCTTAGTACGTATTACCGCAACACCATCAGGTTTTACATAGCCCGCCTGAATAATAATGGGAGTGTTTTTCCACATAGTGCCAGGCAAAATACTCGTTGCCCAAAGGCGTGCATCTTTGTCTTTAAAAATTTCATTGGGGCTATTAAACCTGATATAATTTTGGGTAGGATTGTAACCGTTATAATTTGTGGTATTATTATCCATAGTAGTTACAATAGGATCGCTTTGCCCTGGTTTTGTATAACTTTCATAGGTATCTGCCAAATCAAGGGTCGGATTCATTCGACCGGGGTGGGGCCAACCATTAGCTACCTGAGCAGGTTGAAACCATATATCATAATTGTGGCCCTGATAATCTCCAACAAGTGCACGACCTTTGATAAAAATTGCTTCTACAGATGCTCCATTTGCATTAGGATCCTGGAAAAGCAGCCTGTAATTTTCAGCTGCTTCCTGTGGATTTGCCGGCGTTGGCCTGAACAATTGAAATTTCCCTGAAGCCATTATTGCCTGGGATGCACTGATAGCTGCAGCATAATAACTATTTGCCAAAGAAGGATCCAAACCAACAAGTTTACCAGTAACGGCGTCTCCTGACATCGGGGCGAGGCTTCCAAATTTTGCCAATGAGGCTGCATGCAAAGCTGCTCTTGTTTTTAAAGCGTAAGCTGTCCATTTGGATGCCCGTCTTCCGGTTGCGTCACTTAGGTTAGCTATGGCCGTATCGCAAAGCGCTAATACATAATCCCATGTTTCCTTCTCTGTACTTCTGGGTACTTTTAAACTCCCAGCATCACCTTTATACTCTTGAGAATTTTTAATTAACGGAACACCACCATATCTTTTAGCCAATGCAAAATAGGTGAATGCTTTGATGAAAGCACTCTCGCCGGTAAGGACCGCTTTTTCCTTAGCAGTTATTTTTAGCAAGGGTATTGCATCTGCCAGAATATTTGCATCACGCATTAACTTATACGCTGGATCCCACCATTGATAATCACCATCCCCTACTTCTCCGCCATTCTCACTATGTGTAGCCTCATCTGTTACCATTGCTGTAGATATACCTCCATTATTAGGCCCCGGATGGTTGTAATTAAAGCCCTGCCTCATAAATGTAAAATCTTCTACAGGTAACTGATTGTAAAGGTTTGCCATGTACAATTCGACCCCTTTAGGATCTCCAAAAATCACCTCTGCCTTGAGACGATCAGTTGGTTCTAAATCCAATACTTTTTTGCAGCCAAACAGAAAAAGGCCTGCAAACAATATGCAAATTTTTATTTTATTTATATTCATGATTATAAATTTTAGAAGTTAACATTTATACCAAAATTGAATGTTTGGGTTAGTGGGTAATTGAAGCCGGAATTAAAGGCTCCCTCCAGCTTTTCAGGATCAAAAGCTTTTACAAAAGGATCTGCCCATGTTATTAGGTTAAAACCGTTCGCATATATCCTGATTTTTTGAATCCCTGTAGATTTGTAGATGCGAGGGCTAATGGTGTACCCTAATTCCATACTTTTCAATCTTAGATAAGAAGCGTCTTTTCTCCACACAGAGCTTTCTTTATACATACTACCAACATCATTGTTAAACCGGGATGCAGGCCATTTGCCTGGCACCCACGCACTCTTTGAATCGTAAGGATCATCCTTATGCCACCTATCGAAAAAATAGGCCGGTGTATTTCCCCTAAAGGCCAACACTTCTGCATACACTTCATTAAAACGAACGGTGTAATTGGCAGCGCCCTGAAATAATACATTTATATCAAAACCCTTATAAGAAGCATTCAAAGTAAGACCAAAATTCATCCTCGGATTTTTTCTTCCGCCAGCATTAAGATCGCTATTAGTTCCATTGGCACCGGTAAATATTGGCAGTTGATCCAAGTCATTAACTACACCATCATTATTCATGTCAGCATACTTATAATCGCCCGGTAATTCGCGAACATTTGCCTGGTTTCCATTCTGAATAGGGTAGTTGGCGATTTCATTTTGGTTTTGAAATTGACCAAGATAGGTATACCCCCAGGCAACATCATTATACCTGTAAGCAGTTCCATTTCTCCAACGGTCATAACTGTTGGTAAAGGCTCCCCGCTCAACATGCCTGTTCATTGTACGGGCATAATTGAAATTGCCCGAAACACCATAGTTGACTTCGCCAGTTCTATTTCTGTAAGCCACTGTAAAATCCATCCCCTCCGTACGGTTACTATTTAAATTTTCTTGTGGCAGACTTGCACCAAATGTATTTGGCAATGTAGCACTCTTGTAGGCTGGTAGTCCCTCCTGGTCTCTTCTATACAGATCAAATTCGATGGTAAGTTTATTCTTCCACAGTCCAATATCGAGGCCAATGTCGGAAGTTTTAGCAACAGCCCAGGTTAATTCGGGATTAACAATTGCCGGTGATTGTGCACCTGCAACAAGACTACCATTGTTGAACTCATAAGAGCCGCCATTTAAACTATATCCGGGTATCCACTGGAATGCGATAAACCCTTCACTAGACGCCACTTCTCCATAAGATCCACGAAGCTTTAAATTTGAGATAACCGGTACATTTTGTTTCATGAAATTTTCTTCTGAAATACGCCAGCCTGCGGAAGCTATAGGAAAAAAGCCCCATCTGCTTTCGGAAGGATACGCATGAGTACCCATATACCTGAAAGCCAGTTCAACCAGGTATTTATTGTTGAAGCCATAATTAAAGCGGCCCAAAAGTGACTGATTGGCATTTTGTGACTCGCTACCGTTATTTGTTTGGTTGTTGGTACTTGCCCTATCTATTTGGTCAATGGTATAAAAATCATATAACCTTCTTAAAGATGAGTTACGTGCCCACTCCTGCCGTTGCTCAAATACTGCTGTTGCACCAACACTATGTTTTGCTGCAATAACTGTATTGTAGTTGGCCTGAGCCTGTAGGGTAAGCCTGCTGAAGTTTGTGAAACTATTAGAAATAGATGCTGTACCCACCCTTTGCTGAGAGACTACGTAGTCGTTGTTTACATACGTATATTCTTTAAATGGCTTAAATAAGTCCTTGCCCTGGAAGCTATTCATATCATATGCCGCCAATCCTTTTAAGGAGAGCCCTTTTACAAAAGGTAAATCCCAGGTCAATGCCATCGTTGTCTGAATGTTATTGTTGACCTGTTCGCTATACCCTGTAATATCCCTGTTTGAAAGCGTTAACGGATTTTGATTACCTGGAGCTACTACTCCAGGATAATCGGGGTTGTTATTTGCATAGGGTGTCGAAGTTGGCAAGGTAACACGGGTCCCCTTAAATATATTAAAGAAATTCTCCCCCGGCGAAGTCCGCTTATCATAAAGACCACTTAATAACAATTCTCCTTTTAGGTTCTTTGCCAACTCGGTTGTGAGGTTAGCCCTCAAATTAAATCGATTGTACCCCATATCGTCGGTTTTCAACAAACCTTCCTCATCAAAATAACCAAGTCCGAAATAATACTGGGTTTTTTCATTTCCACCAGTAGCTGATACGTTATGCTGCTGCTGTAGGGCTGTATTACTCATTGTAACATCGTACCAATCGGTACTTTCATATCCAGGTACACCATCAATGTATTTTTGCATTTCATCCTTCGCTAAAAAAGGGGCCCCTGTTCCAAATATAGCTGCATCATTTCGCATCTGAATCCACTCGCCTGCATTGGCCATTCTTGGCACATCTGTAGGTGTCATAAAGCCAACCACACTATTTATATTAAAGGAAGCCTTTCCTCTACTGCCTTTTTTAGTTGTAACAATGATTACCCCATTAGCCGCCCCAAAACCGTAAATGGCCGCTGACGCATCCTTCAAAAAAGATATACTCTCAATATCATCCGGATTAAGGCGTTGAAACTCTGATGAGCCATCCCTGATAATACCATCAATAACATATAATGGGGTACCAAAACCCCGGATGTTAATCATGTTGTTAAAAGTACCCGGCTCACCACCCAGTTGACGTATTTGGAGGCCGGCAACTTTACCCTGTAATTTTTGGGCAAGACTGACAGAGGTAGTTGTCTGAATTTCTTTGTTGGTAATATTGGTTACAGAACCAGTTAAAGTTTCTTTACGTTTTGTGCCATAACCAACTACAACCACCTCTCCTAGTTGATCTTGTTTTGACAACATATTGATGTTGATACTATTTCTTCCGCCAATCTTTTCAACGAAATCAGACATTCCTATAAAAGAAAAAATCAACTCGTTAGCTGTGGTAGGAATAGTAATAGAATAAACACCTTGAGCATTTGTTAACCCAATAACTTTTTTATTTTGAGAAATACTCACACCCTCAAGCGGAGCCTGGGTTTTTCCATCTATTACCTTTCCGGTGATTATTCTTTGTTGGGCTGCAACCCAAAGCGGAAAAACAATAATGAACATTAAAAAATAACATGCTTTTTTCATATCAATTTCTATTTTATTTATGAAATATACTAGTTAGGAACTACCGATAACCTGATTCATTCATTGCTGCCTATTCAGCACGAATTATTTTTATAAACATGGTTTACCAAAGGAAAAAATATTAAATAATTTAACTAAGGGGGTGAAGCCAAAATAAAGGTTTGTTGAATCATACATAAGTGTTTTAGCGTTAGTTGATAGCAAGTGTCAATAAAAAGGAATTATAAGATAATTCCACTTTTTAGGTAATCGATTTAAGATTCGTATTTTCTTCTATGGTGATTTTTCAATAATCATTTTATTTAATTGATAGGTTTTTTTAGTGATATCTTCCGTAATCCCCCATTTTTTATTGGGTTTGGGTCCCATTTCCAATTCAAGATGCCCCCCGGATACTAACTGCTCATGGGTAAACCAGGGAGTACTTAACAGCTTCCCGTTAAATTTTGCACTTTGTATATATTTATTTATAACCGAGCAGTTGTTAGCAGTAAGCCGGAATTGTTTTTTATTGGGTAAGTCAATTGTTACTTTACTAAACAAAGGACTGCCGATTGTATACACGGGTAAACCCGGCGTTAACGGATAAAAACCCATGGAAGAAAAAACCACGAAAGCCGACATACCACCACCATCTTCATCACCAGGGATCCCATAAATATTATCTTTAAACCATGCATCTAAAAGAAAGCGAATTCGCTTTTGGGTTTTCCAGGGAGATTTCGTAAAATTGTACAGGTAGGGAATGTGAAAGCTAGGTTCATTGCCCATTGAATACTGGCCCACCAAACCAGTGGCATCTGGAAACTTACTCCAAAATTCATATTTAGATCTGCCAAGACCTTCGCGAAATAATTGATCAAGCCGTGCTTCAAAAGCATCGCTGCCTCCTATTAAATTAATCAAGCCGGGAATATCCTGCTGCACCTGCCACAAATAAGTAAATCCATTATTTTCGTCGTAATATTCACGCCCGCCCATGCCTCCGTCGAATTTGGGATCTATATTAACCCAGTTCCCTGTATCATCTTTAGGAAGAAAAAATTGTTTTTCACTATGCCAGAGATTTTTATAATTAAGTCCTCTTGATTGAAAAGTGCCCGCATCCTTTTTGCTCAGGTCTTTGCCCAATTGCCCCAATGCCCAATCGTCGTAACTGTTTCCCAAAGTAACCGCTACAGCTTGTCTTTTTTCAAAACTGTGCACTTGTACAACAGGTTCCTTAGCACCTGTGGGCAAAGCCGGGAAATAGCCCTTTTGATGATAATAGTCATCCAGTATTGTCTTTTCGCCATTTAGCCAGGGTAGCATTGTAGCTTCCGTTGCATTTTTCCGCATGCCTTCATAAGCTTTTTCAATATCGAAATTTTTCAACCCCTTTCTGTACGCATCTAAAAAAGTAATGGAAGAATGAAAGCCATTCATACAGGCATGGTCGCCAAACAGCACAGGAAAAGTAGGCATCCAACCGCTTTGGTCATACATGCGAACAAAAGAATGAAGCATATCTTCTTCCTGGGAAGGATTTAAAATAGTTCTTAACGGATGCAAGGCAAGGTAAGTATCCCATGTCCAATCATCCACATAAAAAGTACGACTGTCTTTATGTATTTTTTTGTCAAAACCACTGTAATAGGATGAGTCTTCCGTAATATTTACCATCCGTTCATAACAACGATACAAGGCTGTGTAAAAAGAACGTTTCTGGCCCTCGGTGCCACCCTCCACATTTATTTGCGACATTACGGTGTTCCATGCGCTTTTGCCAGCATCAATCATTGCCTGAAAACTTTGACCACTCAATTCTTTCTCATAATTTCTTTTTGCCTGTTCAGCACTTAAATAGCTGATGGCGTATTTAAACGATACCTGGCTAACTGATGCAGGAAAAGTTATATAAGCCCTGGCGCCTTCGCCTTCTATACTACGACCCTGTTTCAACTGGTTGTATTTAACAATCCCAGGTATTCCTCCAACACTAAAAACACCAAACATAAACACCTTAATATCACCATGGTAAATTTCCACACCCGTAACCTCATTTGCTGACAAAAAATTAAAGGATGCTTTCCCGCCATTATATACCCCCAACAATATTGATTTATTTTTTCCTTCCCGAAATGAAAATTGGTAAAAACCCGTCTTTTTACCTGCGGTATAATCCACGGTAATTTCATCGTCAATCAAATAAGTAGAATAAAACCACGGTTTGTTAATTTCAAGGTTATGGTCAAAAGTCATCTTAGCTTGCCAGCTGTTATTGGTGATGTCTCCAATGGCAGGTTTTAATGAAAATACCTGCCCTAACCGGTGAGAAACGATGGTTAACGGAAAGCTTGAAATCTGATCGTCGAGGTAATCTTTTCTTTGTGGCGAAAACCGAATTAACTGATTTGGAAGCTGAACTGTTGGCCTGGTAGGTTCCAATAATTGACCTACATTTCCAATTGTGGGATCTATATAGGCAATGTTTGAAACCGGAACATTCCTATTTTGGGCAATGCAGGCATTATGACAACAACTAAGCATCAATACGCTGAGGATGACATTTGCAAAATGGGGGTATGAATAAAATGGAAAGATTTTTAAATCAACCAGCAGGAACTTTCGTTTCAAAATAGCATTGAATAGATAACTCATAAAAGCAAGCGTTTAGTTTGAAATACAAACGCAAGAAACGATTGTTACCTTAATAAGGGAACTAATAAATCAACTAATGAACAAATTAATTTTACTTTTTTTATTTTTTTTTTAAAAATCGAATTAAACAGGAAAGATTTATGCTGAACCTGTTTATTAATCGGGCATTGGAGGAGGTTATTAATGTTAAAATGGATCGCCGTCTATATAAGATGAGCGAATTAAAACATTACAAATTTAGACAAAAAAAAGGACCATCCAGGTAGATATGGTAATTTTAAAACGCCTTTTACCTTTAAAATTGCTATTCCTTTCGTAATGAACAGTGGATTGCTGTTATCAATGCCCGATAATTGCTGTATACTGTTTGTCAAAATCCTGTCCGAAATTCTTTTTATACTCAATAGTGAAATTTGAATAGGTATCTTTTGCCAAACCGTGCCTTCCGAGAATGATCAGGCAACGGCATTTTAGCTCAAGCGCATCTTCGTTCATTTGATCGAATTGAAAAATACGATTGGTTAACTTTAAAATAAAGTCTGGTTCTGTTTGTAAACTGGCTTTTGAAGTATAGGAAAGGATGGAACTTATGATAAAATCACTCACATTCGCCTTAATATCATCCAACCAGGTATAGTTCACTTCCCTTAAAAAGGCTCCGTTGTTTATTATTGGTATCAATTCGTTTATATAATTTTTATCTATATAGGTTGGTTTTTTGTTGGACAGCCTAATAAATTCTTCATAGTCCAGTTTAATGGAGTTGTTTAAAATTTCAAATCGCCATTTTCCTGTTTCTTTGGAAATTGTAGTGGAGCCTATCTTTTCGAGTATTGATTTCAGTTTTACAATATTCACTGAAAAATTGTTCCTGGCATCTTTTATTGATTTATCAACCCAAAGCGTTTCAAATAATTGATCCGAAGAAATACCCTTGCCATTTTTAAATGTGTAAATAAGAATCAATAAAAACATCTCCTTAAGAAGCGGCGTAAATTGCCGGGTGATATCATTGCCAGCCTTATCAATCACTTCAAAATGCCCAAAAAGAAAAATTGTGGATGCAGTAGTAGCCTTTTCGTACAGTCCATAGCTCGATAATGTATCTTCAACCGGTAAAGATTCAAAAGCCGTTTGAATTTGTACACCCCGTTGGATTGGTGCAATCATACTTTGCCCATTTTTTTTCCGCCATTTCTTTAAAGCAAAAAAGATCGGTATGAGTAAGCCCGCCATAACCAGGCCGGATAAAATCCAATATGTCCCTGTAGAACCGGCATTAGCTGGTTGAGCAACTGTTAGCCTGTTTGGCGGAAAGTCAAGTGTAAATATTTTGACGCTGGTTGGTTTATTTTTGGCGCTCAATAAAGTTACAGCAACCAATTTTTTACTTGACGGACAATAAAACAGGTCGGAAAAGGATTCGATATCATGAAAAAAATATGGAATAATGTCTCCCAAAAACTCATATTCCGGCTTATTTAATGAACCCCGGATCAACTGCAAGGATGAATTAAAACGGTCAATTGGATAAATTAATCCATAAAATTGATTGTTAGCAGCGTCAATAACAAGGCTATTGGCAAAACAAAATTCCTTTTCGGGCTGTTTAAAATTGTAAATGCTTCTAAACGAATGGTTAACTACACTATAAGCAAATAGTTCAAAATTATAGGTAGGATTGATTGTCTGGTCACCTGTTTGCTACCATATCCGCCAATGACATAAGCAGTATCGGTGGCTGCATTGGTACCCAAAGCCGCAAGATAACGCGGCATAAAAAAATCACCTTTGGATGGAAGCACTTCCCATTTATGATCCCGAAAACTGAATCGCTGAACAAGGTTTTTGTATTGGAGTCGTCCATATCCACCAATAATATAAAGCGCACTATCGAAATTTGAAATAAACTTATTTACCTGCCAAAATTCTGTAAGTATGGGATTGGCAGAAAAATTTACCTGCCAGGCATTTTCAACTGAATCGTAGGCTGATACTGCCTTTTCATCTACAAAAAAATTATAAAGCTTATTAGACCTGTCATCAAAAATTGATTGATTGCCTGCCGGTAAAACACCCCTGCCTTTTAAGAGTTTGGAGCCTGATAGTTGATCCGTTTTAAACGTCACCTGGTACAATGAATCTACGGAAGTGATGTACAATATTTCATTTTTTTTATCAAATGCTATGCTGGGTGTAGCGGAGGTTTCAAATGATTGAATCTCTTTCCAGTTAAGGTGTCCGGGTGAAATCCAAACGGGATTTTTTATTTGTGCAACATTTTTTTCGACTATGTCCAATGCCTGGTTCCCGTCGGACTCCGACAAAGGAAAAAAACATTTCCGTTTTTTGTTTTCTGTAATATTGATGTCCTTAACACACATCGGTGGAACATCAATTGTTTTATACCGCTCCAGGTTGTTAGTTCCAAAAAAAACTTTACAACAGGTTTTATTGGCAAAGTTGAGCTTACCCTTGCTTACAAATTGGTTGTTCAAATAAAAGAACACTTCCTTCAACTTTTCATCAAACCTGATGTCAAAATGATTCCATTCGCCGAAGAGTTTGGATGAATCAACATTAAAAATAGTAGAAAAGGATTCCCCAATAACAAAATTGAAATTTCTTAATTCGTGATTATACACAATATCTATATTCTGATTATCTGTAGTTATAACCCTTATTACATAACCAAAATAAGTTTGAAGGTTAGGAACAAATTTAAGATCGAAAGATATTTGAGTGTCATCCTTTAAACACAGGGGCTCATTGGGCGTTAAATTGAGGGAGGTACGTTTTTCGGGTACCACTTCATGACTGGAAAACTGCAATCCATAAGACTGACTGAATAATTCACCCGTAAATAAAAGCAGCCATATAATTAAAAAAGGAAATTTATTCATAAACAATCATACAGTTTCACTGTAAAAATACTCTAATCTGGTAAAACAAAAACAATAATATAACCAATATGATTACCGGACACTGAAATATATAGTGTGGTCTAAACGAATGCTTAAACCCGGATTATTCAATAGAAAGGTATGGTAGATGCCTATTTGGAAAATTTTTATGATGCCTGGTGAATTTATCTTATTGGGTAAGACGGAATTTTCGAAACTGAACCCTGCTTATTAACTTTGATCAGGGATATTTTTTAAGTGTAGCATTCACTTATTGATACTATATTACTATTACATCACACGTAACTAAATCTCTACAAAAGGAGGCTAAGTAAGTTTTGGTCCTGCAGTTTAAAATATGACCAATTTATTGTTCACCGGTTTTAAAACTGCCCTTTTTTGATAATTGTACTTTCCTATACCGCTATGGCAAACTATTAAAATTAATTGCCGCCAGAATCCCGGTTGCCGGTATATTAAAGACCGTTTTGGGCACAACACCATTTACAAAGAAGCCTCCATTGCTGTTGTATAAAAAAGCGTCCCTACTGATTGGAACGCTTCTTCAAAAAGTCACCATGTTTTAACCGGGCACCCTTTCTTCAAAGGGAACCTGCTGCAGCATTTTGATAAACCGATCCACTGATTCGTAAGGAAACTTTTCATATTCCTTATTCAGCAAACCAAGAATAGTAATCATTCGTTGCTGCATGGTTCCGCCGGGTAATGGCCCCCAAAATTCAATATGGCCCACTTCCAGTTCAGGCGCAAATGTTTCATGATTGAAAATGGTGAGGTGGGTGTCGGTTCCCCTGATTCCCTGCAAAAGGAATTCCAGCTCTTTTATGTAAGCATCCCGGCCTGCAAGGCTGTCATCCGTAAAAATATGCTGCGACAGTTCTGCAACTGTATTGTAGATGTCTTCGCTTTTTTTGAGGCCCAGCAGTATTTCATTGTCTAAAACATTTGCCATCAATTGCAGGTTTATATTGCTCGCTTATCAGAGTTAAATGGAAGAACAGTAAGGTAACACTAATAAACATTACGGCAACATGAATAAAAAATGTTTGCAAAAAGTGCCGGATTGTTTGTTACTATCAGGCCTTAAATCATATCTGTCATCTTCGCCAATTGCACCATTGCTGTAGTATCCCTTGCGCCCAATCTTTCAATCATATTGCTGCGGTGGTTGCCCACAGTGGCGGTACTGATAAAAAGCCGTTCAGCAATTTTTTTGCTGTCGCAGTCATCTGCTATCAGCTTTAAAATTTCTTTTTCTCTTGCAGAAAGTAAATCCTTGTTTGAATGCTGTTTGTCCTGCGAATGAAAAGTGTGTACATGCTCACTGTTTTCGCCATGAGAAATTCTTATCCAATAATGGCGGAAATCTTTTTTTACCAGGTGATGGATGTTCTGCACATAATTGAAAGTGTAACTGAATTTACGATTGGCATTGTAATGAATGGGCAATCCTTTGGAAAGAAGGCAGATGGGTTTGTCATCCGGCATCCGGTAACGGATGCCGCAGTGAAATATCTGGATGTTCAGGCTTTGTTCAAAAGGCATTTTGTCCAGCACGCCGGTAAACCAGGCTACCGAATCTGTAAAAAAGGAGAGGTAATCTTTTTCCAGCAGGCTCATGATTTGTTGCATTCTTTCCTCCGGCGACACACCCGGAAGATCGCCCCAAAAATCTTTTTCGCCCACTTCCAGCACGGGTGTGTAGTTGCGGTGGTCAAATATCCCGATTACGGTATCGGTACCCCTTATTCCGTTCAGCAA
>JANPIJ010000291.1:0-6051 GCA_031424955.1 Ferruginibacter sp. | reverse complement strand
GCTGGCGGTGCCTGGCTTTGATGTACTTGCCTACAATAAATTTACTGACAGCAACCGGGCTGTTTTTGGTGCGGCCCGCTTTTTTTTAGGCGCACCCAAATCGGATACCAATACGCTTAACAGCAGCACACGCTTATTTGTACCGGAGGCCAGCAGCCTTGGTTTTATGGTTGATTTTGTTTTTGGTTTCGACCGGGCCAGGTATACATCCAAAAAGACCCATGAGGAAATGGCCTACCACACGCTTGGCATCAATATAGGCTTGTATTACCTGCAAAAAGAATTACAGATAGACAACAAGGAAAACACGCCCTATACCATCGGCCTCATACAAACCAGGATGGGTATCGAAAAAACCATTGTACGAAACGGCCTTGCGGCATTTGCAACCATTAATGGCATTTATGTTGGCAAGGGCATGGAGCAGTACAAAAAACAATACGATGATAGCAACAAAATGCAGTGGTTTATAGAGGCCGGTTTAAAAAGCTACCTCACGCTAACTGCCGACAATAAGACGAACTTGTTGATGGAACTAAGGTTTATACCAGTTAACAGCTTCATCAAGAAAACCACTCAAACAGAAGATAGTTTTATCCCTTTGATAAAAATTGGATTTGCCCGGTCGTTCAATTTCTAAATACGTAAACTGATTCTTCATAATTGCTTATACTTATGACAGGCTGCTAACCCGGCTTTTTAAACAAAATTTAAATGCATCCCTAATTTAAAAATCTCTTTTCTAAACTATCATTCTTAAAACAAACAAACAAAATGAAAAAATTCTTCCATCTCAGTGTAGTTGCCACACTTATCTGTAGCCTGTCCCATGCCACCATCCGCCGTGTTCAATATTGGGGCAATCCCGTGGCAGGTGTAGATTATGCCACCGGTAATGCCGCAGTAGCAGCCTCCGCCATTGGGGATACCATAATGGTTTTTCAATCTGCTAGTTCTTCTTTTACCATTGATAAACGCCTGGTAATTATTGGAGCGGGCTATTTTAACTGGATAGGGCTGGATGCAAATTTTAATGCCAACCTGCAAAATATTAAACCGGCATCTGGTGTTTACATTACAATAGATTTTGCAACCGGCAGCGATGGAACCATTGTAACAGGTTGCAATTTGCGTTTCTCAACATCAGGTTCAACAGGCATTAATAATATCAAAATATCCAACTGTTTTAATCAAGAATTTTGGAACCTCGGTAATGGGACTAACCTCACTTTTGACAATTGGGAATTTTCAAAATGCTATATACGATATGCAGTTGAGAGTACTGGAACAAATACAAGAATTACTAATTTAAAAATGTTCAATTGTATGGGTGCAGGAGATTTTGGATATACGACAATTGCACTTAGTACAGCCTTGGGCCAAACGGGTATTATTGAAAATTGCAGTTTTGTAAATGCCGGGGGCAACTTAAAACTTACTGACAATGGTTTTCTTATACAAAACTGCATATTTTATAACTCACTGCCTACAGGTTCTGTTAACACTGTTTTTAACAACAATGTTTTTCTCAATACGCCTTCAGTTACAGGAACGGGCAATGTTTTTAATGCAACGGCTGCCGATATATTTACTTCGGGTACAAACAGTGCTGATGGGGCCTTTAAATTAAAAGCAGGCAGTCCGGCTATGGGCGCAGGTATTGGTGGTATAGATTGCGGTGCTTACGGTGGAGTAAATCCCTATAAACTAAGTTGTATACCAGCTATCCCCGCTTTTTACAAATTAACATCACCAGGCACTTCCGCATCATCCAATCCATACCAGATTACTTTTAGTGTAAGGGCGAATAATTAACAGATATAAATCCTTTGGTAAGGTTTTCTGATCCTTACCGTAACCTTCTTTTATGAAGACAGAACAGGTTGCCGTTGCTTTGTTGATACAAAAACGATGGAAATAGCAACCATATGATGTTGGTAAAAGAATAAACCAATTAACATGAATCTTTTATATAAAAATAAAAGGTGGATGTGTATGCAAGGTTTTGTATTGTCGTTAGCGCTTATATATAATGTGCAAAAGGTTCAATCGCAAATCATCCATACCACATCACCAGGCTCAATACCCGTTCTAACCCGTATTGAGTATTATATTGATACTGACCCGGGTTATGGCTTAGCTACCAATGTATCATTTACATCCGGTATTGCCGTTGCCGACCAGGTAATCAATATCGACCCAGCGACTGTTAGTACGGGTGTCCACCGCGTAGGCATTAGGGCAAAAGATACAAACGGGGCCTGGAGTTTAGACAATAACTTGATGTTTTACAAACCTGCCAGTGGTGGTACTAATATCCCCCCCGCCGGGCCAGTGCCGGTTCTCAGCCGCATAGAATATTATCTTGATACTGACCCCGGATATGGATTGGCTACCACTGTGCCATTTATTGCCGGCGCTTCCGTTGCCGATCAAATTGTCAATATTGACCTGGCAGGTCTTACATCAGGCGTTCATCGTTTTGGCATTCGCAGCCGCGATGCCAATGGCACCTGGAGTTTGGATAATAGCTGGTTGTTTTACAAACCGTATAATTCAAGTGGCGGCAACATTGATCCACCACCGGCAATACCGGTTCTTAGCCGTGTGGAATATTATTTTGATACCGACCCTGGTTATGGCAATGGCATTGCGGTAGCCATCAATCCGGTTACCAATCTTCCCGATTTTTCCACTTCTGTCAACGTAACCGGCCTTTCGGTGGGAGCGCATAATTTAGGCTTCCGAAGCAGAGATGCCAATGGTGCCTGGAGCCTTGATAATAAATGGGAGTTTACAGTGCCAGCCACATTGGCCGCCCCATCAATTGTAACCAACAGTGTAACCAAACTAATTAATTGCGCCAAAGACAGTTTAAGTGTTTCGTACCATGCTACCGGTACCTTCAATAATGGCAACATATTTAATGTTGAATTGAGCGATGCTACGGGTAGTTTTAGCAGTCCATCAATTATTGGCAGTTATGCCGGTACAGGCAACAGCATTGTAAAGTGCAAAATGCCGGCACATGCAACTGATGGGGCTAATTACAGGATTAGGGTAAGCAGCACCAATCCAGTAATAACGGGCGTAACAGGCATCGATCTAATTACTATCTACGATCGTCCCTATGCCCAAACCATAACCGGCTTATCATCTGTAAACAGAAATGAAACATGGCCATACAGTGTACCCACAGCCACCAGCAGTACCTGGAACTGGTTGATAATAAACGGCGTTAAAACAATCGGGGCTAATACCAACAATGGCAGCATACAGTGGGCCGCAGGAAATACAAATGCCATTAAACCGGCAGCGATAAAAGTGGTAGAAACCAGCCAGTATGGCTGCATTGGTGATACAAGCAATCAATTGGTAAATATTTACAAGTTAAGGATTGGCCATTTTCTTTCCACAGCAATGCCGTGCCTGAAAGATAGTGTAACAGTCACCGTTAATGTGGACGGTGCTTTTTATGCCACACCATCAACCAACCAGTTTATTGCAGAGTTGAGCAATGCAACGGGTAGTTTTACAACGCCCACTGCCAGCAATAGCTCTGTTATTGGCGCCATTACAGGGGTTAATCAAACGGTTGCCAGCATTAAAATTGGAATACCTTCTAACTTACCCAATGGCACTAATTACAGGATCAGGATACGAAGTACAAACCCCGCTTTTATGGGTGATACTTCAGTGGCCATAAGTATTCAAAAACCTGATCTTGGTGCAGATATTACCAGGAATAAATGCATCGGTTTTGTATACGACTTAAGGGGCGATTTCATCAATGCATCCTTAACCTACACCTATTTTACCAATACATTTGTATCACTTGTCAATCCTGGAAGCGCAGGTGTGGGTACATACAATGTAATTGGAACCAATACGAGTGGCTGTTCTGATACGGCATTGGTTACGGTTATAAATTATCCAAAACCCAACCTGGGAGCGGACTTAATAAAAAGTAAGTGCGTTGGATATACTTATTCACTTACCGGGGTATTTACCGATCCTGCTTTAAGCTACAGTTACCTTACAGATGCCTTTTTAACTGTTGCCAATCCACTTGCTGTAAATGTGGGAGTCTATAACATCCTTGCTACCTATAGCAATGGTTGTGCCGATACCGCCATGGTAACGATTACCAATTTTCCGAAACCAGCACTTGGTGGAGACCTGGTTAGAAGCAAGTGCATTGGGTTTAACTACAACCTCACAACAATATATTCCAATGCAACACTGACCTATACCTATTTTACCCAGGCATTCGGTTTGGTGGGTAACCCGGCATCAGCAGTTAGTGGTGTTTATAATATTGTAGCCACCAATAGTGATGGTTGTAAAGACACTGCCCAGGTAACCGTAAATAATTTTAACAAGCCGGCTATCGGGCAGGATATTAGTGGCTTCAAATGTATTGGCGCTACTTACAGTCTTTCTGCTAATTATTCGGACCCCACACTGAGTTATAATTTCCTTACACAGGCGTTTGCCCTGGTTGCAAATCCTGGTTCGGTAGATATTGGCGTATATAATGTGATAGCTACTAATACTGATGGTTGCAGGGATACAGCCATTATTACTGTTTCCAATTCACCAAAACCAAACCTGGGTGGTGATCTCACCCGAACAAAATGTCCCGGCTTCTTTTATGATCTCACCGGGGTGTACAATACGGCGGGTATTACTTACACTTATTATGACCAGGATTTTAACAGTGTTGCAAATCCTTCAGTTGCCCAAATCGGCGTGTATAATATTATTGCCACCAATACAGATGGCTGTAAAGACACGGCTATGGTAACAATGACTAATAATATCAAGCCTTCTATTGGTGCGGATATAACCGTGTACCATAATTGTGGAAACGAAACAACCAACCTGGTTCCCTTATACAATACCACAGGCCTGACTGCAATTTGGAATACAAGCAATACAGTAGCGGCCCCACCTGGCATTTACAGGCTGATTGTAACCAATTCTTCTGGTTGCACCGATACCGCATTTGCCAATATTATACTGGAGGTAGCTGTATGGAATGGCTCTGTAAGCAACAACTGGCATACCGCCGCCAACTGGAGTGGTAACAAGGTTCCGGAACTTCGCACACATGTAATCATTCCTTCGGGTGCAACCAATCCATGCAATATCACTACTGGTGATGGCGAAGCTGCAAGTGTACAAGTGCAGCAGGGAGGTGTTTTACAGGTAAAAGCAAACCGGAAAATATTGATCAATCAAAACTGCATTACGATACCCGTCAACTAAAAAGCTGCAAACGCCCCTTTCATTACTGATGTGGAAGGGGTATTTGTTTTACAATTGAAATATTAAATTACCCGATATGGACATGCTAAAAATACCAGGTACGAATAATGATTTTGCCGTGATAATTGAAGAGATTATAAGGGTGGAGGCATTGAGTAGCTATAGCCGTATTCATTTATCCAGCGGCAAAAAGATAGTGGTGCCAAAAGTGTTGCATTGGTTTGAAGATATGCTTCCAATGGAAATGTTTGTAAGGATACATCGCAGCCACCTGGTAAACAAACTGTTTGTACAGGAAGTAAATGGAATAAAAGTAAAAACACTCCTGATGGAAAGCGGTGAACATATTTTGATAAGCAGGCGAAAGAAGGCGGGGGTGCAGGCAGGATGGGCAAATATTGAAAGGCCGGATGCATAATCCTTTTAGCGAAGGCAACATAGAAAATAAAAAATATACCGGCTGAAAAAATAGTGGTATGTATTGGTTTATCAGGCGCAGGGCTCCGGCCCTGTGCGTGCATTGTTATTAATCTTCGATTTAAAAGCCCTTAAAAATTAACACCCAACAATATTTTCGTTCGTAAAATACACTGCCAAATTAGTGCAATCCGTATCTGGTATTCAATATATTTTGTTTGCATAATTCTACTTTGACAAGTCAAAAAAACATTTTGTTAGGTCAGGGTAAATTTCTGAAATTGCGGTCATGTAAATATCACCTATAAATATAGACCATGAGCGAATCCCATCGTTACCAGCCGAATCACCCCGGCTTAAAAA
>JANPIJ010000290.1:0-11068 GCA_031424955.1 Ferruginibacter sp. | reverse complement strand
TTTTTAAGCCGGGGTGATTCGGCTGGTAACGATGGGATTCGCTCATGGTCTATATTTATAGGTGATATTTACATGACCGCAATTTCAGAAATTTACCCTGACCTAACAAAATGTTTTTTTGACTTGTCAAAGTAGAATTATTCATTGGTTGTTTTGCAATTGTGGGAGCCTCGATATTGCATAAGCAATTAGTACCTTCCAACAATGCCGTTTCTATTTCAGCATCCTTTGCTGTAATTGGTATGGCCATCCAGAATACTTATATGCGAAAGCTGTTGAACAGTTATACACCCAATACTGTAATGACAGGGAATTTTACACAGTTTTCTATTGATCTTTTCAACTCAGTGGGTTATTTTTTGTTTCGGCGAAACAAAAAGTCAGCACGCGAAATTCAAAATACTTTGACTAGTTTAAAAAAGGTGCTCAATGTACTATCGGGCTTTTTGATAGGTTGTTTTTTGGGCGCATTTTTGGTTAAGATGATCGGATTAATTTGTTGTTTATTGCCTGCTCTGCTTTTATTATGGGTAAAAAAATTTGTGTGTTAATAAATTGTAAGGTGTGAGAATGGGTAAAAGAAAAGTTTTGCTCAAGTCAAATCAGAAATTGTAGTTATAAAAATCATAGAACTACTTCGCAATACAATAGAGGGGGGTAAAATATATTTATAATGAAAATATTGGTAGCTAAAACAAATTATGAGTTGTAAATTTTACAAATAATGAATGACAAAATTAGGGTGGAATATGTAGTTTCTATTCAATGGGGTAATATTGCGTTTAGGAACAGGCACACTATTCTTACGATAACAGGTATAATTGTTAAGCCATTGAGCCTTGTCTTAGCAAAAAAATTATAGCTCGTTCTCTTTACCAGTCAACGGAAGCTGTGTATAATCATTACAGAGGGATTTTAGTTTAACTGCCTACCTGCTTGGCGAAATGTGCTACTCATAGCTTATTCAAAATGCCAATCCATTTAAACAGTATGTCTTTTACTGCACTGATAGTTGCTTTATCCGGCGCATGATATTTTGTTTCCATGCTTCCAAAAGAAATTTCTTCTCTTTGTAGTGTGGTGAAAAGTTTTGCCATAATCCGAAGCATTGGTGCCACCGTTTTGTTAATGATGAATTACAAATAATCTTATTAGTAAAACAAGTTTTGCAATTGAGGCATTTAATGTAGACTATAACTATAGCAGTCTTTAATTTTATTTCGGGATTTAGGTAAATTTCGAAATGTATGTATCAGAGAACTAATTATGTTTTTTAAAACGCTGAGTAATGAAACCAGAATAAACTTTCTTATCTGTCTAAAGAATCCAAGGCTACATTTTCCTGCCAATGAATTTCGGAACTATGATGCAGATCTTGGCGTAAGTATAAGCGACATTAGCAAAAAGTCGGGTGTATCTGCATACACAACATCAGATTACCTCAGTATCCTACAAATATCTGGCCTTATACTTGCAACCAGATCTGGCCAGTGGACGTACAGCAGAGGTAACGAAGGGGCCTTTGATGGGCTGAGCAAATTAATCCAAAAAACGCCCCCATTTTTTTAACTATTCATTTCGAAAATATGCGAATATCCTAATTATGAAAGCAATTGTAATCAAAAATTATGGTGGGCCGGAAGTCCTCGGGTTAATGGAAGTAGCAACTCCTACCATAACAGAACATTCCCAGGTGCTCGTGAAAGTAAGGGCTACATCCGTAAATCCGCTCGATTATCAGGTAAGAAGAGGGGATTACTCAGCTCTGTTTGATTTACCTATTATAACAGGTCATGATATTTCAGGTGATGTTGTTGCAGTAGGAGCGGAAGTAAAAAAGTGGCGGACCGGTGATAAGGTCTATTATTCGCCACGTTTTGGCGGACCAGGCAGTTATGCAGAGTATCACCTTACGCACGAATCTTCACTATCCAAAATGCCGGATAACCTATCTTATGAGGAAGCTGCAGCTGTTCCTCTTGCCGGGGGAACTGTATGGGAAATGCTTGCGGTACGAGCCAACCTAAAAAAAGGCGATACCATTCTTATTCCTGGAGGTGCTGGTGGCGTAGGAACATTCGCAATACAGGTCGCTAAATCAATGGGAGCTTTTGTTTATACTACAGGACAGAGCATCTTGCATGATGAGCTTCGGAATCTTGGAGCTGATGTAGTCATTGATCATCATAAGAATAATTATATCGAAGAGATAAAGGCTTATACCAATGGAAAAGGAGTGGATGTAATTATTGATACTGTTGGTGGTAATACGCTTTCGGATACGCCGCTTGCCTTGGCAAACTACGGTAGAATTGTATCACTGGTCGATATTGACAAGCCCCAGAACCTTATTCACGCCTGGGAAAAGAACGCCACGTACCATTTCGTTTTTACCCGGCAAAGTAGGGATGAGCTTCACCATGTTACCGGATTGATAGAAAAGGGACATGTAAAGCCAATTATAGATAGTGTATATTCGATTGACGAAGTCAAAAATGCACATCAAAGAATTGAGAAGGAAAAGAGAGAAAGACCGTTATTTGGTAAAATTGTGCTTTCCTTTTAAAAAAAATGATTTACACTGATAAAGATACCTGTATTTGGCCGGATCGCATCTTCCACATTTACCTGTAGTAAATCCGTTCCCAGGCCAAATTGCCATTGGCGGTGATCGACCCCCAAACGTAGATACTGATTGGCAAAATTATATGTAAGGTTATTTTTTAAGCTGAAATTGTATGACCCGATAACCTGGGAGAATGGCATCGGATTGGTGCTGAGAAAAATCATTGACACACCTGCAGGAAAGACTCAAACCTTCACTGCCTTTTTCGAAATAAAGCCCTCGAAAAAATGCCACACATCAAGAGGAGTCTGTGACATTTTAGGGAGTTGGATTCAATATTATTTCACGCACTATACGTACATCCGTATGAAGGCCTTCAACGCATTGGATTTTTCCGCGTCCTTTCTGAACATCAATACCGTGTTCATCGTTCCCAACTGTTTATTCAACTTATGGGTTTTGATGGCCCTGCCCGCATAATATTTGGTAAGTACTTCCTCCGGCAGCAAGCTTATCCCGAGCCCGGCCTCCACAAAATTTATAATTCCCTCAATGGAATTCAGCACGGTACTTTTATAATGAATGATTCCGACAGAACTCAGATAGGCTTCCAATCTTGCTCGGAATATACATCCCTCACCGAAGACCACTATTTTAAGCGGTTCCCTTGCGAGCAATTTCTGAAGTCCGTGCCCCTTCGCCGCAGTCAGGATGGCTAGCTGCTCCTCTTTGATTTTGATCTCATCCAACCCGTCAACATTCAGCGGAGCGGACACGAATGCCGCATCAAGGCTGTAATTCAAAACCTCACGGATCAGCTCGCTTTTCATTCCAGACCTAAATTCGAGCTCCACATCCGGGTAGCGCTCTTCAAAGTCAATGAGGATTTCAGGAACTTTCAGCGCCATTGTAGTTTCAATACAGCCCACTTTTAAGGTGCCGTTTACCTTATCCGCCCCGAGCATACTGCTTTTGGCGTCTTCAACTAATTTACCAATCTGCCGGGCATAAAGCATTAACATGCGTCCTTCTGCGGTAAGCGTCACTTTACGCGAACTTCTAAGAAAAAGTGCAGCTCCAAATTCCTCCTCCAGGTTCCTGATCCTTGCGGTCACATTTGACTGCACGGTAAACATGGCCAGGGCAGCCTTCGTAAAATTCCCGCTTTCGGCCACGGCCTCAAATATTTTCAAGTCATTTGTGTTCATGATAATTGATCATAAAAAGTGATTAAATACATCACTATAAATCATTTTATATAATCAAATATCAGGCTTAATTTTGACATGATAAAAAAAATGAAAAAGATATTGATTCAACATGCTGTGCCGGTTACATTTATATTCTTGAAGATGAATGTAGCGGTGGCAAAATTTATACAATAACTAAAAATTGATCCAAAGATGAAAAACAATTCAATCCATTACCATTTGGTTACGGTAGACAGTTTAAAATTATTTTACAGGGAGGCGGGACCGAAAGACGCGCCGGTAATTTTGCTACTTCATGGTTATCCGACATCCTCGCATATGTTCAGGAACCTGATCCCCCAATTGAGTGAAAAATATCATGTGATTGCGCCGGATCTTCCCGGATTTGGTAATTCTTCAGCGCCGGACCACAAACAGTTCAATTATACCTTTGATAACCTGGCCGGGGTCATGCAGGGATTTGTAGACCAAATTAAGCTGAAACGCTTTGCCATATACATTTTTGATTACGGCGCACCGGTCGGTCTGCGTTTGGCCATGGCCAACCCGGAGAAAATCACGGGCATTATTTCCCAAAACGGCAATGCATATGAGGAAGGCCTGAGCAAAGAGTGGGATCCGATACAGCGCTACTGGAAAGACCCTTCTCAAATTAACAGGGATGCACTGAAGGATTTCGTATCAAAAGAGGCAACCTGGTTTCAATACCATCACGGGGTGTCAGACGTTTCCCTTATTGCCCCTGAAGCCTACACGCTTGATCAGCAACTCCTGGACAGGCCGGGAAATATTGAGATACAGCTGGATTTGGTTAAGGACTACAGAAGTAACGTCGCATTGTATCCTGAGTTTCATAAATATTTCCGGGAGCATCACCCAAAACTATTATTGGTTTGGGGCAACAAAGATCCCTTTTTTCTCCCCGCGGGAGCAGAAGCATACAAAAAGGATGTACCGGACGCTGAGCTGAAATTTTACGACACGGGCCATTTTGCGCTGGAAACCCATGCAAAAGATATCGGTTCTGATATCCTGCATTTTATGGGCACACTGCCTGATTAAAAATAAGTATTGCCACGGAAAAGCCCTGTCCCAAACATTTTTTTTGGCATCATAGGTTTTTGTCGTGCCGTGCAAACCCTAAAAGGCGGACAGATAATACAAAGATCTTGTCCGCTTTTTTTGTAAAGTTTTTCCCAATCCGGCATATTTCAATATCTGTTTAATAATAGATATAAATATATCGTGTCAAAAAAAACAATACGGAAGCAAAAGAATTTTTGATCTTACATACTTCTGACGTTGGACTTTTTACATTGCAGGATTTAACACACATTAACTTATGATTTCATTTTTGTACCACTCTTTCTAACCGGAAGAAAACACAGTGCCCAACAATGGCAGCAAGGCTAAACGAGCGCACAGTCAGAGAGCAAAAAAAAAGAGTTAATGGCTATGGAAGAACGACCCCAAGCGACAGGCACACACCCGACCAGACCACACAGAAAAATAATAAAGCCGACCGCACAAGTAAAAATTTACCAAACCCACTCACCACCCAATTTCCTAAGTGTGCCATACAGGAAAGTTTATTGCATGTTTTATTCGCAACTTTGCAACTAAACCAAAATTCAATTTACGATGATAATAGTAATAACAGCGGCAACAACAGGTATTGGTACTTCACATCCATGTGAACAATATTGTTGTGAAGGGTTTGCCGCACCATACACTGATAATTGTACGGTGGTCAGCAGCGACGATGCTGGAAAATGGCGATCCTTACTTGAAAAAAGGCGTTCGCTTTATTACGATAAAATAGGGGTAGATGGACGTATATGTAGAGACACTGCCTGATTACTACGGTCTGGAAAAGCAATACCAGTCAGGCATTTCCGAAGCGAAAGCACCGCAGATTATTAGCTGGCAACAATTCTTCACCAAACATTATTAAAAATCACTTGTGCTTCCGCACAAAACAAAAAAATCAAATGGAAAAACGAATCATTAATCCCTGGAAATGGCAGAATAGTCGCAATTATGCACAAGCCGTAGAAGTAAAAAAGGCAGAAGGCACGCTCTATGTTTCAGGGCAGACAGCTATCGACACAGATGGAAAATCAAGTGCTGGTGATATGAAAAGCCAGCTCATTCAAACCTTAGAAAATTTGGAACAAGTCATTAGTGAAGCCGATTATGATTGTAAAAATATTGTACGGTTAAATATATATACAACTTCTACAAGTGAGCTTTTCACTTGCTTCGATATTTTCCAAAATTGGGTAACTAAGCATGGAATGCAGCAAGCAACTACTTTGCTTGAAGTTAAAAGCCTTTTTGAAACATTAAAAGTTGAATTAGAAGCTACCGTGGTAAAATAATAATTCAATACAAGGATATGCTGTTGACTTGTAGATTCGCTTTTCAGCATACATGTATCGTACCTGAATAACACAAATAAAATTGACGCCATTTCAGGCGGACTGGTTTTTACTGATGGGAAACAGCGTCCCGTCGCACGCCACCGGAAAGAAGAGTTGCTTAGAACGGAAGTATAGTTGAAGTTGATGAGCAAGTGAGATTTACTTCTGTCGAAACTACAGCAGATCGCTGAGTTCGTCTTCATTCAGATCAATACCATCTTCCAGGTTATTATGAGCAAAGCAGTTTTTTATTTTTGATGTACAGTCCGCAGCCGGTTTTGAAAGCGGTTCTTTTCAAGATGTTTAAAATAAATATCAAGAATTCTATCAACCGTTGCCATGACTTAAGGCGACCAAAGAATTTCCTTTTGAACCTTTCAGGTTTGCTACCTATACAATTCCTTGAAATAGTCTTTAAAAAATAAAAGTTCCCGTTTAATCACAATAGCCAGGGTTAGGAAAGTAGTCCAATCAGGCCACTACAAATTTTAAGGCCGTGCCCCAAAAGCATTTGAGGCAACTAACCCATAGACGAGGGTGGAGACGTGCGCCTACAGGCTGGTTTTTAAAGATTTTGTGCCCCAACCTTTAGCAACTGATAAATATAATTCGCAGCGCAATCGTTGGTTTTATGTTGTTTGCCTACTTTATAATTTATTTCTTTGGAGTATGAAACTTTGATATCCATGAAGGATCAATGGCGGATGGCTGATTGATATCTACCCCCGGATGAGCATCCAGGTCCACCATCAGCAAGTGGGTATTTGCAGGGTCATCCAAAAAACTGGTGCGCTCCCATAAATATGTATTGGAATGCTGGCCCCTTAATTCATTTTCAGGAATAGCACGGGTGGTAATGGCATTGTTCTTTACGATCCTGTAGATACCCTTTTCCGCTCTTGTTGTAAAAACCTGCTGCCCCTTTGCATCCTTCGAAAAAATAACCGAACCATTAACCTGTGTCCAGGTTTCCGTGTCGGTACCGTAGGTATTTGCCTGCACATACAATAAAAATTCAAAGCGGTTGCCTTTTAAAAACTTAAATTTTACGATCGTCCCGCTGCTACTTTTATAACTATTACAATTGGGGCCAGGTGCTGCGTTTACATAACCAACTGTAGAAACCGTAGAAATGGTCCAGTGAGTATCCGTAGCTGTTAGCAATGCCGGCGGAACCTTGTCTGAAGATATGTGCTTTAAGGTACCCGTTCCGTAAACAGAACTAAGTTGCCCCGAACCGTGTAATGACAAGAATATACCTGCCAGGAAAAATACTATTTTCATAAAAAAGAGATTTATTTATTAATTTTTATTTTGATATAATTTAAAGTATGTTTTGTGATTTCGACGCAAATATTAATTCCTTTTCTTCTCTTACTGTAGCGCGGGTTTCAGTAAAACATTTTTAACTCAAACCATATTCTACGTTGACTACTCTAATACTGTTAGTAACATAAAATCTTTATTCTAAAAATCTACCGGACAGTAGTGAAGTAAATAAACTGTCCGAAAAGCAACGGTTTGCATATAACATGCCTTTCGGACAGTATGAAATAGAAAGTAAAACCAGAAAGAATACTAGAAGATCATGAAGCCGAGACTAGCCTGGAAGGAATTCGGCCTTGCCTTAAACTCTTTACTGATATTTGTCAAAGCGCCTTCATATTTCAGATCAAGCGTTAACCTGCCCATATCAACACCCACTCCCGCCTGGTAGCCAATGTTTGATTTGTCGAATTTCTGAAAGGATTGGGATACCTGTTTCAAAATTGAAGCTTTGTCGTTCAATACATAAGAATAAACACCACCACCAAAAATTCTAAAGGTTGCGTTTTCTGACTTTAGCAGCTTGTAACCAACCAAAACCGGAACTTCAATGCTGTTCCATTTAGCATGTTGAGCACCACTGCTACCATTTTCAATCTTTGATTTTTTTTGGGAGTACAATAGCTCGCCCTGCAGGTACAATTTTGAAATGTCTACCCGGGTGAAAACCCCTGCATGATAACCCGGTGAGTAATTAGCGTCCAGGTTACTCTTAGACAGGGAAAGATTAGAGAAATTTGCACCTCCTTTAATGCCGATGTGTATCGGGCTGTTACCTTGTGCATTTGCTTCATTCGTGATAAATGCTGTACTTATGAGGAATAGCATTACCAGATTTTTAAATTGTAGTTTCATTTGTTTTTATGTTTTAATGTTCGGCAAAAGAAAGAAATCCGCCAGTACCTTTCAAAAGCGATTGACCAACTGCGGCTGTGCATTGACCAATGCCTAATATGCAGGGCTAATCTTTCTGATACGATATGATAACTTCATCGAAAATCGTAGTTGCTATAATGCAACATCTTCTTTCAAGCAACGTCTCTTCCCCAGCCAGAGTGTTAGCAAGGGATGTTGCGTACTACGGAGTGATAATTAGATTAAAAAAACGCAATAATGTTTAAGCTGCATTGACAGCAACAATAGGTTTTATTTAAAACCCGCATTATCTTTATACAATGCCGGTAAAGCGAACCATACCATACAACAGTGGAATGTTTTTTTATAACCTTCACATGTCATGAATGTCTGCCATTAATTGATAAAGTAACAGGCTATGACATTGTATACAAATGGTTTGATCATTTAAAAGAGAAAGGACATTTCATAAACGGATATGTAATAATGCCCAATCATGTGCATGCATTAATAAGTTTTATCAATACAAAACAAAGCATCAATACCATCGTAGGAAATGTCAAAATATTTATAGCCTATGAAATAATTCAGCGATTGGAGGCAAATGATTAAGTGGCATTGTTACAACAGCATGTAGAAGCAGCAAGAAAAGCAAACAAAAAGCAAGACGAAGTTTGAGAAACGTCTTTCGATTGGAAAGACTGCCGCAGCAATGAGTTTGTATGGCAGAAACTCAATTATATGCACACATATTCCTGTAATAAAACTGATTTATGTATTGTTATTTTTATTAAATATTATTTACCTCCTTTCCATCTACGAAGATTGGTTTGAGCTTCATATGGCATACCATTGGGATAAGTAATAAATTCTATAGTCGTTCCCCAAGGTGTTAACCCGTAACAGAAAAAATTGTCGTCACCGTTTTCCAAAGAAAACAAAATTGGGATTGGTTTTGACAACATACAACCTCCAGCCCTTTCAAATTGTTCTGTTGCTTTGATTAGGTTATCAGTGTACACTGCAAAATGTTGTAAACCAAAATCACTAGATTTTACAGGTTCTCTTTGACCATCGACATGAATTTCAAATAATTCTATGTTAACCCCTTTACCTATTTTAATCATCCGACAAGAATGAAGTTTCGCTTGTGGTGCCAGGTTCAAAGAAGCTGATGTTTCATCAGGTAACTCTAAAGGAGGTTGCTGTTTATTATAAGATTCATAGATAATTTCTGCATCAAATGCTTGTTGAAGAAAAACTGTTGCAATATCTATATCTGGTACATTTAAACCAATATGATCTATTCCTGAAATAAGGGTATTCATTTTATTTGTCATAATTAACCTACTGTATTTGATTGAAAAATATTAATACGATTACCATCAATATCTAATATCATAGAACAAAATAGAGCGTCTCCTGCTAGATATCTCTCTTTCCATAAAAATTCTACATCTTTGGCTTCAAGTTCTCTAGTTGCATCTTTCAAATTTTTTACATGAAAAACTAAAGCCTTACTACTTATTATAGTTGGTGGTGAATCCGTTTTAGAATCCTTTAAATTTGCGTCTAATAATTGATTTTCTGAATTTTGTAACATCTCAATTTTCATACCAGCTCCTTCCATAAATGCCATTTCTAACTTCCCTTTTGGAACAGGAATGGATTGCTTCATTAATAATTTAAAGCCAAGTTTATTACTGTACCATTCTATTGAATTGTCAATATTTTACATTGGTTTCTAACGAAAAATGCCCAGGTTTACAAGTCAGGCGCCGGTGCCGATAGCTATAGGCCCGGCCAGTATCGTCCTTGTTACTACAGCGGCCGACACTACAACAGCTTCTCCAGTAGTTTGTACAAAAACCGTTAAAGCTTACGAATAAAAAAAACAGCTTTTATAAATAATGGCTTAATAAGCATGGTTCTTTTAGTAACGCCCGGCACTGGAAACCCAACACAAAATCCTACGCCTCATCCCATAGCTATCGTATCCAGTGCCTGGTAGGGTTTCAAAATAGGTAAGTAATTACCAATACCCGCTTGCTGGATTGTTATTTAGACTTTGTATTTATTACGAAAGCTTTTAATCCGGCAATTTTGCCATTATAAAATCGCCAGACATCGCAATATGAGTATTGTGCCGTTTTTCCGTCTTCGTCCTTTAACGTGATTTTGCCAAGTGCCGTAACAAAATCACCTCCGGCAATCAAGTTTTCGACTATGAACTTTGGCGGATCTACGTACGTAGTTGCCATCCACTTCCGAACAGCTTCCTTTCCTTGCAGGTTCTTGTCACCCACAAATGTCCATTCCGTGTTTTCGGTGCAGAAAGAAAGAAATCCCTCATGGTCGCCTTCAGTAAGAGCGGCGTTAGCTTTTTCTAATATTACCTTATTGTTCTCAGTCTTATGAATATCATTCATTTTATTTACAAACGTATCTCTTATTATTTGTTTTACTTTTCGAGCTACAAGAATCAGTGTAACCTTTCCCAGCTCCGCCAAACATTGTGCTTTGATCCGGTTGGTTGAGATCTGCTTTTGTTCAAATATTGCCGCAAAGCGGGATTACCTAAAAAATAATGGACCTAAGAGATTAATTGTGCCATCCATTTATTTTCACTGTTCGTGACCACAAAACACTTGTTGGTGTATCATATTTTATTTACGGGATGATGAAAA
>JANPIJ010000289.1:0-1677 GCA_031424955.1 Ferruginibacter sp. | reverse complement strand
TGCGTCTGTAGTTAAAGGAGAAAGTTTCAGAAATATGGCAATTGTATCACCTACACAGGCGCTACAAGGGCAAGCTGCCGGAGTTAATATGGTTAACTCCTCCGGATTGTTAGGTGCTGCATCAAATGTACAGGTACGCGGTGCTTCTTCCCTTATTGGAGGTACACAACCGTTATATGTAATAGACGGAGTTCCTTTAAATGATGATGTTATTTCCGGCGCTCAGGGTGGTGGAACCGGCTTAAATCCATTGCTTGATTTAAACCCAAACGATATTGAATCGATGACTGTATTAAAAGATGCAGCGGCAGTATCAATTTACGGTAGTCGTGGTACGAATGGAGTTATTTTGATTAAAACTAAAAGGGGTGCTAATCAAAAAACAAGGGTAAATCTTGATGTTTTTAAGGGTTATTCAAGGCCTACAGATAATCTTGAGATGTTAAATGCGGATCAGTATAGAAAATATATTACCGAATACAGGGCTGCAAGAAATTCAACGCCGGCAACCTTCCCGGCTGGTAGCTTTGATTGGACAAATGCGGTTCTACAGCAGGGTAAAGTAAATTCTTATTCTCTTTCCAGTACTGGTGGAAATGAAAGAACCAGGTTTTATTTAGGTGGTACTTATTATGATGAGACGGGTTATACTGTTGGAAATGATATTCGCCGGTTATCGGGAAGAATAAATTTGGATCACGACATTTCAAGCAGGATTAAAGTAGGCGTTAACTTTAGTTTATCTAATACTAATAGTGATCGTATAGGCGCCGAAAACAGCACCTTTGCCCCACTCACTGCTGCTGCACTCTTTTTGCCATATGTTCAGCCACGGGATGATAATGGTAATTTCGTCAATACAGGTTTTATTGCTAACGTTTTGGCTATTGAAGCACTCAATACCAATGCTTTCATATCAACCCGTAATACAGGCAATGCCTTTGCTGAATTTAAACTTATAGAGAATTTAAAGTTCAGGACAGATTGGGGTATTGATAATGTTCAGGCTGAAGAAAGGTTTCGCAGCGTAAATATTGTCACCCCGGGTGGGTCGGCCTCCAGAGGGGTTCAACAAAACCGTAAATGGTTAACCACAAATACACTTAATTATGAAAAAACCTTAAATAACCATTTTTTCGGTGGATTATTAGGTCATAGTTTTGAAAAAACGAATTACGATAATATAACTGTTGCTGCATCAGGTTTTGCAAGCGACAGGTTACCCAATGTTGCTTCTGGTTCAACCCCTACCACAACATTTGCATCCCGCAGCGCTTATGGATTAGAAGGGTTCTTTTCAAGACTTAATTACAGATTTAAAAACCGCTACCTCTTTGAAGGTACAGTGCGTCGCGACGGATCTTCACGGTTTGGGGCTGCTAATAAGTATGGTACCTTTTATGCTGTTTCAGGAGGCTGGATTGTTTCGGATGAATCGTTTTTACGAGACCTTAGATTTTTGAATAATCTAAAACTTACAGCAAGCTATGGTACATCAGGAAACGACAGAATTGGAGGTGATTTTCCTTCTCTTGGCTTATATGGCGGTGGTGTAGCCTCTGATTATAATGGTGCTGCAGGTTTAACTCCCACTCAAATACCTAATGAAAATCTTCAATGGGAAGAAACCAGGCAATGGGATATAGGTGTTGTATCCTCCTTCTTTCAATCAAGGAT
>JANPIJ010000288.1:0-13385 GCA_031424955.1 Ferruginibacter sp. | reverse complement strand
ATTCCATTGGCAACCCATAAATTTTTAATCGCCTTCATGTAAATGCGGTCGTTGCTATAACTACCATATTCGTTCTCTACCTGCACCATTAATATCGGTCCGCCATTGGTACATTGCAGGGAAACCACCTCTTTTGCCAGCCGGTCAATGTATCGTTTGGCAGCAGCCATATAACGGGTATCCATACAACGCACTTTAATATCCGGAATCTTTAACAGGTAGGATGGCAGGCCTCCAAAATCCCATTCGGCACATACATAGGGACCGGGCCGCAGCAACACCCACATCCCTTCATGTTTACACAGGCGGATGAATTCGGCGATGTTCCTGTTTTCCGTTTTAAAATCAAAAATGCCGGGAGTTGTTTCGTGATAATTCCAAAAAACATATACTGCGATGGTATTACAACCCATCGCCTTCGCCATTTGAATCCGGTGAAGCCAGTAAGGTTTTGGAATACGTGCCGGGTGCATTTCCCCACTGATTATTTGAAATGGTTTTCCATCCAGTAAGAAGTCGTTTTTAGCAAGGCTGAAAACATGTTTCTGCTGTGCAAAAGATGGCTGCAACAGCAGCAGGTAAAAAGCGAAAAGCAATAATTTTTTCATTTCAACAATTGATCGGTCTTACAAAAGCTTTTAGGACTTGCCAGTTAAATCAAAATCAAAAGTGAAGGCGTTCCTTACCCCGGTTTCCTGGCGCTGGCATTTCAATCAAAATTATTCCTTTTGATCCTGGCGGGGTATGTTTAAATTGGGTAATAACAGGAAAATATTAACCAGGCAATCTATCCTTACTGCCATGCGTTATACAAAAAACGCAACCAGTTTCCATGCATTATATTTTCAACATCCTGTTGAGCATAGCCCCTCTTTTTGAGCATGCCGGGGATTAGTTTTAAATCTTCAATTGTTTCGAGGTCATAGGGGCATTGTTCTTTCCCAAACGCACCGTCAAGGTCGGTACCAATACCAACATGTAAGGTGTTGCCGGCCAGTTGACAAATATGATCCATGTGGTCAATCATTTTATCAAGGGAACAGTGCATGGCTTCAGGTGTTGATTGCTGCCTGATCCATCCCGGCACCATCATCCATGCATCCAGTGCACCACCAATTACGGCTCCTCTTTCAATCAATGCCTTGATCATATCATCGCTAAACTGCCGGTTGTGATTCACCAGTGCCCGGCAATTGTTGTGACTGGCCCATACCGGTCCGTTAAAAATATTTAATGCCTCCCAAAAAGCATCATCACATAAATGAGTTGCATCCAGGATGATATTCAGCCGTTCCATTTCTTTTAATAAATCTTTGCCAGCATCGGGGAGCCTGCCGGTTGCATCCGTACCGTTTGCATAACGGCCCGGGCCATAATGCGCAGGCCCCAACGCCCTTAGTCCATTTTGATAAGCCCGTTCCAGGTAATTAACAGAAACCATTGAATCAGCGCCCTCCAGGCTTAAGATATAACCAATAGGCTTAGTATCATTGGGTTCATCATTCTGCCATAATGAAACGTGCTTTTCCAAGGCAGCTTTATCTTTTATCATAACCATTTCGCCGGCTTCTTCCATGCTTTTGTACCAGGCCAACTGGCCCTGTGTTTGCGCCCATGCCTGCTCCGGTGAATGCCAGCCAGGTAATGTGCTGCCTTGCTTAATATATCTAGCAATTTGCGTGGCAACTACCAGTCCCACATTACCCTTTCGCAGTTCGGGAAATGCCACCGTTCCTTTCGCCCTGTCGGGTTTATCGGTTAAGCCATTTTCCCTTTCCCTTATTTCAACAACCCGTTTACGCAAATCACGGTTCCATTCCATTGCGTTCATGCTTAGGTCTAAATGTGCATCGATTGTAAACATGATGATTTTTTTTATGATTCTTATGAAAAGATAATCAACTTTAAAGCAATTTATTTACCAGGGCTGGCCTGGCTAATATTTATATGAGATAAAAATTGGGGAGGAATTGAAAGTCTATAACCTTGTGACATTTTGATATTTTACATTCAACCCCTTCAGGGTTGGTTTAACTGAATCATTCTTATCCATAGGTTTCACCTACGGCTATTCATAATCAAGCCTTTCAGGCTTAATCCGCGGTGGAGGTTATTATTATTGAAATGTCATTCTTCTCTCAAAAAATAAAAAGTTACGTGGTTAGCGGCTGTTTTCGATTTTCCGGTACACCAAATTGGGTTAAGTACTTTATAGATAAAGAAAGACTTATAATTTTACTTGCCTTAACCGCCATTGATTAACCAATATTGTTTTATTTAATTTTATCCAATATTATACGATAAGGCATCAACGTTGAGAATTTTATTAAAACAATTTATTCGTCATCCTTCTCCTCAAATGTCTCAATAATCCATCTTTCATTAATGTTTTTCCTTTTGGCACAATGGCCAACTGGCATATTCACAGCGTCAACAACACTCGGATCCCGATCTAAAACCTGCTGTAAATTTACAATCATAATATTCGCATTTGAGTTGGTTGAATATTCGTCATGAAATTCCAAAGTATTGTCCAAGTTGTGGTACACTCTAGTGATTAACATACACTCATTAATTACTTTTTTTGTTGTAAAAACAGCAATATTAGGAGATATGTTCGTTTTGTTTTTCTTTTTAAAAATGTTTGGTAGTCTCATTGAAGTGTTTTAAGATAGGCGCAAACATCTGAAATACCCTTCATTAATATTCAATGAAAAGCAGGTAGATTATTTCACCGTAAAGCTTTTCTTTAAAATAAAATCAGTTGAGCTTTTCGCAATGCAGATAGAGTATATTCCCTTATTTAATTTCCATTTATTATCAGCCAGGTTCCACTTTTGTAATTCTCTTGCCGGGATATTTAAAACAACTTCCTGTGTACCTCCTTTTGTGATGCTTACTCTCTTAAAACCTTTCAATTCTTTTACCGGCATCCTTTCCATGTTTGGATATTCTATGTAAGCCTGTACCACTTCATCGCCGTCATAATTGCCGGTGTTGGCCACATTAACCCTTACTGTTATGGTGTCGTTTATTTTATAAGCGGGTTTTGGTTCCTGCAACCATTTGTAATCAAAGCTGGTATAGCTTAATCCAAAGCCAAAAGGGTATTGTACCGGTCCGTTGAAATACCGGTAGGTCCTTCCCTTCATATTGTAATCTGAATAGTTGGGTAGCTGGCTGAGTGACCGATAAAATGTGACCGGCAAACGACCTGATGGGGAAACATCGCCAAACAGAATATCGGCCAATGCAGTTCCTCCCTGCTCACCGGGATACCATGCCAGGATCACCGCATCCGCATAAGGCGCAATAGCGGCAATATCAACGGCACTGCCCGCTGTAACCACCACCACCAATGGCTTTTTTGATGCAGCCCTTAATTTTTTTAAGAATGCGATATGTGCAAGTGGCAAATCCAAAGTAGCTTTATCACCACCGGAAGCAGATAAAAACGCATCGCCTTCTTCGCCTTCCAGCAACGGGGTTAAGCCAATAACGGCAATGGTCAAATCGCTGTTTTGCGATGCCCAGATACCGCCAAAATGAACGGTGTCTGTATAATCGCTGCCCTGGTCGTATTGTACTACCGTTGCAGGGCCTGCAGCCTTCGTGATGCCTTCGACAAAAGTTACAATGTTACCGGACATGCCATGGTAATTGCCCACCATTGCAGCAATGGATGCGGAGTTGGCGCCCGTTACCAGGATGGATGGATACTTATCTTTTTGTAAAGGCAATACGCCATTGTTTTTTAATAACACCAGGCTTTGCTGTGCTACTTTTCGGGATAACGCAACATGGTAATCGTTGTGTACGCTATCGGCGCCATAACCATTGTATGGATTGAGGGTTTTATCATTGTCGAACATCCCCAACTTCATTTGGGTGCGAAAAATACCGCTCAGCGCACTGTCTACATCAGCCGGTTTTAACAAGCCCTTGCTGATAGCTGCCATCACATCCTGCTGCAACATACCACCGCATTCCAAATTAAGGCCCGCCTTTATTGCCGCAGCTACCAGTTCTTCTTTGGTATTAATTACCTTATGGCGATGGATGATATCGTCCAAAGCGCCACAATCTGTTACAATATGACCCTTAAAATGCCATTCATTTTTTAAGATATCCTGCATCAGGGTTTTGCCGGTGCAGCAGGGTTCACCATTTACCCGGTTGTATGCACACATTACCGATTCCACTCCTGCATCCACCAATTTTTTGAAGGAATACAAATAGGTTTCCCGCAAATCTTTCTCATCAACCAATATGTTATCGTAGTGCCTCGTGGCTTCGGGTCCGCTGTGAACCGCATAGTGTTTGGCACATGCAGAAACCTTTAAAAAATTTATATTGTTGCCTTGCAATCCCTCTACATACGCAGTCCCCATTCTTGCAGTCAGGAAGGGATCTTCCCCATAGGTTTCCTGTCCCCTGCCCCATCGCGGATCACGGAAGATATTGATATTGGGCGACCAGAAAGTGAGCCCCATGTACCAGAGATGCCGGTTCATTTTTGCAGCCAGGTTATATTTTGCCCTTGCTTCTGTGGATATCGATGAAGCCACTAACTGCAACAGGGAATCATTGAACGTTGCAGCCATACCAATGGCCTGTGGAAATACCGTTGCCTCACCAGCCCTTGCCAGGCCATGCAGCGATTCGTTCCACCAGTTGTAAGCGGGAATATTGAGCCGCTCTATTGCCGGGCTTGCATTACCAAGCAATGATATTTTTTCCTTAATGGTTAGGGTATGGAGCAGATCATTTACCCTTTCAGCAACCGGAGCTTTCTGATCTCTGAAGATCGGTTGACTTTGCGCATTGTACACACAGCACCCAAGTAGTATTGTGGCTGAAATAACCACGGATGTTAAATTATTCATTTTAATGACTTAATATGTTTTTTGTAAATCCAGCAAAAGGTAAAAAGAAACGACCATCTTACCTGTGATTTTAATTCAAAAAGCTGTTCATTACCGACCTTTTTTTAACCTTTTAATACTTATCAAGTATAACAATTCTGTTTACAAAAAAACATTATCTGATAATCATGTTAATTGCCCATTCATCATTGACAATGTCGTTGACTTAATGCCAACCGCCGTCAGGGTTTGCAACCGCTGACGGGGTTGCGCCAACCCCGACGGCGGCTATCAGCACCGTCGGCGGTTGTTTAGGGACTCACTAAAGCTTACGTCACCGATATTGATTCACCATTCACCCCGTTCCCATCACCCCTGCTTCCGGATCTTACTACCCATGGTTGCATAATACAAAATATACAGGTAACAGGGGATCATAATAAAATAGGCATGCCTCGAACTTTCCATCGCATCTACCAGGGCGCCATAAATCAATGGAAGTACCGCCCCGCCTGCAATTCCCATGATCAATAATGAGGAACCAACTTTTGTAAATCTTCCCAGGTCGGCAATGGCGAGCGGCCAGATGGCAGGCCACATTAAAGAGTTTGCCAAACCCAGTAAGGCAATAAACAAAACAGAAGTATAGCCGGTAGTGACCACTGCAATAACAGAAAAAATAGCACCGAGTATTGCTGAAAATTTTAACGCATCACCCTGCCTGATATATTTGGGTATTGCAATAATGCCGATGATATATCCAACGATCATCGCAATCAGGGTACAGGTGGTGAAAAACTTAGCAGTTGATAATGCGATACCCTGCGATGCACCATAACTGATAATGGTGTCACCTGCCATTACTTCCACGCCTACGTACAAAAACATGGTGAGCACGCCCAGCATTAAGTGAGGGAACTGGAACACACTGGTTTTATTGGTATTTGCTTTCGCCACTGCTTCATCTTCATGTTCGGTATCAATTTCAGGAAGGTGCGAAAAATTGATTAGCACGGCGAGCAACACCAATACACCTACAATAACGAGGTAAGGCACAATAACCCTGGCAGCCAGTGCATCTAGTTCGGCTGCTTTTTCAGCGGCACTAACCGTTAGCAAACGCTCCTTTAAACCATCTGCATTTTTTAGTGTTATGGCCCCTAACACGATTGGAGCAATTGCCCCTGCCACTTTGTTACATATCCCCATGATGCTGATGCGCTTTGCTGCACTTTCCCTTGGACCAAGAATGGTGATGTATGGATTGGAAGCAGTTTGCAACACGGCCAGCCCCGTGCCCTGTACAAATAAACCCAGCAAAAACAAACTGTAGGTACGGGTTAGTGCCGCAGGAATAAAGATCATTGCACCCACCGCCATAACCCCAAGCCCAACGGCCATTCCACGCTTAAACCCGGTAGCCTTCAATACTGCGGCTGAAGGAATTGCCATTACGAAGTAAGAGATATAAAATGCAAATGCCACGAGGTAGGATTCAAAATTATTCAGCTCGCAGGCAATTTTCAAATAAGGAATTAATACGGAGTTTAACCAGGTAACAAAACCAAAGATGAAAAACAATGCGCCTATAATTATAATTGGGCGGGCATCCGTTCCGGTTGAAACATTTTTTGATGCAGTCATTTCCATTGTTGCTGGTTCAGCCATTTCTTTTAGTTTATATTTTATTTTTATTGATGATTAGCATTGTTAAAATTCAAGTTGCCAGGACAATCATTTAGCAAAGGGTCGGAGTTGGACTTTCACTCGTCCAATCATTCAAAAATATAATTGATTGGTAATGTAGAAGGCGATTATTCAGCAACACAAAGTAATTCAGATCATCCGTCGCTATGGATGGAAACAAGAGAAGTAACATACAGACACAGGACAGGAGTCCTGCGCCTACATGTTACTTCTCTTGTAAAAATTACAAAATATTTTTATCTTCCGCATCGCGTTGTAATAATCTAGTTGGCAATTTTAACCGGATTTTGAAACCTGCCATTAACTCCCTTCAAATGAAAATGCCAAAGCTGGATAGGCTACCTTGTTTAAAACCGATTTAGGAAGCATTACTTCTACCCCATCCTCTTTCAGGCTCCATTTTACGGTTTCTCCTGTTTGCAACCATTTCATTTTGGTTCCTTTCCTCGGCAGGTTGGTTTTCCATTTTACGGATGCTGGTATGGATGAATTTTCGTCCAGGCATACCAAGGCATATTTTATATTGCCGGATTTACTTTTGGTAAACCAGGTATTGCCATCTTTATAATCGGGTGTTGTTCGGGTGTTGTAAATCGCCTCTCCATTCGCCTTTGTCCATTGGCCAATTTTCTCCATGCGTTCAATCGCCGTTTCAGGAAGTGTACCGTCAGGCTTTGGGCCGATACCCAATAACAGGCTGCCACCTTTGGCCACCACTTCAATGAGGGTATGAACAATTTTTGCAGCAGATTTAAACTGGTCGTTGGGAACAAAGCCCCAGTTGTTGGCCAGTGTTAAGCAACTTTCCCAGGGATGATCCAGTTGTTTTTCCGGAATCTTTTGTTCTGGAGTTTGGTAATTTTCATAAGGGCCATGCACCGTTCTGTCTACAATTAATAAACCCGGTTGCGCCTGCCTTGCCATGGTGGCAATACGCGGCATATCGATATCCTGGTTCCATTTAGGTATTGGTGCGCCCCATGACAGCACTTCTTCATTCACTGTTTCCAGGGGCCTTACCCAGCCGCCATCCAGCCACAAGATATCCATTGAACCATAGCCGTTCATCAGCTCACTGATCTGGTTGTAGGTGTACTCTTTAAATTTATTCCAGCGCCAGGGGAACCGCCGGATATCATAATTATTATTTCTATCGGGTGTGGCGTATTTGGGCCACCAGTAATTTTGAGAATGCCAGTCGGGTTTGGAGAAATATGCCCCGATCATAAAATCATTTTTGCGGAAAGCATCAAACACGTATTTGGCTACATCTGCTTTTGGGTTATTCTTAAACGGGCCATTCGATATTTTAAAATCGCTTTGTTTGGTATCAAACATATTAAACCCGTCATGGTGCTTGGTTGTAAATACCAGGTACTTCATACCGGCATCCTTACCCGCTTTTGCCCATTGCTCCGGGTTGAAATTTACCGGGTTAAAATCCTTACTTAATCCCCAGTACCAGTTTTTATAATCGCTGTAGTTGGAGTTACTATCCCGCTCAATCCAGTCTTCATTACAGATGGACCAGGATTCAATGATGCCAGGTACCGCATACAACCCCCAGTGAATGATCATGCCAAATTTCTGGTCCTGCCATTTATCCAGTTTCGCCTTTACCAGCGGGTCGGCAGGCCATTCGTAAGTGGTAGATTGGGAATGAACATTCTGCTGCGCTTTTGATTGCAACGCTGTTAGCAGACAAATAGAGAGCAACAAGCTGAGGCAAATTTTTTGTTTCATTCGTAATGTAAAATTTATGGGACTTCGTTTTCCTGCCAATCCCTGTCAAAAAAGACGTTTAAACAAATACCTTTTTTTTACTAAGTTCGCAAATTACAAATTTAGGGGTAAGTTTTAGCCCCATATCAATTTATTCCCATCATTCATTAATATACTGTCACCGTTATTTTTTATCTAAAAAATATACGTCCCTCCCCCATTACCAGCCAGGGATAAAATATCCCCTACTTCATAAATATTCATTGTGTTAAAATACATTCCAATTCGATTGCGACCATGAAATTATTTTATCTTTATCTATCATTCCAGTAGACTACTATTTATGCAATTAAATTTACACCTTCGTCCTTTTATTTTTTTCGCCCGAAAAAGCTGCAGTTTACCCGACAATCATACAATTGCAGGCATGGTTATGTTGAGGGGTTGTTGTTGACCAGTTTGCCATCCGGGTTTATTCCTGGCTTATTCTTGTAATAGAATTTATAAAAAATTAACATTCAAAAAACCATACCATGAAGATATATATTTACGTAACCTTGACCGTATTATCCAACCTATATTCAATCATTTCCAGTGCACAGCCCGGTGCCCACTTAATAAGTGGCAAAGTCATCTCATTTGAAGAATCACTTCCCATAAAAGGTGCTACAGTAGCTATTAAAGGCACCAATAAACTTACAGTTACCGGACCTGGCGGGGCCTTTAAAATCAGTGCATCGCCTGAAGACAAATCACTCATAATCAGTCATCCGGAATATGAAACTGCGGAAGTAAATATTACCGGGAAAACGAACTATCAAATAGTGCTGAAGGCGGCTAATTCCGGCGCAATCAATTTGACGGGAAGTTTATGGCCGCTTTCGCTCAAACATCCAATTACAGATTTATATTGCAGGTAGATTACCAATCACCAGGTTTGTTAGTTTATGGCATCAATGACACCGCAGATGGAAGTGAATGATATTAATGAAATTAAATTTCAACAATTAACAGGCGATGATGAAGCCTTCATAAAACTAATAGCCGGCTGGTATTTTTCTGAATGGAATATTGCTACATCAACCACGGAACATCAATTGTCAACTTTTCCAACAGAAGGCATCCCATTCCAAGTTGTAATGAATTTAAATGATGTACCCGTTGCCACAGGCGGAGTATATGAACATGTGGGATTACTGGATAGAGAACCCCGGCTTAAAATATATGGTCCATGGCTCGCATTAGTCTATACAAAAAACGAATACCGGAACCTTGGTTACGGTGCGAAGCTTTGCAATTATATTGAGTCTGTATGCAGTTCAAACGGCTTAAAAGAATATTTTCTTTTTACACATACTGCAGAATCACTCTATAAACGACTTGGATGGCAACAGGTAGAAAGAATTACTTTGAACGGGAAAGATATTGTGGTGATGCGAAAGACGATCATATCCTGATATGCGAACATCTGATTCCCCCGGAAGGTTCCCCCTGCTGAATGACGCAGTAAAACTGACTCCCCGCTAATTCATGCAATTGGCCACACATCTACCGTAAGCCCGCAGTTCGTTTGAATTTAATGTCCTCTTTTAAAATACGCCATCTCTGCAAGCTCCTCCCTTTTTTTAAAAGGTCACTATCATTCATTCCATAACACCGGCTAGCCGATTCTACAGAATGGAATAGTTACCGTTCCAGTCATTTTTATTCAAACCATTCCTTCTTATACATGTAATGGAAGATATTGTCTTCGTTGGTTTGTTTATCTACAAATATGCCAAAGATGAAGCCGGAAGTCCATGCTTTGTTTTGTAATTGTTGTGCAAAAGGTAATAACCAGGTATCGTTTATAATCCAGCTACTATTACCATAGCAACCATCCATGCATTGCCAGTCGTACGCCGCAACGGTTTCACTGGTACCATTGGCTGACTTATAAGCGCCCCGTTCCAGGTAAAAATAAAAACGATCTTTTTCAGGTGTTCTGATTTCCATATAAGGGTCAGTTCCATCAAATGGTAAAATAAGTGCTAGTTCCTTGTTACGGTCTTTCAACATCACCATTGGCCTCCAGCTACCTGCCAATTTACCGTTGGGTGCTTTCACAGACACATCGCTTCGCTGTGTGCCCAACGTAAACGGCTTGGTTTGTGTATAAACACGAAGCGCAACATCGTCCGTTCTGCCACTCCGGGCATAAAAATACATTTCAACTGTCCAGTCACCATTTGACAGGTCGCTGATTTCGGTTACCATATTACCGGTCTCCTGTCGTAGTTTTTTTAATATAGGCTGGTTGCTGTTTACTTTTTTAAAAAACACTACCACAGAATCAGTAAGTGCCGGGTTGATAGTACCCTGGTCAAATGAAATCACCAGTTTTGCATCGGATGCCGGTGTAGGTGCCGGGGGATCTTTCTTACAGGAAGAAAAAAGTATCAAGAGTATAGCCGCTGCTAAAAAATAAGAAAAAAGAGAGCTAAAGTAATTCAGTTTGATCCGCATGGTATAATTGCTAAATGGCATAAATAATAAACCACAAATGTAGATGGGCATGCCTTTTCGGGCAACCACATAAGTGTGTTATTTTAGCTTTAGCATTCAATCAGGATAGGATAATGATTGAGCGCCACTTCTCTTCCTGTTCAATAAAAATCATTCCTTCTTCAAAATCCTTACCCAATCCAATAACCCTGGGAAAATCAGTGGTGAGTTTTTTGTAAAAGAAGTGTTGTATTGCGATTAATGCCTGATATTAATTTGCAGTAACTTTCCTGGAATAATGTGAATGCCGGGTTACTTCACCTGCTGTATAAACTTAAATAAATTCTGCTCATTGTCATCATACATCAGCAGCGTATGCTTTGCTGAATAAAGGAACAGCGATGGATATTTTCGCGGCCTGAACTTTTGGAGAAACTCATTATTCAAATCCTGTAAAATGGTTACGTTTTTGTTACGCGGTAATTTAGTGCCGTATTGACTCATAAAACGATTGACCTTATCCTGGCTGTCGAGCGTTATTAAATAAACGGATGCTTTCTTAATCTCAGCCTGGTGCTGGTTTATATACTGAATGGCATGCTGGCAATGGTCGCAATCAGTATCAAAAAAAACAAAGAACACCATTTTGCCTGGTTGAAGATTGTTGTTTTTGAAGGGCGTTTTGTCGGGTTTAAAAAAAGTAAAGGACGGAATGATTTCCGCCGGTCGCTGGGCAAAAGCGCCGGTTGAAATCAACAACAATAACAGCAGTATTTTAAAAACATTTTTCATACAGTTAATTAAAAAACCTTCATTTATTTCACAGCCTGTGTAACCTCACACCCAACCTCCCGATTCATCGGGACAGGCTCTCTCCCAGGACGAGGGAAGCTTAACCCGGAATATCCGCAACTATATTTTTAGATTACACAAATAATTAAAGGTGTAAATATAGATGGAATTGGTTTCTTCATACAATATTTGAAATGTAGTCCCTGTTATTATTCTTACTTCCAGGTACTCAATAAATTTACATATTCCAGCTTTTTAATTACAATGCCGGGTGATTTAATTTGAATCCTGTTGTATGTTTTATTGGGAAAGAAGACCGAGGTCATCACAGACAAACCATCATCCGCAAATAACTCTAGCGAACTTATGTCAATTACCAATACCATATTCATTTTAGCATTACTGCTAAAACGCGGCGCCACATGCCTTTCTGCAAATTCATTGTGAAAATCTTTTTTACCGGATTTGGTACGGTCGATAAAATACTGGTTTTGTGCTTTATCATAGCCAACCTGTATTTCTTCACCCAGGTCGTTTGAAATTACGAATGAAAAATCTTCTATTTTGTCTATTACCAGGTTAATGCGGCAGGGCAGTTTTACCTTCCCTGTTTTAGCGGAAATATCCAGGCTTTTGGTAACGGTGATATTTTGAGCAATCACCGGCTTTGACTGAATCTTTGCCAACTCCACAACGGGTTCAGATGCCAGTAAAAGATCATTACCGATATGCTTTAATTTGAGTTCCCTGGGAATGGTCATGGCATTTCTCCATTTTTTTGTTGGTACCTGGTTGGCGTACATCCAGTTGCTCATCCAGCCTAAAAATATTTTGCGGTTGCCGGTGTTGCTCCAGGTGATGCCGGCATAATCATCCGGGCCGTAATCGGCCCATTTGGTATCGGTGCTAAACGGGGAAAATGTATGACCGTCAAAATCGCCCAGGAAGTATTGGGTGCCCGAACCTTTGTTGGGTGCGCCGGGATTGATGTTGACAATGAGCACCCATACCTTTTTACTCCGCCCACCTTCTTTGTTCGGACCGGCATTATCGTCCAATGAAAATAAATCAGGGCATTCCCACACACCACCATGTGCCCCGAACTCTTTTCCAATCTCGCTTTCCTTACTCCAGTTTTTCAAATCGGGGGAAGAATAAAAGGTGATATGGTCCTTGGTAGCAAGGGTCATAATCCATTTTTTCGTTGGCTCATACCACATCACTTTGGGATCACGAAAATCGGAGATGCCCGGATTTTTTAGTACCGGGTTCTGCGCATACTTTATCCATGTTCTTCCATCATCCAGACTATAAGCGATACTCTGGTGTTCAACCTCCAGTGGTTTATCTTTTTCAGCTTTTGGATTATGGCTGGTGTAAATTGCTACCAGCGGCGTCTGCCCTTTTTTGCCAAAGCCTGATGTATTGTTTTTATCCACTACTGCGCTGCCGGAAAAAATATAGCCAAGGCTGTCAGGGTATAAAGCGATCGGCTGCTCCTGCCAGTTAAAGAGGTCTTTACTGGTAGCATGCCCCCAATGCATTGGCCCCCAGATGGTACTATCGGGATAATATTGAAAAAATAAATGGTAAATGCCCTTATGATATACCATCCCGTTAGGATCGTTGGTCCAGTTTTGAGGCGGGGTAAAATGGTATGAAGGGCGATAGTCCTGTGCAAAAACGTTTGTAACCCCTGTGCATAACAGGAACATGTAAATAAATCTGGCAAGCATTAGCTAATGATCGTTTAAACAGATAATTTACTGATTCCGTCTGACACTGGCACGAAATTTTAACTTATATAAATATATT
>JANPIJ010000287.1:0-6821 GCA_031424955.1 Ferruginibacter sp. | reverse complement strand
TGCGAATTTGCGTTGCACACCATGACCCAAACCTGCGAAGCAAAATCAATCCACTTATTTACATTCACCGGACCTTTCAGGAGATTCCTTTCTTCCATTACCCCACCATAGGGACGTTTATTACCGGGAAGGTTCATGGCTGATCCCACTTCTTCCGGCTGAATTATCACACTGTCTTCATTATTTGTTTCGCTTCCCCATTTCAATGTTTGGTCATTTGCGTTCAATGCCTGTTCAACCCAAAGCTCCACCGGCACATTATAAACGGGTTTAGGTTCAGCTTTTGTAGGGCTAATTACAGGTGATCCCTTTATGGCGTTGGTAGTAGATAAAATCAGGTTTTTGATATGACCATTATTTACAGAAAGAAAGTGGCGACTTTCTGCTGACAGGGTAGACCTTGCTATGTCTCCCATTGTACTCCTGATTAAAAAGGGAACTTTATTCTTATCGAGCGAACCGCCCTGCTGCAATTCTTTGATCGAATTCGACGAGCAATACTGGCATATCAGCAATATAAATCCCTTAATTTTCGAAAACTCAGGATTGTTGACAAAAATATTGTCTTTCATAATCTGTTCAGTTGCCAATAAAGCTTTTGAAAGTATTTCCGCCTCAAATAATGGTGTGAATTCTTCACCAAATTTCTCTATTTTCGATTTAAAAACTTTCTGAACACCTTCCGGACGTATTCCAAATGTTGCCTGTCCAGATCCTCCACTCGATCCGGTCAGGGTGGCAGACGTTGTTCCTGCGTAAATATCATCCCCAAGTGAAAGTACCCCGCTATGCGTATTACTCATTATGTATTTGTATGCTGCTTCAACATTAGAAATAAAGTCTTCCTTGTACATATCTTCACTGCTATGATGGACGACCACTTCCGGAATAGTTTTAACCCCTTCAGATCCAAATGCGCTGAAATCCTGCACAATGTGAAATTCACCTGAATCGTATATGCGATGGCTCTTTGCAAATTCAGTGTTACTTTTTTTGGTAAAAAAGTCATTAATAGGATCATCTTTTGTTTTGTATAACGGAACCTCGATTTCAAATTCAAACCCAATCGCCCTCTGTACCGGGTTAGATTTATGTGAAGAAAAACCGGCGTCTCTTCCGGCAAAGGAATTATCGGTATCCTTACCGTAGAATTGAAGTGCACGTTGTCCCATCGTATCCGCTTCCTGCTCCAAACCTGCATCATCGTTCACATTCACGCCCCCTTTCATCTGCATGGTCGGCTGCACCCTGCCCTGCTTTTGCTGTACTACATGCCATGCTTCATGAGGTAAATGTTTTTCCTGGCCGCTTGCTATATGGATATCTGTTCCCTGCGCATAGGCGAATGCATTTAGTTGAGCTGGCTTTTCAGAATTATAATGCACGGTTACATCATCCATGGAAAAACCGGAGAGGTTTTCAACGCCTGATTTCAGGTTATCGGGCAAACCTGTTTTATTTTCCTTTTTTTGTACCGGCTTAAATGGAACGGTTATATCCTGTTGCATCAGTTGTACTGCTGCTCTCTCTTTTTTGTTCAATTGAAAAGGTAACACCTGCGATTGGATTACAGCTTCATTCATACACTTTGGTAATATCATTTTGCCCTGAGATGGCACTGCATTTTCCGCTTCACCGGCAACTTTTCGCTGATATGAAATACCTGTGGATGCGGCGGCGATTGTATAGCTGTTTTGATGATCTGCACTATTATTTATTGCGTGACTTTTGTTGATTGGATTTACCTTTTCAGCAGTGAGGGTATTGTCCACTGAAAGTTCTCCGGCAACCGGCTCTTTCATTAACTGAAAAGGGGAAACGGCAGGTAATGACAAAGCAACAGCTGCATTTTTTTGTTGCGCATTTTTTTCCGAATGTTTCGGCACAATTGCAGGGGCTTTTGTTTTTGCTTGCATGCAATGATTTAATATTTAAAATTGATCAACAACAACGAAAATATTCTAGTCGCAATAAATGGTTTGTAAATATTTACATATTCAACCACTATTTGCGCAACAACTGCTCAAACAAATTCTACCATCAGTTACTGAACTATTTCAACATCACTGGTATCTTCATTTGCAGGATCATCCGAAGGCCAGATTTGACAATATGCGTACCGGATAATTTCTCTTACCTGCGATTCTGTATAAGGATACCGGTCACCTGCAAAAGCCTTTGCTTCCACCTGGGGATGCTTGAGAAGATAAGCAAACATTTTACGAACCAGTTCCTTTTTATCGTGGGCAGAAGCGATGTATATCATATTTCTAATGCAGGCATCATATTCCTCCAGGTTGGCGGGTGCTGCATCGGCATGTGCGAAGTAAACAACAGTAATGTATTGTAAATATTCGCGGATTTCCTTTTCTCTTATTTTCATCTTCTTATTTTATCGTATGCATTTAAATGGTGTAGTCCGCCGGATCCGTGGTTGGAAAAAACTGTACCATCGACCAGTTTATGCCATCCGTTGTTTCCAGTGTAATCACGGTATTGGTAAATTTGGCCGCCACTTTATTTGCCTTTTCATACACTGTTCCGTCAGATGCCCGGTCGTTGGGTTTTAGCGGATTGGGAACCTGCCTGCTGGCAGAAGTCGTATCTGCTTCAAACCCTATCCCAATTCCGTTATGTGCATATTTTTGATTTTTATGATCACAAATTTTCTTCAAAGAAAGTGATGGCGGATCTGAAGGAGGATTGGGCCTGGACGGCCGGGGCGGGATATTGGGCGTTTTATTTAAACTACCATCCTTCATTTTATCTATTTTTTCCTGCCATTTATTTTTTAAAGCAATAAAGGCAGCATAATCTAAATCGAATTTTAGTTTTTCTCTTTGAAACTGTTCATTATCCACTTCTATTTTTGATTCAGTTATATCAAACACCACCGGAACAACAGGGTCGTAGAAATCAGCCTGCTGGTAATCATCTAAATAATTTTGATTGGCTTCCGGCCGTGCAGCTTCCACCTGTTGCTCCATGTTGCGTATATCCTGCTCAAGGCCTTTGTACAATTGAAAAATATTTTTATAAATTGGCAGGTTCTTTTTAGCATCCGCTTTATCCCGGATAAATTTCTTTATCACGTTTCCCTCATTCAATAACACTGTTTCTTTGGCTGTCTTTTGTGCTTTAACCCAACCCTCAAAAGAACTAAACCTGGTGGATTTATCTGTAAAACTGGTTGCTTCATCCGCAGCCACTCCTTCTGTAATTCTCCTGGTAAGTTGTTCATCCGACAGATGCGGACCATGCCGGTGGAGGCTGTGCCCATGATCAACCGTTTCACTATAGGCAGCGATCAGCGCAAATTTGAGTTCGTCATGTGCATTCTTACCTACAAAACTACCCAGGACTTTCGTAGACGCGGTACCCGGCCGCCGTACGTCGCGACGTTGTACATTTGCGGGATCACTTGTATCGTATTCCTGTTGAAGATCCAGCAACCCGGTTAATACAGATAGCCTGTGCCCCGGTGTTTTTTTAGGCTTTGGCAGGAACTTCTCTATCTGCTGTATATTTTCTAAAATTGATAGCAGGTCAGCATAACCTGGTGCTATGCCAATTAACTGATCTGCCTGTGTTCCGCTACTGCAATATTTAATGATCGCTTCCCTCAGTTCTGATTTCCGTTTCCAAACACCATATCTTTTTTCGGATTTCTTAGCTGCATATTCACGCCCGGTATCTTCCCAATAGGCTTCAATAACCGGTCCGTAGTGCCATATTTTTTTATCCGCTAAGGTCTCTTCCCAAAACAATGCCTGGACCAGGTTTTGAGCAGCAGCGATTTTTAAAGGGACTAACGCTGTTTCCGTTGCATTCTTTGCGGGGTCATCTATTCTACGGGGTATATGCCTCGGGCGATCAGCTACTGATTGGGTTGCTTTAGCGCCCATTAAATCCGCCTCGGTTTCCAGGTCCGCATCATCATTTACATTCACATTTCCCTTCATCTGCATGGTAGGTTGTACCCTGCCCTGCATTTGCTGCACCACATGCCATGCTTCATGAGGAAGGTGCTTTTCCTGCCCCGGAGCCAGGTGAATATCGGTACCCTGTGCAAAGGCGTATGCCTTCAGTTGGGATGGCTTATCAGAATTATAATGCACCTTCACGCTATCCAATGAGTAACCCGACAGATTCTCAATACCTGCTTTTAAATGGGCCGGCATACCGGTATTGTTTGCTTTTGCTTGAACAGGAGTAAATGCAGTTAATGCTGCGGCGTTTTTCTTATCGGGTTCAGTCGTCTTTTTATACCCAGTTGAAGGCAATGTGAACTTACCTTGTACTGGTTCTTTTTCTTCCAATTCCTTTTTTTGTACTGGTTCAAATTTCCCCTGCAGGCTCTCCTCATCTTCGGGAGATTTCATTTGAACTGGTGTAAATTTTCCCTGTAAGGGCTCTTCCTCTTCCGCAGGTTTCTTTTGCAACGGTTCCTCTTCATCTAACTGCTTTTTTTGCACTACTTCAAATTTCCCTTGTAAAGGGTCCTCTTCTTCCGCACTTTTCATTTGAAATGATGCAAATTTTCCCTGTAAGGGTTCTTCCTCTTCTGCACCTTTTTTTTGCAAAGGCTCTTCTTCGTCCAACTCCTTCTTTTGAACTGTTTCAAATTTTCCTTGTAAAGTGTCTTCTTCCTCAGGACCTTTCATTTGTGCTGCTTCAAATTTCCCCTGCAAAGGCTCATCTTCCGGCATCATTTGAAAAGGCGGAACAGCAGGCAATTTGTTTTTTTTACTTAAAACGGAGTTGGCAAAAGACAGGTTACTGTGTGCATCTTTTGCCTGGTGTGTTTTAGATAAAAACATAAAAGATTTTTAGTGTTAATACGCAACAGTTAAATGAGGTTTGGAGGTGCAGCAAAAAGGATCATCCAGCATACCAGTATTAAAGTAAAACACCGGGCTTCTATTTAAACCAGGATCAATCATGGAAAAGTGCTAACGAAATTTGCAGGATCGCTGTTGCTGAAATGCATCATTTATAACAACAGTAAATTATACAAAATAATTAGGATTGAAAAGGATTTTTTTTAAGTGATTCAGGAGAAGTATTTTATTTATCCTTTTTACAACGGATAAATCACGGGCGGTCCCTGACTATGCCGGTTTTGAAAAACACCAGTTATTGGTAAAAATTTTGCATCCTTTAAAATACGGGCAGGCCTGTTACTTTTTTATTTGGTTTTTGTAAACCCCACCTGGAATATTTAATTTGAGTTTTACTTTTTCCAACCGGTCGCTCAATTCAAATTCAAGGCTATCCCCGTCTGTAACTTCATTCAATTTACAAACATATTCAATAATGGCTTCCTCGCCCGGCTTAATAACCGGCAAAAAACCAGGATAAATAAAGAAAGGATCAATTTTAACATTTGTTCCTGCTGCAGGTTTCCAGCTAAGTTGCATAGTACCGGTAAGAAAATCCGTTTCGGCATTATTCTGTATTAAAAATTTAAGGATTACGTTTTTATTTGCAGGAAAAATGCCCTGGCAAACCAAACTGACCAATTGATGCGTGGCAGACAAATCCAATACAGGCTTTTCCAGCAGTACCTTTGTTACACGCTCCTGTATTTCTACCATATTTGCCGCCTCTTTGCTAAAAGGCTGCTTTGCAGGAAATGCAGCAAAATTGATATCAGGATATTTGGCTATTAATTCCGCAAACGTATATGGATTGATTTCTTTTTTTGGAACAACAATAGTCTTATCGCGTTTTGATTTCTTTTTTGCCGGCTGCACAGGCTGGATCATACTCAACTTTAACTGTACCTGTTCCTGGTCATATTGTTCCTTTTGTTGTTCATACTGGTGGCTGGCGATTTGAAGACCTTTTATTGCAGTTTCGCTTGACGGATTCATTTTCAACGCATCGTTGTATCCTGAAATGGCATCTGAAAACCGCTTCTCTGTCAATGCAATATCCGCCTTTTTGAGTATAGTATTATATTTAACGATCTCCGCTCTTACAGCCGCCATTGAATCAGTATATGCCTTGACTACAATTTCTTTTTTGATAAATCTAACCTGTTTTACCGGATAGGTTTCACGTGGCCTTAGTTTAATTGCCTGGTTGTAAGCCGTCCTTGCATTTTCATACTCTTTGATTATTATGAGGCTGTCGGCCATTGCAATGATGGCGTCATACTGTGCATTGAATGCTCTCTCTTTTTCAATCTCAATAATCCGGTTATTTATTTTTTCCAGTTGAATCTTATTGTTTAACTCTGACGGCTTTAAAGCCATTGCTTCCTCATAGGCAATTTTAGCGTTCTCAAAATCGGCCTTCAAATAAAATGATTTAGCCCTTGATACTGCAAGATCATATTTCTTTCTTAATTCGGCTGCGGCTGCATTACTGTCGGCTCTACCCTTTGCAGCTGTCGCAATCATTTCAAGCTCGTTTTGAATAACCTGGAGTCTTTCCGATGGATATGCTTCACCAGGTTGAAGAGCAGCGGCTTCCGTATAATACTGCCTGGCTTTAATATAATTATTTTTATTAAATTCAATTCCTGCTTTTTGTATCAGCGAATTATATTGAGCGGCAATCTTTGCTTCCCTGTCAATCCTCATTTTTTCAGCATTTTCGGTCGCAGCGATTTCCATTAATATCTTATTGATCCTGCCTATTTGTTCGTCGGGCCACGGCTTTTTAATAATGCTTTTCGCTCTTGTATAATCCGCCTGTGCATCCTTATAACTACCCGCCTGGAAATGCGCATCTGCCGATTGAATGAAGGCACTGTATTTACTTTCCAATTCCTGTTTCTCACGCTCCTTCCTTTCTGCTTCAGCCTGGCTTGC
>JANPIJ010000286.1:0-29417 GCA_031424955.1 Ferruginibacter sp. | reverse complement strand
CATTCTTCCTGTATGATGTATTAAGAGGATTTACAGCGGTGGCCCGTTTAAAAAATGATGATGCATTTGTATTAAAATGCAAGGGGCATGCGGAATTGCTCCAACAGAATATTGAAAAAAATGCATGGGATGGAGAATGGTACCGGCGGGCTTATTTTGATGATGGTACACCACTTGGTTCATCGCAAAATGAAGAATGTAAAATTGATTCCATTGCACAAAGCTGGTCGGTATTATCAACGGCCGGCGATAGCAAGCGAACTGCTATCGCAATGGAATCGGCCAATAAATACCTGGTGCGTACGGAGGATAAAATCATCCAGCTTTTTGATCCGCCATTCAATCATTCCAACCTTAATCCCGGTTATATAAAAGGATATGTTCCCGGAGTAAGGGAAAACGGCGGACAATATACGCATGCAGCGGTATGGCTGGTAATGGCATTTGCAAAAATGGGGAATCAGCAAAAAACATGGGAGTTGTTGCAATTGATCAATCCCATCAACCATGGAAAAAATGCAGAATTGATTGCAGGGTACAAAGTAGAACCTTATGTGGTAGCAGCGGATGTATATGGTGAAGCATTGAATAAAGGACGTGGAGGCTGGACCTGGTATACCGGTTCCGCAGGATGGATGTACCAGTTAATTATTGATTCTTTTATCGGTTTAAAAAAGGAAGGAGACCAATTGCTTTTTAAACCCTGTATCCCGGCAGAATGGCCTTCGGTGAAAATCCGGTATCGTTACCTGACATCCATGTATAATATTGAATACAACCAACCGGCTGATGCATCGGATAAAAAACCTGCAATATGGTTGGATGGAACAGAACTGATAAGTGAAAGTATCGGGTTGGTAAATGATGGATTACAACATGAGGTAGTAGTAAGATTGAATGGATAGTGTATCAATTCCCGCCAGCGGTTTTTGCCGCTGACGGGAATTTAAATGAATAGTCTCGCTGCAAAATTATCAACCTCCTTAGTCCTTTTCATGAACCTGAAACGCAGCAGTAAGCATGCCTGGGACTTATGCACTTTTAGCGGATCAGGCTAAATGCTTACCAAAAAAATCCATTGTGCGTCGCCAGGCAAGTTTTGCAGCGGCTTCGTTATACCGGGTCGGTGCCGTGTCATTATGAAAAGCATGATTCACCCCTTCATAGGTATACAATTCATATTTGGTACCGGCTGCTTTTAGGGCGGTTTCGTAAGCAGGGATACCTCCATTGATCCGTTCATCCAGGCCACCATAATGTAATTGAACGGCTGCTTTTATTTTTGGCACATCCGCTGCGTCGGCCTGTGCGCCATAAAAAGCCACCGCTGCTTTTAAGGCAGGTACATTTACAGCCAGTTTGTTCGACATTCCGCCGCCCCAGCAAAAACCAACACAGCCATAGTGCCCATTACAATCTTTACGGCCGGGTAAATAATCAAATACTTTTATGAAATTTTGCAGGTTGTCTTCCGCTTTCAATTGCTGAAATAATTTCCGGGCTTCATCCTCGCTGGCCGGGGTACCACCTAAGGAAGATAAGGCATTGGGAGCAATGGCCAGGTAACCCGCACTTGCTGCCCGGCGGGCTACATCTTCAATATGCGCATTCAAGCCGCGGTTTTCGTGTATCACAATTACTGCCGGGTATTTCCCCTCCTTTTTTGGCCGGGCTACATAAGCCTGCATTTCCCCATTCAAGCCGGGATAAGTAATTCGTTCTGTAAACAATTCTTCTTCGGGTATGGTGGCAGCTTTTGCTGTATTTATTTCCAGCATCGGCAAAATCGCCAACGCTGCTGCCGTACTACCCACCATTTTTGTAAGCCTGCTTAAAAACTCCTGGCGGCTAAGTGGCCGGTGTGTGTACTCATCGTAAAGGTTGATGATCTGCTGGTTCATATCTTTTATTTTGATTTACCTAAAGTTAGAGAATGAGCAACTTAATTTGCATTTCAGAATGTATTCATATCGAAAAAATATTGAAAGAGGCCTGTGGATACTTTTCATAAAACACTTATCAGCGTTTTATGCCTCTCTTTTTATTTATAAATCAAGCACACCAAACGTCTCACCAAATGGAACATTAAGGTCAATAAATTGAAATCCTGGGTTTAAATGTTCTTTAAGCAGCCTATATATTTTATGGCTTTCAGTGTCCGACGAAAGGTAAAATTCAACACTTTTTTCAGTATCGGCAGTTGCAAACAGTTTTGTATCGTTTGGGATCAAATTACGCTCTCTAATTTGTAATTTACTTTTCTGTTGGAATATTACTTTTGCAAATTCACCAGTCTTTCTTGCATGGTCTAGGTTGAATGGAACAATTTGCAGGTTTTTTAATGGTAATTCATTTATGTCACCACCTACGCAGTACTCAGCAATAGAAATTGTGGAAACATACATTTTGACTTCATTTTGAAGAAAATAACGAAAGTACCCGTCCGCATTTTTGAATAAGGGAGAGTCATCATTTAAAAATCTTAGAAAGAAACTTGTGTCAAGTAAGACGGCTCTATGCATCATAACCTCCTCTAATTTCTTTTAACCAAACGTCTGGGTTTATATTGCCCAGCCAGGATTTTTTTGCCTTTTCACGCAGAGATTGTAGGTATTTTTCATCATACGTTGGTTGAAAGTCAACCAATTCAATAAACTTCAGGGAAGATTTATCTAACTCTCCGGTTTCACTGTGCTGCTTACCAACAGCCCTTATTCCGTATGGCTTCTTATGTATTATATTTTCTTCTAAATTTTCAAAAAAAGAAACAGGGGTTAAAATTGTTACACTTCCAAATTCATCTGTATTTATGTGAATATTCGTTTTATCTTTTCCTCCTGCATTTGTGATTTTACCATAAAAATAGAACTCGGCATCAACCCAAATAGCCTCTGTTCGATACAGTTCAGTTGTTTTGTCAACTATGATTTCGTTTGTATTATCCAGTGAAGTTTTTATAGTAAAAATGTAATTCTTTTTAGTGGCAATTTCTTGAATATTTTCAAAAGCTTTTGCAGTCGATAACTCTAAAAAATCAATATTTTGTGATTGCTGAACCTGGCCAATAATTGCATTAAACCCAATTATAAATTGGATTGAAGTTTTGAAAATGTGTTTAACTGAACCCTCCTCAATTTTGTAGCTGATATTGGGTCTGTCTTTTTTTTCGCCGGAATAAAGAAGGTTTTCGGCATTTTCCAAAACGGACATTATTTCCCGAATGTCATAATTATCAGGGGAAAGTTCAATATTGCCCTTTGAACCTGTTATTCTAATTTCTATTTGTCCAATTTTTTCCACTAGCAAACTTAATCAAAATAAAAAAGTAAACCTCAATTACTGAAAATTAGTCTTAGTGATTGCAATAGTCAATCAAAGTAGTAACCAACATTTAAATATAATTTTAGCTTATTAAAAATCTAACTATTATTTTATAGATGAAGACGGGTACAAATCTTTACTCATAGTAGGAAGCATAAAAAAATATGTCGCAAACAACCCGCTGTTTTGTCGGTTTTGCACTGTATGGAAAGTTAAAAGGATTACTATTTTTATTCAGCTATTTTTATACTTCACGACCAGGTTTTTTATACTATAAATAAAATCGTATGCAAAAGATCACTCCCTTTCTTTGGTTCAATGATAATGCCGAAGAGGCGATGAATTTTTATATTTCCATTTTTAAAAACTCAAAAATTTTAACCGTTTCACGCTATGGTGATGCCGGTCCCGGGCCAAAAGGAAGCTTGATGACAGGATCTTTCCAGTTGGAAGGCCAGGATTTTTTGGCGTTGAATGGTGGACCTGCCTTTAGCTTTACGCCTGCCATTTCATTACTGGTAAACTGTGAAACCCAGGAGGAGGTAGATGATTTGTGGGAAAAGCTTTCTGCCGGAGGCGAGAAAAGCAGGTGTGGCTGGCTGAAAGACAAATTTGATTTATCATGGCAAATTATACCCATCGGTTTGGGCAGGATGATGAGTGATCCTGATCCGGTAAAATCAAAAAACGTAATGATGGCAATGATGAAAATGGATAAAATTGACCTGGCGGTTTTAAAGCAGGCTTATGAGCAGCAATAAGCAGGCTTTAAAAATAGAATAAAACAATAAAGGAGATAAGGAATTCCTTTATTTAATTTTCGAAATCATCTTGTTTACTTTTTTCCTTTACCTGTTTCATTGGTACTTCTTCGTGAAATACTGTATCAAGTTTTGATACTGCCACTCTTTGAGAATGATAGATGCCTGAATGTCCGCTGAAATAATAAGCCGTAAAACAGGCAACTGCATAATAGATTACATTCTCTGACCCGAATAATTCAATGCCCATTAAGGTACAAGCCAATGGTGTATTCGTAGCGCCGGCAAAAACTGCGATGAATCCAAGCCCTGCAAACAAGTCGATGGGAGAGCCGGTTAACACTGCCAGAGTATTTCCCAACGTTGCGCCGATGAAGAACAGCGGCGTTACTTCTCCACCTTTAAAACCCATGCTGAGTGTGATGGCAGTCAGCAATAATTTCCAGAACCAGCTAAAGTAACCGGTATTGCCTGCCTTAAATGCATTTACAATACTTATACCGTTGCTATTTGGATTGGTAACACCTAAACCCAGGTAATCAAATGTGCCCAACAGATAACTTATCCCAATAATTAAAACTGCACCCACCACCGGTATCAGCCATTTTTTAGGAATGTACTGATTGCTTTTTGATTTTATTAGATGAGACAATTTTGCAAACAGGAACCCAACGAAACCAAATACAACACCGGCTGCCACCACCTTTAATAACAATACGACATCAAATGCGATATGAGGAAAATACCTTGCCCCGTTATCAATAAATGAAATGTTATATTGTGTATGATGAATGCCGCAGGACGCACAGGTAATATCGGCTATGATACTGGCAATTAAGCAGGGAATAAGTGCGTCATATTTTATTCTGCCAATGGTTAAAACTTCCAGTGCGAAAATAGCCCCCGCAACCGGGGTTCCAAACACAGCACCAAAACCTGCGGACATTCCGCACATGAGTAAAATCCTTTTGCGTTCATGACGTAGTTTAAACCAGCGGGAAAATAAAGCAGCAATACTGCCACCCATTTGTACGGCCGTACCTTCCCGGCCGGCTGAGCCACCCACTAAATGAGTGAGTACAGTAGTGAATAAAATCATCGGCGTCATACGGGCCGGTACCCCACCACCGGGTTTGTGTATTTCATCCATGATGAGGTTATTACCTGCATCTGAATTTTTACCATAATACCGGTATAGCCATGATATGAGGATGCCCGCAACAGGCAGTAAAAAGATTAGCCACATATTTTGCCAGCGGGTGGCAGTAGCAATATCCAGTAACCATAAAAATAATGCTACCAGCAAACCAACCGAAACGGCAACGGGAAAAATCAGCAATGTCCAGCGTAGAAGGTGTTTGGCGATGTAAAATTGTTCTAAAGAGTATTTTGATTTATTCATCCTACAAATAGATTATAGTGTAATTAAAAATTACTATTTGTAGGCGCCATTAGTCCACGATTGTGAGACGGTTGGTTCAGGAAGACACCATTTCCTGTAAAGAAAAACAAATGTAGGAATAAATTTAGTCTGGTTTATCAGCGATCAAACAAAGCAATTACATTGGTAATGCATGCTAACCCCGGCATAAGTCAATTGGGTTAAACTGTAGGAGGCTTCGATACTTCGGCCAACGCTGATCGATATGGGTACCGTTTTTTTTAATTATTGAACAAGTTAAAAATAAAAAGCCTTCGCTATGTTAGCGAAGGCAGCCAATGGGGGTTACAAACTATATGACTTTAATAAAAGAATTAATAACGGCGAAAACGCTTTCCTTTTTTGTAATACTTGATTGGGTAAATATCCGGCGTTTGTAAAAACTTATTTAATAAATTTCTTACCATTTGTACGATCGGGTTGTTGCTGGGTTTAATAGATTTGTCGGGCATGGGACTGCATTTATATGGGTTTAGAACGTAGGGTTTATTAATATATTGTATAAAAATAACAAAGGTTTTTAAATCATTTATACTATTTCTTACATATATACCATAAAAATAGTGCCTGTGTTTTATGCAAATCCTTTATTAACAAAGCGTTTACATAATGCGTGGTATAATGTTCCTTTCCCCGCCATTAACCTTTATTAACATTAAACCAAAGTTGATTAACCCCGGTTAATAAGCATGGCCACTACTTTTGTTACAATTAAAAGTATAGTCGTGAAATATTTTATATTGGTAACATTATTACAGGCCATTACCTTTTTTTCAACAGCACAAAGGGCAGAACAACCGGTAAACAAAAAAACAGCTTTTGTTACCGGCGCCCTGGCAGACGATCTGCAAAAAAAGCCGGTTGCAGATGCTACGGTTTCATTGGTAAACGTTAAGGATTCGTCGCTGGTTGCTTTTACCCGAACGGATTCATCGGGCAGATTTTCCTTTAGCAACTTACAGCCCGGCGGTTACCGGTTATCCGCATCCCATAGCAAATTTCATCCTTTATGGAAACGTTTTGAATTGGCTGCAAATGATGAGGCACTTCAGCTTGGCAATCTTTTACTGAAAGATAAAACGGTTTTGGAAACGGTGACATTACATGCCCAACGACCACCCGTAGAAGTAAATGGCGACACACTTGAATTCAATACCGAGTCATTTAAAACAAAACCCAATGCAGTGGTAGAAGATATGTTGAAAAAAATGCCCGGCATTGAAGTAGACAAAGATGGTACGGTAACGGTAAATGGAAAAAGGATCAACCGGGTATTGGTAGATGGGAAAGATTTTTTTAATGGTGATCCAAAGATGGCTACCCGCAATTTACCCGCTGACGCCATTGACAAAGTGCAGGTATTTGATAAACAGAGCGACCAGTCTGCTTTTACCGGCATTGATGATGGAAATGCAGAAAAAACGATCAATCTTAAATTAAAGAAAGATAGAAAGAATGCGGCTTTTGGAAAGATATCGGCAGCGGCTGGTACCCAGGAACGTTATGATGCCCAATTGAATGTAAATAAATTTAAAGGCGAACAACAATTGTCCGCCATTGGTATGGCCAACAATACCAACCGGCAGGGGTTTGGTATTATGGACATGCTCAACTTTACGGGCCAATCCAAAAAGATGATGGGTGGTGGTATGGTAATTAGCACCAATGGCCCCGAAGATTTTGGCTTGCCGGTAAGCGGTATCAACAACAGCCAGGGTATTGTTACCACCATTGCAGGCGGCATCAATTATAACGACAACTGGAATAAGAAAACCGATGTGAACGCCAGTTTTTTTTACAGTGACCTGATGCCTGAAATTACACGGACAGTAAACAGGCAAAATATTTTACCGGGTAATAATTTTACCTGGACACAAAACAGCAATAACAGCAGCAATACCCAAATTAACCGGTTTAATTTTAGTGCAGATTATAAAATCGATTCCTTTAATTCAATCAAGCTTACTTCAATAATTGGTTATCAAAAAGGAACGGCAATAACTGAAAATAGTTATGAGTCACTTGTGCCGGGAGGTAAAAAATTGAACAACGGGTATAGCAATACTGCCAATTCAACAGAAGGTTACAATACAAACAATAATATTCTGTACCGCCATAAATTTAAAAAAAGAAGCCGGACACTTTCGTTCAATGCTTCCATGCAATACAACGATAGCCGGTCAAATGGCACCCAAAATGCCATCAGTAATTTCTTTACCAATGGAACGATCAACTCCAGGGATACATTAAACCAGGTAACAAAACTGAACAGCCTGACCCAAAGTTATGGTGCCAATATTAGCTATACCGAGCCTTTGTCTAAAAGGTCGTTGCTGGAGTTTAAAGGCTTTTACAATACCAGCCCCGGCGATCTTGACCGTACAACCTTTGATTACAATAAAAGCAATGGCAAACATGATGTAAGGAATAACCTGCTGAGTAATAATTTTGAAAGTCGCTACAATTATATGGGGGGCGGCATCAGCCTGCGGGCCCAGCAAAAGAGCTATGGATATACATTGGGTGCAAACATCCAGTATGCCCAACTAAACAGCAGGCTCAGGGATAGCAGCTTTACTATTAAACAACACTTTACCAATCTGTTGCCCGCTGCAAACTTTAATTATAATTTTACTAAGATGAAGTCTTTGCGGATTGATTACTATAGTTCTACCCGGCAACCATCCGCGAGCCAGTTGCAACCGGTAAAGGATCTCAGCGATCCCCTGAATATAAGGGAAGGTAACCCGGGATTGCAACCCAGCTTTAGCCATAATCTCAACCTGCAGTTTTTTAACACCAATTCCCCGAAACAAAAAAACCTGTTTGCCTTCGTAAATTATTTTGCCACTACAAACGCCATCGTAAACAGCGATATAATTGATGCCGGTGGCACCAGGGTAACGAAGCCGGTAAATGCCGGCGGGGTGTATTTTATCAATGGCATTGTGGATAGGGGCTTCAGTATAAAAAAATTGAACATGCGGTTTACTATCGGTGGAAATATTGCATATAACCGTTCCGTTAATTTTATCAATCTTCAACGCAATAACACCGGCAACTTATCCTTTGCACCAAGGGCTTCTGCTAACTACACCTACAAAGAAATTGTGGACATCAATCTTTCTGCAAGGATAGCCTTTAACAGGGCAAGGTATAGTTTACAATCTTCGCTGAATAATAATTTCTGGCGGCAAACGTATGAACTGGTTGCAAACTTCAACCTGCCTGCAGGTTTCACTATCAACAACGAATTTACTTACAGTGTGTATACCGGCCGTGCCGACGGATTTAACCGGAATATCAAATTGTGGAACGCTGCGGTTAGCAGGCAGGTATTGAAAAGTAAAAAAGGTGAAATAAAAATAGCTGCCTTCGATTTACTAAAGCAAAACATTGGGGTAGACCGGAACGTAAACAGCAATTTTGTGGAAGATATTCAATACCAGGCATTGCAACGATATTTCACTATTGGATTTACCTACAGTTTACAAAGACCCCTTCCCGGCGGGCCAAAGGCAGTGATCAGGACTTTTTAAATTACAACCATCCCGATCGCCGGAAAAGATAAAAAATAATCAGGCACATGATAATGGTGCCAACTACTACTACCGGGTAGCCATAATGCCAGCTAAGTTCAGGCATGAATTCAAAATTCATCCCATAAAAGCCCGCTACCATAGTAGGTACGGCTATGATGGCTGCGCCACCCGCAAATTTTTTGGATACTTCATTTTGCGCAATGGATAACAAAGAAAAATTAGCTTCCAGCGCCGTGTTCAGCAATTCCCGGGTATGATCCACCATTTCATTAATGCGCACAACGTGATCGTAAATATCGCGGAAATAAGGTTGCGTTTCTTCCGAAATCATTTTAAGATCAAACCGCATCAGCCGGTTGCACAGGTCAATTAAAGGGGTTACGGCACGCTTTACTTCCAGCAACTGGCGTTTCAACAAGTAAATATTTTCGGTTGTTTCCCTCGACGGCTTATCCTTAAAAACCTTGTCTTCAATAGAAAGTAATCCTTCTTCCAAAGCCTCCACCACCGGGAAATACTGGTCTACTATAGAATCCATCACGGCGTATAAGGCAAAGCCCTCTCCAATCCGTAATAAATGTGGTGTGCTTTCGCAACGGTTGCGTACATCAGAATACGGAATAGAAGAACCATGTCGCACTGTTATCAAAAACCGGCTGCCTAAAAAGAAATGGGTTTCACCAAAATCAATCTTATCAAGTACATTATTCATTTTAGCCGTACGCAACACGATAAACAGGTTATCGCCATACCGTTCAATTTTTGGGCGCTGGTGTGCATTGTGGGCATCCTCAATGGCAAGGTCGTGCAGGTTAAATTGTTTTTGAAAAAGTGCCAGCATCTCTTCTCCCGGCTCATGCAATCCCACCCAGATAAAGTGGTTTGTTTTTTCATACACATCCTTTATTTCATCGATAGCAAGATTGGCAACCTTCCGTCCTTCGGAATAGGCAGCGCAATTCACAATTTCGTTCATAGTAAAATGATTTAAGCTTTTACCGGTTGAATAGCTGAATAAAGCTATGGCTAATTATTTTAAAATGAAAAAGTTTGATTTGTTTTTAAAGGAGCATTTTTAAGAAGAAACGTTTACTGAACGTGTAATGTCACAACCCCGGGGCTTAGGATTTTATATTGAAATCTCCCGCGTATTTGCAGCTAAAATTTTAAGGTTTTGAGTAAGGAAGGAAACACCGGGAGGACAAAGAAAAAGGAATTTAAACAGGTGAAACAGGTAACCGGAAAGGGCCTTACCATCCAGGTTATACGCCAGTTGTCCGGGCATTTTAATACCCGGCAAATAAAAATAAGGGAAGTATAAAACCAGCCCGTCAGGAAGCGATCCCACTGGTGAATGAAACACTTTCCACCCAGGCTTTAATGGCAGCTATATCCTTGTTCATCTTTTTTGCAAGTCTTTCAAGTAGCGCCTGGTCCTGCCCGGGTTCGTATTTCAAATCTTCATCCGTAAGCTCACTGTTCACTTCTTTTAGTTTTTCTTTTACTTCCTCCCATGGGGAATCTAATTTTAATTGCATGTCCATGTAAAACAATGATCAATATCCAGGCCATGCTTTTTTGATGGCATGGCAAACGAGGTTTCACCCTTCTGTATTTTACTATGTTGTGAAACCCCGCGCTGCAAATGATATATGTTTTGGCTTTTGCCTAAAATCCATTTCTTATTATAGGGTTTCTCATACTCGTGTTACCGGAGGAGGGTTTACCGGTAGAATGGCAATACGATTCCGGGTAATCAGGGTTTTGAAACTGTGACCAGGTTTTAAAGGCTTCCGGGCTATAAGGCATATTGATATTGAAGGGAATTGACTTTCCGGTTCTTATACAAAAAGCGGTGTTTTGATTGAACTGTTTTTGATACGGCTGCTGATAAGAAGAAGGTTTATTTTCTAATGGATCTGCTTTGTAGTAGGAAGATTTAGATTCAAAAACCTCCGCATTTCCAAAAGGGTTTTTTTTCTTGAAAAATTCATCAACTACATTTATTATGATTTTTGAGCCGGTGTATTTTTTACTAAGCCCAAATAACTCTTTTTTGAATTGCGGCTCCGCATGGTAAATCAATTCGCTTCTTTCAATCAGCTCAGCGAAATATTTGTGAGCTTCATCCTCCATGCTGGTATTACTTACAATTACATTCGCTATTTGCTCAAGACTTCTTTTAGGATACATTAAGATACCAGCTTCAATATTGTTGTTCTGAGAAAACTGGTGAAGGTTCATAGATGTAAGTATAGAACAACCCTCACTTGCATAGTATTTTGCGTGGAGGTTTTTCTGGTAACATATTTTAATATTGGTAAACTGCATGAAAAATTCTATGTCTTCTTTCTTTACGCTTTTTGATGCATCACTTTCATTTTTACCAAACAAGATTGTTATCTCAAGATCATGGTTTGAAATTTTTGCTTTTAATTCATCTTTAAGCCTGTCATGTAATTTAATATAAGGAGAAATCAGTAAAAGATAATCGTCTGCATCCTTGATCAAGTTTTCTAAAGACAAGTTGATTTCATTGCCTGTAATAAATGCTGCCATTGGTTTTTCTTGTTTTAATAAGGTTGAAAATATAAATGATTATTAGTTTGAAAACGATGGTGATCTATTCTGTTAACCCTCCTCTACAATCTTTCTCTCCTCGTCCGTTAATCCATACAACTCATATACCATATCGTCTATCTCTTTATCGGTTGCATTGATGAGTTGTTGTATAGAATTAGCCTTCGCCTTTTCAGCTTCAAAGTATTGCATCCATTCTGCCTGGCCCGTAAGGCTGAGTTTTATTTTTTGTTTCTCTAATTCTTTTAAAAAATCTTTGAAAGAAAGGCTGGGCCAGTCTTGTTGTTTTTTACTTAGCGTAAGTCCTTCGTATTTACCCTTTAACAATTGTAACAATTGATGCTTTAACTGTTGTAACTCTTTGCTTTTAGAAAGCATAATATCAGCTTTGGCGATAAAGGGGAGTTGGTCATCTTTGGAAATTATTTTTATTGGAAGTTTTTTGCAGTTTTCTATGAGGAATTTTTGAAAAAGCCTTTTTTCAATATCTAAGAATTTAAAAGTATGATAGAAGTTAATAAGTTTGGAATTCAAGATTACCAATAAATACTTTGCTAATATTTTTTCATTGGGAATCATCCCAAACCCATGATGAGTAAAGTAATATGACTCATTTGCATAGGATGCATAAATTCTAGGTGGATTTCCAGAGATTATTTGCCGAGCAATAATTCTTTCATTCAGAAAGAATCTTTCTTCCCTTGGTCGTCCTAACCAAGAACCATATTTTATATATTCCTCAATGTGAGGCAAAGTGTAATAACGGATAATATTTTCACCAGCAATTAATGGCTTATAGAATTCATTTAGTTTTACCTTAGAATGAAAAGATCTGTTAGATATTTCAAGTTCAGTATGACCCTTGTACTTATCATATGGAGTTATACCTAAAGAAAAATCACAGTAATCCAATAAAGAAACAGAGTTCTCTTCTATTTTCGAGGTTATTTTGCTTATAGGATATGAAAGATATAGATTGAAATTTAATGAAGGATCCGAAATCCAAATTGCTTTTTTGGATATCATAAATCTGGAATAGTCAATAGAATTTATTATTTCATCTTTGCCATATGAAAGAGTGCTAACAACCGGTATGTGAGTTTCCTTTTTGAGAATAAATATCATCGTCTCTACTTTTGCTTCCGAGAAGACGTTATCTGGTAACTTAATTACTTGTAAAAGTGAATCTATCATTAGCTCTCTCAACTTTTTGTATGAGCTATTAACCAGCATTGAATTTGGGTTAATAAAAGAAATCAGCCCATGCGGTTTGAGAAGTGAAATGCCCTTTTCAATAAATGTAGAATATAGATTTATTCTATTTTCTGTAGTCTGGTAATTGAAAAACAAATACCTCGAAATTTCATTTGGAAGATTTTTAACATCAACATACGGCGGATTCCCAATCACAACATCAAACCCACCCTTAACAAAAACTTCCGGAAATTCTTGTTGCCAGTTAAAAGCCTTATCACCGGCTACTACCGGGTCGTCTATTAAACTATTGCCACATTTAATATGCTTGTTCAGGTTGTTGAGCTTACGTCCTTTCCGGGCTGTACGCAGCCAAAGGCTTAGTTTGGCTATTTCGGTAGCTTCATCATTAATATCAACCCCGTATAAATTGTTTTCCAAGATGCTTGCTTCCACATCGCTTAGTACCAGCGCATCACCAAAAAGCCGGGCGGTCATTTCATCTACACGTTGGTGTTCGGCTATCAAAAATTCCAGCGCCTGGTTAAGGAAAGCACCGCTACCACATGCCGGATCACAGATGGTGAGTTGCAATAACCACTGGCGGTATGCCTCCAGTTTTTGTAGCAGTTGCTGTGTATTCGCTTTGCGTTTTTGCGGCGTAAAAGCATCGTCAATAATCTGTAATTCTTCTTTTTTTTGCGTGCAAAGTACACCAATGGTATTTTCTACAATGTATTTCGTAATGTAACGCGGAGTATAAAATACGCCATCTCTTTTTCGTTTTGAAGTAGGCTTTGAAACCAAACCTTCTCCAACAGAAAGTGGCGCAGTGAGTTCCCTTTCTACTTCTTCAATCTCCGAAAGGCTGTGTTCAAAAATATGCCCGAGTATGTTTACATCTACTTCGCTTTCAAAATCATAATCACTCAATCCCCTGCAGCTATCGTACAACAGTTGGTCATCTACTGTAATTCCGTCTAAAGTTTCATCCTGTGCAAACAATCCTCCGTTGTAAGCAAATATCTCATATTGTTTTCCCTGGTAACCTGTATTAAGATAGCCAAAGTATTTTTTAAAGCGATCATACAGTGGAACATAATTATCCAACTCTTTTAGTTGTTCCCATTGCTTTAATATATCTCTCACACTGTTTGGCGGTAGTAACAGCCGGTCTTCTGCAAACAAAATAAAGAGGAAGCGATCTAACAGTTTTTGTGTTTTTTTAAATAGCTCCAGTTTATCATACTGAGAATTACGGTTGGTGATATCGGTAAACAGTTGTTTCTTAAACCTGCTGTAATCGGAATAGAGTTTTTTGGTGACGTTCTGTTCTTCTGCAATGGATTGCTGCTTCATTTTAAGCGGCGTATCCCCTGCAAGCGCCTGCTGCTGCAGGCAACAATATAAAATCGCAAACTCTTCCTTACCCATGCGAAAAAGATCAAACTCTTCGAAGTCTATGGAATCGCTGATGTATAAGCGTAGTTTTGCAAAATTCGCGATAATAACGTAGATGCAGTCTTTGTGCTGGTGCTTATAACCAAAAGCCTGTTTTTCCACTTTGCCAAGGTCGGTTGTACCGGTATCTTTTAATTCAATAACAGCAGTAACATTACCAGCCGCCGAAAGAACGGCCCCGTCACTTTTAGTGGCATCGCTTGTAGATTTTTGTTCCATTACCAGGTTGTAATCCGGCTGGGGTTTCAGTGTATAATCCAATACATTTACAAACAGGTCTCTTACAAAACCTTCCTGGTATTCTTCTTCTTTTGCATTCAGTATATTTTGCTGAATAAGGGCATTTTGGAAATGCAGGTGAAACCGCTGCCAAGCTGCCTGTAGTTTTTCTTTATTAAGATCGTTGACGTATTTTTTTAAAACTGATTGTTGAAAAAGAGGCATAGTGTAAGGGTAATGAATGCCGAAAGTAAGTAAAAAGGATGAGGCCAGTGGTGAAAGGTGAAAGTATGTGTATTACGGCCTCAATAGTTAGCAGCTAGACCTTATAAAGTTTATACCTTTTTAAACAGTGTAAACTTTATAAGCCAACCAACCTTTTTTAGTTTAAAGCTTGTCATAGCTTTGCACCATTATTAAAAAATAAAGTTCAATATGTTAGTAAGCACAAAAATTGCGCTTGTTACCGGTGGTAGCCGCGGCCTGGGAAAAGATATGGCTATCAGCATTGCCAAAAAAGGAACGGACGTAATACTTACTTACCGAACCAACGAGGCAGAAGCACAACAAACAGTACAGGAGATTGAAGCGCTTGGACAAAAAGCAATAACGCTACAGTTAGACATGCGTGATTTTAGTTCGCTCGATGGTTTCGTGCAACAAACACTGGATGCTTTACAATCCAACTGGAATACAGGCAGTTTCGGCTTTTTAATCAACAATGCCGGGATGGGCACAACGGTTCCTTTTCTGCAGGTAACCGAAGAGCTGTTTACTGATTTTCTGAATGTTCATTTTAAAAGCATCTATTTTTTGACGCAAAAATTTGTGCCGCATATCAATGAAGGCGGGCGCATTATCAACATATCTACAGGCACTACCCGTTTTTCGAATCCCGGTTATTCGGTGTATGCATCAATGAAGGGAGCCATCGAGGTTTTCACCAAATACCTTGCAAAAGAATTGGGGGTAAAAGGTATTGGAGCAAATGTAGTTGCACCTGGCCCGGTGGAAACAGATTTTAACAATGCAGCTATCCGTAACAATCCACAAATGAAAGGGGTACTAAGTTCGCTGTCACCATTAGGTCGGGTGGGTGCGGCAGATGATATCGGTAGCGTGGTTGCTTTTTTGTGTACAGATGATGCGAAGTGGATTAATGGGCAGCGGATAGAAGTGAGTGGTGGGATAAATGGCTGATTTATTGATGTCTGATTTTTTTCAAATATCTGTCGATAATGGCAATCGTGGTTACAAAGGAAATGAGTGAAAGGATTTTACTTCTCACCTTTTAACCTAATAAAACTTCAAATAATATCAATGAAACGAATTTCAATAGATATGGATGGCGTAATCGCCAATACTTATAGCCAGTTTATCAAAATGCATGCGGCCGACTTTGGTAAAGTTTTTTCGGCGGAAGAGTACAATGGAAGGCCGGAAATAGAAGTATTTCCAAAAGAACGGGAATATGTAAACAGCCCGGGCTTTTTCCGCAACGCACCCGTGATGGAGGACAGCCAACGCGTTTTAAAATCGTTGAATGAGCGCTATAAAATATTTATCGTTTCGGCCGCAATGGAATTTCCCAATAGCCTGGTGGAAAAGCATGCCTGGCTGAACGAACACTTCCCTTTTATCAACTGGCAACAAATGGTTTTTTGTGGCTCGAAAGAAATCATTCGGGCTGACCTGATGATTGATGACCACTTTAAAAACCTGGATTTCTTTACCGGTGAAACGTTTTTATTTACGCAACCACATAATATTTTTTCGCCCGAAGGCAAACACAAAAGAGTAGATACCTGGCCGCAGATTGAGCAACTGCTGCTTTCATAAATGTTTATAAACCTCCTGTTGTTATTTGCGAAGCAAAAGGCACCGTATCAACGGAAAGGTCGCTGATATGAATGCTGAGTCCACTTCTAATTGGTTACAATCCTCACTCCCCCTTTGTTATTACCCATCAGCTCTTTTTGTATTTTGGCAAACTCCGCACCGGTTACTTTTTTCCCTTTGGCAGGTAGTTTCAGGTCTTTTTTATACGCCTTTTTATCTATCGAAATAGCAGTAAAAACGATCTCGGCCTTATTGGCGTCAAGGCCGAGGATCATCCCTGGAAGGCCATTAAATTGTTCGGGGCCGGCAGGTAAGGGAATATCTTCTGTATACCAGGCGATGATATCACTTCCCCGCTCCGATTTGCCGGTTGCTTTTTTGCAGGTATAGCCGGCAATGGTTTTGGTTTCTCCTTCTTCCATTTTCCAGGTAAAGCTCCGGATCGAATCTTCCAGCAAATATATTTCCTGCATCAGTTCTCTTTTCTCCACCACCTGCCGGGTGTTGAAATTTTTATAATATTCATTGTCGGCGCCTCCATTAATTCGTATTACCATGCCGCCATTATGTTGCTCCGTCAAATCCGGCTCCTCTTCCACCGCCTTATATAAACTCTGGTTATCTGCAAACAGCAATTCAAATTTTGTGGTACGGCTTGGCGGTACCATCGATCTCATTTGTTGGTTATCCTCCGGTATGCGCCGGTGAAGGTCTACCTTCTGTTCGTATATTATTTTACCTTCTTTTACCTGTGCCTGCGTGGTTTGTATACCCGCAAACATCAACAAAGCGATGAATATTTTTTTCATAACTGATCAATTATTTTTTTATTTGAAACTGTAGCAAAACTATTTTATTGGCATTTGATAGTGGGTTAACGGGCTTTGCTTTAATGTTAATTAAGGTTAATGACCGGCTGAGGCTCCCGTTTTAAAATTTAGCTTTGTGCATACAATGAAAAAATTACATACAGCGAGGATACTGATGGCGGCAACTATTTTGCTGATCATTGCCTTCCAGGTGTACTGGTTGCACAGGTTGTATGTGGAAGAGGAAGATAATTTTAAAAAGAGTGCGGATATTATTTTCCGTGAAACAATGTACCGGCTGCAGTCGGAAAGGTTTAAGCGGGATACCATGATATTTCGGGGTTTGCCGGACGACAACCTTTTTATGACGGATATCATTTCCAATGTTAGAAAACTCGGAAAGCCGGACGATTCGGGCCACCGAAAGATGATAATATCCGTCAAAACCGGCGCATCGTTTCCGGAAAGTACCCATGTGAATTTTTTTAAAAAAGATACGGTGATGTATGTGAATACTAACCAGGACGTATTACCGCCGGCTCATATCAGGCAGTTTCTTGACAGCAACAAAATATTAACCGACACCATTCCCGTAAAAAGTATTGATTCATTGTATCGCTTTTTGCTGGCGAAAGAAGGCATTACACTGGGCTATCGTGTTCAAAAAAACGGCTTTGGAAAAGCGGATAGTGCATCTTCCCCGTTTTATACAAAAAAAATTCCGGTTGGTTTTTTAAGTCCTGTTTTTTACCAGGCTGTTTTTGAAGATTCATCTCTGTATGTGCTGAAAAAAATATCAATGCAATTAGCCTTATCCCTCCTGCTGATTGGATTAACTACTTTGTCTTTTATTTTTATTTACAGAAGTTTACTGGCACAAAAAAGATTGACAGCTATCAAGAACGACTTCATCAATAATATTACGCACGAATTAAAAACCCCCATTGCTACCGTTAATGTAGCCATTGAGGCCTTACGGAATTTTGGTGGTTTACAAAGCCCCGAAAGAACAAAAGAATACCTGGATATTTCAGCATTGGAACTACAGCGTTTAAGCATGCTGGTAGACAAGGTGCTAAAACTTTCCATGTTTGAAAACCAGGAGATCGCTTTACAAAAAGAATCGTTTGACATCCATCTTTTGGTAATAGAAGTAATGGCGTCTATGAAGCTGCAGTTTGACATGCAACATGCCACTACCGCGTTGGAACTAAGTGGCAATAATTTTATTGTCGAGGCCGACAGGTTGCACATTACCAGTGTGATTTATAACCTGCTGGACAATGCCTTAAAATACAGCGAAGAAAATGCACACATCACCGTGCATATTTTAGACCAGTCAAATTACCTGGAGCTGCGTGTAAGTGATAACGGTATTGGCATTGCCCCCGAATACCGGGATAAAATATTTGAACAGTTTTTCCGGGTGCCTGATGGTGACCGGCATAATATAAAAGGATATGGCCTGGGGCTGAGTTATGTAAGCCATATTATTAAACGGCACATGGGTTTTATTGAATTGGAAACGGCCGTTGGCAAGGGAAGCATTTTTATCATTAAAATTCCTTTTGTAGAAGCATCGGTTATCCATTATGATAAAAACAGGAAAGTCATGAAAAAAACTATCAGACTATCATGAGTACAAAAATACTGTATGTAGAAGACGAATTGTTCCTGGGAAAGATTGTGATGGAAAGCCTGCAGAGCCGCCATTACGAAGTAATAATGGAATCTGACGGTGCTAAGGTAACGGGTTTATTTTCGCAGCATCAGCCTGATATTTGTATTTTGGATATCATGTTGCCAAACAAAGACGGCTTTACTATAGCAGAAGAAATCAGGGCAATGGATAAAGAAGTGCCCATTATTTTTTTAACCGCCAAAGCACAGACGGATGACCTGGTAAAGGGGTTTAAAACTGGTGGAAACGATTATATACGAAAGCCATTTAGCATGGAAGAGCTGATTGCCCGTATTGAAAATGCTCTGCGTGTGAAGCATGGAGAACAGAGAACGGATGAACAGAAGGATATTGTGCAATTAGGCAGGTACACTTTTCGTACCCATCACCAGGTATTGAGTCACGATGGGGAAGAAAAGAAATTATCTTTCCGGGAAAATGAATTATTAAAACTGTTGTGGCTCCACCGGGATACAATCATCGACCGCCGGGAAATCCTCAACCTGCTTTGGGGCAACGATAATTTTTTCAACTCCCGCAACCTGGACGTGTACATAACCCGCCTCAGGAGCTATTTAAAAAAAGATGCGAAACTGGAAATACTCACCATCAAAGGGATTGGATATCGTTTTATTACCTCGTGATTTTTTGAATCAGCGATTCGTTTTTCAAAAAAAAACTCCGGATTACCCCGGAGTTTTCGTAGTCGTTATTCACTGGTTTTTAAAATCCTAATCCCACAGTAAAGCCATTTACCAGTACATTAAAATTTGCTTTTTCTATGGCAGCACCGGTAGTAGTATTAATGGTGTAGAGTTTTGCATTGCCTTTAACAGATAAAATGGCCCAGGCTGTTCCGCTGGTTCCGCCAATATCAAACCCGGAGGAATTATCAATGTTAACACCGAGGCTTCCTATTTCAGTAAGCACTCCATTGTTAGGTGGATTTTGCAAATACAATTTATCCGTATTTACATCGATATCAAATAACATAGTGCTGGTAGCACCGGCAAAATTATTGGTATAGGCTGCCGCTGATACATCAGGCATACCTGGATTAAGAGGGCCATCAATCAGTACCGGTAATAAAGGATCATTAGGATTATACCGGAGATTTTGCCCGGTGTTGCTTACGATGCGTATACGGTCTACGGTTGGGTTAAAATCAAAACCAAAATCAGTGCCTGATAGCGGAATGCTTAAAACGCCCACAACTGCCGCAGCGCCGGAAGATGCATTGAGTGTAATAATTCGGCTATTGCTGGTTAATCCATACAGTTGTCCGTTTAAGGGACGGAAATCAAGCCCCAGTACCTTTTCACCGGCTGATAAACCAGAGATGGTTTTGGTAACAAAAGTACCCGGTGTAGCAGGATTAAAAATGTACAAATCATTTGTCTGGCTTACCGCGTAGGCAACCGGATCAGTCTGTATGGCGATACCCGTGTATCCTTTCCCGTTTTCATATTTTGCCAGTTTTTTTGCTTCGCCGGTGGCAAGGTTTACACGAAATAATGTTGCCTTTTTATTGATGCTGTATAAACCAATTGCGATAGAATCTTTAGGGGCTATATCAAAACCACCTTCCCCTTCTATCTTTAATTTTAACGGGCCCACTTCCACCAGTTTGCCATCGTTGGGTGGTAATTGTTTGTATAATTTTTGAGTAGTAATATCAATATCGTATAAGGTAGTAGTGGTAGCACCGGCTATGTTATTCGTATAAGCAGCACCTGTAACCATTGCATTCGGTACACCATTTATATTTAAATCAGTTGCTGCTACAGAGCCGGTTTCCGGGTTAAGGCGAAGGTTCTGACCGTTACTGGTAACTACTCTTATGCGGTCTACAGTGGGGTTAAAGTCAAAGCCGGTAACGGTACCGGATAATGCCGGTGTGAAAGGATTGGCGCCAATCACCCTGGCTGCTCCTGTTAGTGGATTGATGACGTACAACCTGCTGCCGCTGCTTAATCCATACAACTGCCCGGTGGCAGGACGAAAATCAATGGACAGGATGGTCTCCATCGGTTGCAACCCTGTAATGGTAGCTGAATTGCTTACCGTATTAATATCAGCAGTAGAAATTTTATCAATAACAGTTCCCTCCGATAATGCATAAAAAGTAAAATCCGCAATCTTTCTCACATTGTTTAGTTCTGAAAAATCATCCATTTCCATTGCAGGCTTATCATTTTTTTTGCAGGATGCAACAGTGAATAACAGGATGGCAAAACCGCACATTTTTACAACGTTGATTGTCTTTCTCATTATTTTAGTTTTTAATTTTTAAAATGGAGTAACAACCGATGTACGTTGAAAAAAATAAGTTGGATTTAACATTTGTTAATGGCGCATAAAAAACCCCTTGGAGGTTTGTATAATCTACTCACAATGCTTTACTGAGAGCCGGTAACCAGTTATGGTTTTAAAATCAGGTTAGAGGGAGTATAATTTAACCAAAGACTTTGTGTTGCTAATAATTTTTTCCAGCCGTCTACGCTGATAAGTACCAGGTCGTAGTTTTGAAGGAATTTCCGATCCGGTTTTACCTGGCTCAGGATATTGACGTTACCCGGAGTTCCTTTTTCAAGATCTCTTACAGATGCTGTGACACCGGCATCGTCCTTCATATTACCGGTCATATCCATTATTGTTATCCTTGCACCGGTATTGGTGATCAGCTTTTGGGCATAGGTAAAAAGGAAAACATCTTCTGCGTCAAATACAGGGATGAAAACTCTTTTTATAAAAGATAAATTCTTGTCGATGAGAATGCCCACCGGAACTGCTGTTTTGGATAATATCAATTGTGTTCTTTCATCAAAAGGTGAATTTTCAAACAACTTTTCCTTTCCTTTTACTTTGTTAATGATCCGGTCGGGGTTCATGATCCTGGTAGCCAGGCCTAAAATTTTACCCAGTAAACTTCCCTCAAAAATGGATTGTCCAAACCCGATCAGCAACAAATCATAATCCCCCTTGTTGGCTTCATCGGCAATATCCGAATCAATATCTACCGAGGGCTTAAACAGCGGGGTGATATTTTGACGAAGATTTTTAGATTCTGCAATGATAGGTGCAAAACTTTCTTTTTCATATTCATCTACATTATAGGGATTCAATTCATTGCTCGGCGTCAGGTGCATTGCAGTAATGGACGAATTGCCGTTTTGCTTTTTAACCAGGCCGTTGGCTAATCTTAAAAGTGATTTACCCGTTTCCGGATTTCTAAAAGAAACCAATATGGTAAACCGGCTTGACTGGTTGATTAATTGAGGAATAATCTCTTCTTTCTTTTTGAAAATGAAATTAATCATGTCAAGAGCAGGTCCCGTCATAAAAGTAGTTACCAGGGCCATAATCACCATCATCGCAAAAATCTCAGGGGTTAGTACACCCAGGTCGTATCCGATATTCAATACCACCAGTTCCATCAACCCCCTCGTGTTCATCAATGCACCGATGGTAAGACTGTCTTTCCAGCTTTGGCCAACAAATCTCGCCGCCAGCGCACTGCCAAAAAATTTTCCCACTACCGCCACCAGGATGATCAACCCGCAAACCTCCCACAGGTATAGATGATTCAATAGTCCAATTTGTGTTCTTAATCCCGTAAACACAAAGAACAATGGTAGTAACAGCACAAGGGCAACATCCTCCACTTTTTCAATAAAAATATTTCTGAATTTCATGTTTTCGGGCATGATGGCACCCGCCATAAATGCGCCAAACAATGCATGAATTCCTATTATTTCCGTAATGTAAGACGATAGAATCAGTGTTAAGAAAAAGATGGCAACCACCGGCTTACTTAAATTTTCACGGGTGGTGTGCAGGTCGCCAACCCTTTTCAGAAAGGGCTTTACCACTTTCAGCATCAACAGTACATAGGCGCCTGCAAGTAAAATAATATAGATAGAACTTACAAATGAACCAGCTTTTACAATGGCGATCACGGCGGCTAATATACACCAGGCGGTAATATCATCGGTAGCGGCGCAGGTAATTACCACGGTGCCTAACCGGGTTTTGTTGATACCCCTTTCCTGTACAATTCTTGCCAGTACGGGGAATGCTGTAATACTCATGGCTATGCCCAGGAATAATCCAAATGAAGTAAACTGCACACCCAGTGGTGCAAAGTTTTCATATATAAAATAAGCCAGTCCGAGCCCCAGCGCAAATGGAATTACAATGCTGGCATGGCTGATCACCACTGCTTCCCGGGCCTGGTTGCGGAGTACTTTTAAATCCAGTTCCATGCCTACCACAAACATAAACAGGATCAACCCGATCTGGCTTAAAAACTGCAGGTTGCCCAACGACTGGGGGGGAAACAATGCAGCAGAAAAACCCGGAAAATACATCCCCAGAAAGGATGGCCCTAATAAAATCCCGGCGGCTATTTCACCAATTACAGACGGTTGGCCAATCTTTTTGCATACCCAACCCAATAGCCGGGCAGCCAGAATGATGGTAACAATTTGTACCAGCAAAAGGGCGAGCGGATGTTCTAAATTGTTTTTAATGGCGCTGGTAAACTCCATCCACTGGCTTTTACCGGAAGAGGGAATTACAATATTTCTGCCAGGCTCCAGGGCCTTACCCCATTGCACCGTGAAATACATAAGGGCCGAAAAAAAGCTTATTACACCAATATAAAAAAAACTGTTTTTAAATTTTTTCATCTGCTGATTATGTGTCATTAACCACCCCTGCAAATATGGTGCTTATTATCACTAAAAATAAATATGTGAGTTATGAAATTGTTTTTACTTGAATAAAGGTTTTTTCATAGTTATAAAATTATCATTTTATCAGATATTGATCACTTTTGATCTGTTTTATGCAGTGTAAATAATTATTTTCTGCAAATTCAGATGGGTGAATGTTAAATTAACAAACACTGTTGCAAACAGAGGGCATTGTTGCTTATCATTTCTTGAAATGACAACGTTTTCGACCGAAGCCTGGTTTCGCCATTTTTGCGTATGTAGATGAGACTGTGTGTGAACATACCAACAACAATGCTTACTGTTTAATTTAAAAGCGAATGACCCTTAGAAGTTGTTGGTGATCCTGCCCAACGTCATACTTCGCACAAATACCCAACAATTGCGACAGCGGGCTTTCGAATCAAAAAGGCAAAAGTCTGCAGCAATGATTGCCGGCCATTTGAAAGCTGGCAACGCATTGTTAATAAAAAAGGCCCCAATCAAGGGGCCTGTAACTGTAGTTTTAATAAGTTCAATATTTATCAATACGCAATCACCTGTTCTTCCATCACTTTGGGCATTTCCCTGAATTCGTATTGCTGGTTGCGCAACTGGGGTTCAAAACCCGCTTCCCGTATGGCTTCCTGTATGCCTTTACTGGTAAACCGATGCGGAGCTCCCGCTGCACTTACCACATTCTCTTCTATCATAATACTTCCGAAATCGTTGGCGCCTGCGTTGAGGCAAATCTGTGCGGTTTTTTTACCCACTGTTAACCAGCTGGCCTGTATGTTTTTTACATTGGGCAGCATGATGCGGCTCATCGCAATCATACGGATATACTCTTCCGGCGTAGTGAGGTTATGAACTCCCCTGATCTTTGCTAGCAAGGTATCCACATCCTGGAATGTCCATGGAATAAAGGCTAGGAACCCTTTTGCATGTTCCGGTTTCCTGCTTTGTACTTCCCTTAATTTTACCAGGTGTTCAAATCGTTCCATTACCGTTTCCACATGGCCAAACATCATGGTCGCACTGGTGGTGATATCCAGTTTATGTGCCTCATGCATTACATCCAGCCATTCCTGGCTGCCGCATTTTCCTTTACTGATCAATCGCCTAACCCTGTCTGTTAGAATTTCTGCTCCCGGCCCCGGCAAACTGTCCAGCCCTGCTTCCTTCAGCGCTATCAATACTTCGCGGTGCGTACTTTTTTCCAGTTTGGTAATATGAGCTACTTCCGGTGGACCAAGGGTATGCAATTTTAAATTGGGGTATAAACTTTTTAACTCTTTAAAAAGGCCTACATAATAACTTAATCCCAGGTCGGGGTGGTGCCCGCCCTGTAATAATAACTGCTCGCCGCCATAGCGAAAGGTTTCATCAATTTTCTTCTTGTACGTTTCAATATCGGTAATATAAGCATCCGGGTGTCCGGGTATCCGGTAAAAATTACAGAATTTACAGTTCGCGATACATACATTGGTGGTGTTCAGGTTCCGGTCGATTATCCAGGTAACTTTGCCATGCGGTACCAGTTTTTTTCTCAATTCATCCGCTACATACATCAACTCTGCGAGGGGTGCATTTTCAAACAGAAACACTCCCTCTTCGGCGGTTAAAAATTCAAAGTTGAACGCTTTCTTAAATAATTCGTTTATATCCATAAAACCGTTTGTAAATTAATAACAAAAGTACATCCATTAGGTTGTATATTTAATTTCTTGCTGTATGAAGTATTTAATTTGCATATTGCTTTTTGCCTTTTTGCCTTTTTTGAGCAAAACGCAGGAAATATTAAGGCCACAGCCCCAGGCGAAATTGATTACCCGTTTTCCCTTTAAACAATATAGTGGCGGCGTAATGATCGTAAGGGCTGTGCTCGGGGAATTAAAGGATTCATTCAATTTTATTTTAGATACCGGCAGCGGTGGGATATCCCTGGATTCAACTACCTGTGCTTTCTATAATTTAAAACCGAGACCATCAGATACCACCATCAGGGGGATGGGCGGCGAACACAAAGTGAGTTTTCTCTTTAATCAAAAGCTCCATTTTCCGGGATTAACAGTGGAAAGGCTTAATTTTCATATCAATGATTACGATATATTAAGTAGTGTGTATGGAGAAAAAATAGATGGTATTATCGGTTATAGCTTTTTTAGCAGGTATATCGTCAATATTAATTTCGACACTTCTGAAATATCGGTTTATCGTCCGGGAGAGATGGAATATCCCAGGGGCGGAACCGTTTTGAGGCCTGCATTTACCACATTACCAATACAAAACCTCGTATTCAGGGATAGAAAGAAGCAGAATTTTAATTTTTATTTTGATACGGGAGCTGGTCTGTGTTTCCTGCTAAGTGAGGAATATGTGAAGGACAGCAGCATCCTGTTACCCAAGCGAAAGCCCTTTTATACCCAGGCGGAGGGAATGGGTGGAAGGCTGCAAATGCGGCTGACAGTGATAAAAATGGTGCAGATAGGGAATTACAGATTCAGAAATGTACCCACCTACCTCTATGACGATGTGTTTAAAGTTACCTCTTATCCGTTTGTGGGCGGGTTATTGGGTAACGACCTGTTGCGTCGTTTTAATTTAACGGTTAACTACCCCAAAAGAGAGATCCATTTATTGCCCAATAATCATTTTAAAGACCCCTTTGATTATGCCTATACCGGGATGGCCATTTATTATACCGATGGGTTGATTATTGTGGAAGATATAGTACCAGGTTCTCCCGCAGACAAGGCAGGCCTGAAAAAAGATGATCTGGTTATTGGCGTTGGTAAAGACTTTTCCAATAATATTATGTCCTATAAATCGATATTGCAGTCTGCCAATGAAAAAATAAAAATTACCATCAGGCGGAATAACGAGCTGATGCAGGTTACCATCAGGCCGGAGAGCATATTATAATGACCTGTTTTGTCCTATAGAAACCATCTTCGTTCCATGTTGCCTTCAATTAAAGTTCTCATTGCCATATAGGGCGATTTTACCCTCACACTCCTTAACTTTGCGGCATGATTCAGTATGAAAAGTTTACCCTTGAGAATGGGTTGAAGGTATTGGTGCATAAAGACGAGAGCACACCGATGGCCGTAGTAAATGTTATATATGATGTAGGTGCAAGAGATGAGAAACCGGAAAAAACAGGCTTTGCCCACCTGTTTGAGCACCTGATGTTTGGTGGAAGCATCAACATTCCGGAATATGACGAACCGCTGCAAATGGCCGGTGGCGAAAACAACGCTTTTACTACCAACGACCTTACCAACTATTATTGCCAGTTACCGGCCGAAAATATTGAAACAGCTTTCTGGCTGGAAAGTGACCGTATGCTAAGCCTTGCCTTTGATGCAAAAAGCCTGGAAGTACAGCGTAAAGTGGTGTGTGAAGAATTTAAAGAACACTATATCAATAAGCCCTACGGCGATGCCTGGCATAAAATGCGGGAACTGGCTTATACAGTTCACCCCTACCGGTGGATGACCATTGGCAAAGAGTTGAAGCATGTGGAAGACGCCACTTTGCAGGATGTAAAAGATTTTTTCTATAAACATTATACCCCAATTAATGCCATCCTGGTAGTAGCGGGCAATGTAACGGTAGAGCAGGTAAAAAATCTCGCCGATAAATGGTTTGGTCCGATCCCTTCCGGTACAAAATACAACCGGCAGTTGCCGGCAGAGCCAAAACAAACCGCACCCAAAACCATGGAAATAAAGGCAAGTGTACCATTGGATGCTCTATACAAATGCTGGCATATTTATCCAAGGCTTGATAAAAGGTATTATGTTACCGACCTGATTACAGAAATCCTGAGCGGTGGAGGTTCTTCCCGTTTGTTCCAGGCACTGGTAAAAGAAAAGCAGTTGTTTAGTAATATAGATTGTTCACATTATGGCAGTACCGATGCTGGGCTGCTGTCCATACAAGGCAAGCTGGTAAAAGGAGTGGATATGAAAGTAGCCGAAGCGGCTGTAATGGAAGAAATTGTAAAACTGCAGCAGGAAGGTATCAGCGAACTGGAATTGCAAAAAGTTAAGAACAAAACGGAAAGCATGATGGCTTTTGAAGATATGAGCGTAATGAACCGTGCCACCAGCTTAGCCATGTACGAGTTATTGGGGGATGCCGATCTCATTAATAAAGAACTGCAGATTTACCAGTCTGTAACAAGCGAAGAATTAATGAATGAAAGCAGGGTTATATTCGATGAGAATAATTGCAATACGTTATATTATTATTCGGATAATTAAAAAGCCCCCTAGCCCCCGAAGGGGGAATTTGGACCCTGATGATTAAGATAGGATTCTATTTTTCAAAAGTGCCGTCTATTTTTATCAGTTCTCCTCTTTAAACAGAAAATACGAAATATAACAAGTCAACACTGTGTCTAAAACCAGTATAAAATCGCCGGTTCAATCCGGGAAATACCAAATAAATAATGATTGACAGAGCCAAATCTCCATTAATAAAGGATGCCATCGAGTTTAACCTTCGCCTGAAGCCTTACGAAAAATTTGTACTGGATAATGGCGTGGAAGTGTATGCCATCAATGCCGGGGCACAGGAAGTACTACAGGTAGAAATGGTATTTTATGCCGGTAACAGTTATGAAACTCAAAACGGTGTGGCTGCAGCTACCAATTATATGCTGCGCAATGGTACTACTACCAAAACTGCCTTCCAGATAAATGAACATTTTGAATATTACGGCGCTTATTGCAACCGTACCTGTTATAACGAAACGGCGGTAGTATCCCTACATACCTTAAGCAAACATTTAAAGGAATTGTTGCCGGTAATGCGGGAGATGATTACAGATTCCATTTTTCCCGATACGGAACTGGAAATTTTTAAACAGAACAGCAAACAAAAATTATCTGTTAGTTTACAGAAATGTGATTTTGTAGCGAATCGATTGATAGATGCCTATTTGTATGGTGAGCAACACCCCTATGGCAAATACCTGGTTGCAGAAGACTATGAATCTTTAACCACGGAGTCAATGAAGGCATATTTTCAACAATATTATTTGAAAGGAAGCGTTGTGATTTTTGTAGCCGGTAATTTACCTGCAGACCTTTTTGAACAACTGAATAAACAGTTTGGAGATTTATCAATAACAAGCAATAACGAACGACCAACTACCAAATTGTTTTTACCGGCATCCCAAAAAAAGTACAGGGTTGCCAACGATCCGAACGGCGTACAAGGCGCTATCCGTATGGCAAGGCCATTTCCAAACAGGCATCATCCCGATTACATGAATGTAATGGTTTTGAATACTGTATTGGGTGGATTTTTTGGTTCAAGATTGATGAGTAATATCCGGGAGGATAAGGGTTATACCTATGGTATTCATAGCTATGTTCAAAACCATATTCACGATAGTGCCTGGATGATCAGTACCGAAGCAGGCAAGGATGTAAGCGAGGCAACGGTAGAGGAAGTATATAAGGAGATGAAATTATTGAGGGAGGAACTAATTGATGAAGAAGAATTGTTACTGGTGAGAAACTACATGATCGGTTCTATCCTCGGCGACCTGGATGGCCCTTTCCAGATTATTGGCAGGTGGAAGAACATCATCTTAAATAACCTGGACGAGCAATACTTTTACGATTCGATTAAAACGATTAAAACAATTTCCGCTGCCGATTTATTGACTTTGTCAGAGAAATATCTTCAGCCGGAAGATTTTTACGAGTTGGTGGTAATATAGATTTTTTGAAGGGGATGTTAAGTATTTGATGGCATTGTAAGCCATTTCTGAATGAAGTAAATTAAGGTTACTATTAGAAATGTCTATAATAATTTTTCAAAAATGGCCGGTGAG